>NZ_LABX01000077.1 GCF_001043915.1 Methylobacterium aquaticum | reverse complement strand
ACCTTCACAGGTGAGACTGCGAGCGGCTGGCAGACCGCTACCTTCTCGAACCCGGTTAGCATCACCCCGGGGGCGACCTACACCGCCTCGTACCACACCAATGCCGGCCGCTACTCGACCACCGCCAACGGCTTCTCGAGCGCGGTGACGAACGGGCCGCTGACCGCTCCGTCCTCCGGCAATGGCGTCTACGCCTACGGCAGCTCCAGCTTGTTCCCGACCAACACCTACCAGAACACCAATTACTGGGTCGACGTCGTCTTCAACCCGAATAGCAGCGCTACCAACCAGGCGCCGAACGCAGTCAACGACACCGGCCCGGCGGTGACCCGCAACACCGCCGTCACCTTCGCGACCTCGACCTTGCTTGCCAACGACACCGACCCGAACGGCGACGCCCTGTCGATCACCAACGTGAGCGGGCCGACCAACGGAACCGTCTCGCTCAACACCACCAATGCGACAGTCACCTTCACGCCGACGACCGGCTACACGGGGCCGGCCAGCTTCACCTACGCGATCTCGGACGGGCGCGGCGGCACATCGTCCGCCAACGTCGCCCTCACTGTGTCGGCGCCCAGCACCAGCGCCTTCAGCTTGTTCTCGTCTTCCTCGACACCAGCGGCGACCAACACCAACGACCTCAACCCGGTCGAACTTGGGGTGAAGTTCCAGGCCTCCAGCGCCGGCTCGATCAGCGCGATCAAGTTCTACAAGGGCAGCCAGGATACGGGCACCCACACCGGCACGCTCTGGTCGAGCACCGGCCAGGCACTGGCGACCGCCACTTTCACGGGCGAGAGCGCAAGCGGCTGGCAGACCGCCACCTTCTCGAGCCCGGTGACGCTGACGCCCGGCGCCACCTACACCGCCTCCTACCACACCAATGCCGGCCGCTACTCGAACACCGCCAACGCCTTCGCGAACGCAGTGACGAGCGGGCCGCTGACCGCACCGGCGAGCGATACGTCGGGTGGCAACGGCGTCTTCGCTTACGGCAGCACCAGCCTGTTCCCGACTCAATCCTTCAACCGGTCCAACTACTGGGTCGACGTCGTCTTCAATCCCTCAGCTGCCGCCTAAAAAATCATCATCTCTTAGTTCTTATTTCCGAGTATATCTCATGATTTTGATGAGTATCATCAAATACATAGTTCACGGATTTATAACAAGAGGAGAGATCATATTCGTGAAATTCTGGTGACTGGAAGTGGACTGTATTGGCAAATGGTCACGCTCAGTCTGGAGGTCGACCCCCAATCCTCAAAAAATTCTTGCGTGGCCCACAGCCTGGACCGAATGGAGGCCGTTGTGGATGTCCTCAACCCGACGTGGCCGCTGCGACCCAAGAGGTTCCGAGCTTCGGCATGAGTCGCACGTAGACGAGCTCACTCATTAGTTCGACGAGGGTCTGCGTGACGACGACGGCGGGTAGAAGCGGAACCGCTCCCGGAACCGCTAACGCAAGCGGTTGCGGATTCCGAAGGAAGCCGGCCACCTCTTCCGAGACGAAGCCGGCCAGCGTTCCGATTTGATGCCGGCCACCTTTCCGAGATGAAGCCGGCCAGCCTGTAGCCGAAATCGGCGGCGGTTTTCCCGTGGGTCAGCAACCGCGGCAATCCTGTCCTCGACGACGAGGAGAGCGGAATGCCGGCCAGGAGAGAGCTGACCATGCGACAGATCAGACAGATGCTGCGGCTCGCCCACGACGGTGTGAGTTCGCGCGAGATCGGACGAACACTGGGCATTGCCCGCTCCACCGTGCAGGACAACCTCGCCAGGGCGAGCGCCGCCGGCGTGACCTGGCCGCTCGGCCCCGAGGTCAGCGACGCGATGCTGGAGCAGCGCCTGTTCGCCCGAGCCGGAGTGAAGCAGGGACTGCGTAGGCTGCCCGAACCGGACTGGCCGTCGCTGGTGCGGGAGATGCGCCGGCCCGGGGTCAACCTGACGGTGCTGTGGGAGGAGTACCGGGAGGCTCATCCGGAGGGCTACGGCTACTCTCGCTTCTGCGACCTCTACCGCGAGCTCGAGGGCCGTCTCACGCCGGTGATGCGCCAGCACCACGCGGCCGGTGACAAGATCTTCGTCGACTACTCCGGCAAGAAGATCGGGATCGTCGATCCTGCCACGGGCGTCGTACGCGAGGCCGAGATCTTCGTGGCAGTGCTCGGCGCGTCGAGCCTGACCTACGCCGAGGCAACCTGGACCCAGGCGTTGCCCGACTGGATCGGCGCCCACGTTCGCCTGTTCCGCTTCCTTGGCGGCGTTCCCCGCCTCGTCGTGCCCGACAACCTCAAGAGCGGGGTGCACAAGGCCTCGTTCTATGACCCGGAGATCAACCGCTCCTACGGCATGATGGCTGACCACTACGGTATCGGGATCCTGCCGGCGCGGCCCCGCAAGCCACGCGACAAGGCCAAAGTGGAAGCCGGCGTCCGCTTTGCCCAGAGCTACATCCTGGGACGGCTGCGCCGGCAGACGTTCTTCTCACTGGCCGAATGCAACGCCGCAATTGCCGAGATGGTGGAGCGCATCAACGCTCATCTCATGCGCCGGCTCGGGACCACGCGTCGCGCCCTGTTCGAGGCGATCGAGCGGGCAACTCTGCGTCCGCTGCCGGAGGAGGACTACATCTTCGCCGAGTGGCGGCTGGCCCGGGTCAACCTCGACTACCACATCGAGGCGGGCGGGTTCCTGTACTCGGTGCCCCATGCCCTGATCCGCGAGCAGGTCGACGTCCGCCTCACGGCGCACACGGTCGAGGTGTTCCACCGCGGTCAGCGCGTCGCCGCTCACGAACGTCGTTACGGCGGCCGGCGCCACGGGACCGATCCCGCGCACATGCCCAGCGCGCATCGGCGCTACGCCGAGTGGAGCCCCGAGCGCTTCCGGCGCTGGGCACGCAGCATCGGACCGGAGACCGAAGGGCTGGTCATCGCCGTCCTCCATGATCGGCCGCATCCCGAACAGGGCTTCCGCACCTGCCTCGGCATCCTGCGCCTCTATCGCGGGCTCGCCCCTGGCCGGGCGGAGGCCGCTTCGGCTCGGGCCGTGGCCATCGGGGCGCTCACCTACGCGAGCATTGCCTCGATCCTGGCCAACGGTCTGGAGCGCGCCGCAGCGCCTCCCGAGCCAGCCCCGGTGCTGCTCCATCCCAACCTGCGCGGCCCGCGCTACTTCCAGTGACGGAGACGATGATGCTGACCCATCCCACTCTCGATCTCCTGCACGACCTCGGCCTGAGCGGCATGGCGGCGGGGTTCAAGACGCTCGAGGCCAACCCGGAGGCCAGTGCGCTCGACCACGCCGAGTGGCTCGGTTTGCTGCTCGAGCACGAGGCGACGGCGCGCCGCCAGAAGCGCTTCGAGACCCGCGCCCGTGCGGCCCGCCTGCGTCACCCCGCAAGCATCGAGGACGTCGACTACCGCAGCCATCGCGGCCTGGATCGGGCCCTGTTCCTCAGGCTCGCCACCGGCGACTGGATCCGAACCCGGCGCAACCTCGTCATCACCGGCCCGTGCGGCCTCGGCAAAAGCTGGCTGGCTTGCGCGCTCGGGCACAAGGCCTGTCGAGACGACTTCTCGGTCCTGTACTACCGGGTCCCGCGCCTGTTTGCGGCGCTCGGCCTTGCCCGTGGCGACGGCCGCTACGGCCGGCTGCTGCGTCAGATCGCCAAGGTGAACCTGCTGATCCTCGACGATTGGGGACCCGAGCCGCTCCTGCCCGAGCAAGCCCGCGACCTCCTGGAGATCGTCGAGGATCGCTACGACGCCGGCTCGACCTTGATCACCAGCCAGGTGCCGGTGGACCGCTGGTACGAGATCATCGGCATCCCGACACTGGCTGACGCCGTTCTCGACCGGCTCGTCCACAACGCTAATCGCATCGAGCTGGCCGGCGAGAGCCTGCGCAAGCGCAAGGCTGCCGAGCCCGCCGCTTGACCCGTTGACCCAACCTCGTGATCTTCCTCTCTGACCCGTGGGAGCACCCCGTCACCGGCCGCCTTCAGATCGGGCCGGTGGCCGGCTTCGCTTTGGAGTGATGGCCGGCATCAGATCGGAACACCCGGCCGGCTTCGTCGGAATACGCAGTCCGGATCTCCAGTCCAGAACCTGGACGAAGCTTCGGAGAGAGGGTCAGGCCGCCCGGCGGCTATGTGCCTTGCCTCGGCGCGAAACCCCGAGGCCCTTGCGGGCTTCGCACTTGAGGCCATGGCTATGCCAGCCCTCAGCAGGAGCCTGTTGCCAGCCATGATGGCAGCCGTGGGCCGCAGCAGGGCCGATCCACAGAACCGCCAACAGGCCAATCGAAACAGCAAGGGTGCGCATGAGGAGAAATCCTTCCAGGCGGTGGAGATTGGGCGTTAGAGCCGGCCGGCTAGGGTCAGCCGCATGGTTGTCGGCTCGGCCGGGTCAAATTGCCACTCGGCTACGCCGGAGGCCACCTGTTTCAGGGGCCGTAGCGGATATAGCCGACGGCTGTGCGATTAGCTGGTCAGCACACGAAACAGCGAGCCCCGCCGGCTGGGTGGCCTGACGGGGCGCGAGGCCGATATGCGAACTCGCTCTTGATCGGGTTCGTCGTTCGCAGATGGTTCCGATGCTCCGCCGGCATGTCGTAGAATGCAGGCAGAGCTTCCTTGTCCTTCGTCAGGCGTTCACTCGCACGGGCATACCTCACCCCGTACTTCTCCACGAACACGTCGATCGACACCTCGGCTTGCGCCCGCGTCGACGCGCCGGAGATCTGCCTTCATCGCCGATTGCACAGACTTCGGGACCTTGTTGAGGACGTTGGCCGTCTTGTGCTGCCAGCAGCGCTGGCGGCGCGTGCCGGGGAAAACCTCGTCCAGCGCCTTCCAGAAGCCCAGAGCCCCGTCTCCAACAGCCAGCGTCGGCGCCACTGATAACCCGCGCTGCTTCACGTCGACCAACAGTTCCCGCCAGCTCTGCGCACTATCGCGCACCCCGACCTGAAAACCGACCAACTCCTTCCTACCCTCCGGCGTGGTGCCGATCAGGACCAGCATGCACTCGGCCTGCTCATCCATTCGCGCCTGCAGGTAGACCCCGTCGGCCCAGACGTAGACGTAGCGGCGCGCCGAGAGATCGCGCGCCTGCCAGCGGGTGTACTCGTCGGCCCACGTCGCAGTCAGCCGCGTCACGATCGCTGGCGACAGGTTCGGGGCACCCTTGCCCAGGAGGGCTGCGAGCGCCTCCTGGAAGTCGCCCGTCGAGATCCCGCGTAGGTACAGGACCGGCAGCAACGCATCCAGGCTGCGGCTGCGCCGCGCCCAGCGCGGCAGCAGGGCCGAGGAGAACCGGATCCGCTCATCGGGGCTCGTCGCCCCACGATCGCGGATGCGCACCCGCGCCACTGGCACCGGGCCGATGCCGGTCTGGATCACGCGTTCGGGACCATGCCCGTGGCGGACTAGGGCGTCTCTGCAAACTCAGGTGAGCCAGAGCATGGTCATGCCGAGGGTGACCATGGCGAGGTAGTTGGTGGCGCGCTTCTCGTAGCGGGTGGCGATGCGGCGATACTGCTTGAGCCGGTTGATCAGCCGCTCGACCTTGTTGCGCTCCCGATAGGCGGCCTTGTCGAAGTCGGGCTGACGCGGCTGGTCCTTGCGGGTCGGGATCACCGGCTCGACCCGCCGCTGCCTGAGCCGGCGGCGGGCGGGTGGGCTGGAGTAGCCCCGGTCTCCCGCCGCCCGGCGCGGACGCAGGCGGGGACGGCCACGCCCCGGCCGCCGCACCGCGCCCTTGTCCATCAGCGCGTCCAGCGCAAACTGCTCGTGCCGCTCGCCGGCCGTCAGGACAGCCGCCATCGGCTTGCCCCCGCCCTCGGCACGCAGATGCAGCTTGGTCGAGAACCCGCCCTGGCTGCGCCCGAGCGCCTCGCCCACACCCTCGACCGTCCCCTCACCCCCCGATGGCGCCGGACCGGCGCGCACCGGCGGCGTGCTGGTGGGCGCGCACCACCGTCGCGTCCACGAAGTGCAGGTCCCAGTCGAGGTCGCCGCGGGCATCCGCCTTCGCCTGCAGGCGCTGCAGCACCCGGTCGAACACGCCGGCCTTGCGCCAGCGGTAGAACCGGCTCGAAACGGTCCCGACCGCCCCGTAGCGCGCCGGCAGGTCCTCCCAGGGCGCGCCCGTGCGCAAGATCCAGAGCATGCCGTTGAGCACCTGGCGGTGATCCACCGCAGGACGGCCGGTTCGCGGCTTCTGCGGCGGCAGCAGGGGGGCGATCTGCTCCCACTGCGCGTCAGTCAGTTCAAAGCGTCGCATTCCAACCACATGGGCGCTCACCCCGCCCATGTGAAACCCTTTGCAGAGACGCCCTAGTGTCCTGCATCTGAAGTTCGTGGCAAAGGCGTTGTCTCTGGCTCAGCTTTGAGTGCTCTCAGGCAGAAGCGTTTGACGCTGGCGAGGATGGCGTCGGCCGACTTCACCCACCGGAACGGTTTCGGATCGGCATTCGTGGCCTCGATGAAGGCGCGAATATCGCGTTCAAGCTCGTCCACCGAGCAATGAACGCCACGCCGGATCGCTCGCTCCGTCAAAAGGCCGAACCACCGCTCGACCTGGTTGATCCATGAAGCAGGGGTCGGCGTGAAGTGCACGTGATAGTGCGGGCGCCTCGCCAGCCAATCGCGGATCAACTTGGTCTTGTGCGTCGCCGAGTTGTCGAGCACCAGATGCACGTCGAGGTCGGCCGGCACTGCCGCCTCGATCTCATCCAGGAAGCAGCGGAACTCGCTGGCGCGGTGACGCGGATAGCACTGCCCGATCACCGTCCCGGCCTTCACGTCGAGAGCGGCAAACAAGCTGGTGGTGCCGTGCCGGGCATAGTCGTGGGTGCGCCGCTCCACCTGTCCGGGCCGGAGCGGCAGCAGCGGCTGCGTGCGATCGAGCGCCTGAACCTGGGACTTCTCGTCCACGCACAGTACCAGGGCGCGGGCGGGCGGAGCCAGATAGAGCCCGACGATGAGGGAGCCCATCGAACGAGTTCGATGGGAGCCCGTCGCGCACCTTCTCGGCAAACAGCGGATCGGTTGAGAGCTTGAAGGTCTCGGACCGGTGCGGCTGCAGGCCAAACGCGCGCCAGACGCGCCCGACCGTCGCGCCCGACACCCCGCTGGCCTTGGCCATGCTGCGCTGGCTCCAGTGAGTGGCACCCTGGGGCCGCTCGCAGAGCGTGCGGTCGATCAACTCGGCAACTTGCTCGTCGCCGATCCGGCGCGGGGCTCCCGAACGAGGTTCATCCAGCAGGCCATCCGTGCGTTCGCGGGCAAACCGCTCGCGCCACTTGCCGACCGTGTGCTTGCCGGTGCTCAGTTCCGCTGCGATGGCCGTATTGCTCCGTCCATCGGAGGCCAGAAGCACGATGCGGGCACGCAGGGCGAGACCCTGGGCTGTCTTGCGGCGGCGGGCCCAGCTCTCAAGCTCAGCTCGTTCCTCGGCGCTCAGGTCAAGAGGTGTGGGTACACGGTAGGCCATCGGCGCCTCCCAACAGACCCACACTTTGCCACGAACTTCAGACGCAGGACACTAGGCGGGCGCGGCCGTCCGGCAGCCGCAGATCCTGCATGGCGGTCAGGAAGGCCTCGGCCTCGAACTCGACCGCCTGAGCCAGCAGCCGGCGGGCGCGAGCCCGCAGCACCTCGGTCAGGGGATCGTCGATCTCCTCAGCCTGGCGAAGCCGCACGATGTTGGTAGGGCTGTCCATGGCGTATCGCTCTCAACGAGAGGTCCTGGCAGGCTCGACACCCGCCTCGATACGCCGCCTTCACCCAAACCGCGTCACCCATTCTCCCGCATAGCTCCTGCGATCGAGAGACGGTTCCCGCGTGAGTGATGGGTCATTACATTCTGCGACAACAAAGGTGGATTCGGTTTCGAACGGCTTTGACATGGGCTGGGCTGTTGGCGGATTTGATGCAGTCTGTGCGTCTACGCCGTCGCATGGATCGAGTTCGCATGAGGGAGGCGCATGGAGAACCGGCATCCGCTTGCGACCTGCAGATCTCGAAACCATATCGCGCCACGCGAGTTGGGATCGCACCCGCAAAAGTGTTTTCGGGCATGGATGATCGTGGTAGTTTGACCGTATGACCCTGCCGTCGCCCCTCGCGCGCCTGCTGGCCGTGGTGATCGTGATGATTGCCGCGGTGTTTGGCGCGTCGGCGGCGCAAGCGCATGAGGGCCATGCCCACCATGCGCCGGCCGCGGTGACGGCCAAGCCTGTTGCTACGCCCCCAGTAGCCCGGCCGGCCGAGGCTGTTGCTGCAGTAACGGCCAAGGCGATCCAGGTGCCGCTGACGGTGGACGCCCGGACGCCACGCGCCAAGGTGGCCCAAGCCCCGGCCGAACGCCCCTGCAACGGGAGCTGCTGCTCCAGAAGTGCCTCCTGCTGCGTGCCTGGCGCAGTGCTGTCGGCCACTACAGCCACGCTACCGACCCTGGTCCTGGCGGCCCGCATGCACGCGACCACCGAGCCGTTCCTGGCCGGCATCGCCCGCGAAGCCCTGCCCAAACCCCCTCGATCCTTCGCCTGAACCCGGCGTTCCTACGCGCCTGACGCTGCTCCTATGAGCCGCTGCGCGTGCGCGGACGCCTTGCGTCCACCGGCGAAAGATTGATCCATGAGTTCCCTGATGACGGCTGCGCTGCGTGCGCTGGCCGTGACGCTGGCCCTGCTTGGTGCAGGCTCCGCATTGGCCCACGAAGGGCATGACCACGGCGCTGCGCCGCCCCCGGTCACCAAATCCATTGCGCCGCGTGGCGAGGCCGCTTCGGCCGCGTTCGAGCTGGTCGCCGTGCCACGCGAAGGCACGCTGACACTGTACCTCGACCGCTTCCAGACCGGCGCGCCGATCGCGAACGCGACCCTGACGGTTGAAACCCCCACCGGTCCGGTGACCGCCCAGGCGGCCGAACCGGGCATCTACCGCCTGCCCGCACCCTGGCTCAGCAAGCCTGGCCATCACGACCTGCTGGTCACGGTCACCGCCGGCAGCGACCTCGATGTGCTGCCGGTCGCGCTCGACCTGTCTGACCCGGCTGCCGCAGCGCCTGCGTCGGTTCCTGCCACCCAGGCGATCAGTGCGACGGTTACTCAGGCCCTGCCAGCCCTGACCCACGACCTCAAGACGCGCGTCAGCCAGGCCGATCCGGTATTGCTGACCGTCGCTGGTGGCAGCTTCCTGTTGGGCCTGCTGGTCATGCTGGCACTCCGCGGCGGGCGCCGCGTGCCGGTCGTCGCCGCGCTGGCGATCACCGCCACGCTGCTGCTCAGCGCCACGGCCTTCGCCCACGGTGGCGAGGACCACGGCGCCGACGAGAAACCCGTTCAGGGCGCTGCGCTGGTCCAGCCCGCGCCCGGCGCCGCGCCAACCGACCTGGCCCAGCGCCTGCCCGATGGCAGCGTGTTCGTGCCCAAGCCGACCCAGCATCTGCTCGGCTTGCGCACGGTGATGACCGAGGTCGGCACCTTCCACCGGACGATCGGCCTGCCCGGGCGGATCATTCCCAACCCGAACGCCAGTGGCGTGGTACAGTCGTCGGTCGGCGGCCGGCTGTCGCCGCCGCCCTCGGGACAGTTTCCCAGGCTCGGCACCCCGGTGACCAAGGGCGATGTGCTTGCCTACGTCACCCCGCCGGTGGCGCGCGTCGACATCTCCGACATGCGTCAGACCCAGGGCCAGCTCGACCAGCAGATCGCCACTGTGCAGCGCCGGGTCGAGCGCTACGCCAAACTGGCCACCACCGGCGCGGTCGCGCAGGTGCAACTGGACGAGGCCCAGGACGAGCTGAAGGGCCTCAAGGACCGCCGCGCCGCCCTCGATAAGATCCGCATGGAGCCAGAGGCACTGGTCGCTCCGGTCAGCGGCGTGATCGCCGAGGCCTCGGCCATCGCCGGCCAGATGGCCGCGGCCGGCCAGATGGTCTTCCAGATCGTCGACCCCAAGACCCTCTGGGTCGAGGCCCTGAGCTTCGACGCCCTCGGCGGTGCCGAGAACGCCACCGCGCGCCTGGCCGACGGCCGCACCCTGGCGCTGACCTACCGCGGCTCCGGCTTAGCCGACCGCAACCAGGCCATCCCGGTGCAGTTCGCGATCAGCGGCGACACCAACGGGCTGCGAGTTGGCCAGTTCGTCACCGTCCAGGCTGCCACCAACACCGAGCTGCAGGGCCTGGCCCTGCCGCGTGCCGCGGTCGTGCGCACTGGCAACGGCCAGGACGTCGTCTACGAGCACACCAGCGCTGAACGCTACGCCGCCCGCCAAGTCCGCGTGACCCCGCTCGACGGCAACCGGGTGCTGGTCGCTGTGGGGATCGGCGCTGGCAAGCGCGTGGTGACCCAGGGCGCCGAGCTGCTGGATCAGGTGCGCTGAGGAGGGCCGGCCGATGTTCACCTTCCTCGTCAGCCAATCGCTGAAAAACCGCCTGCTGGTGCTCGCGATCGCCGCCGTGCTGGTCCTCTACGGAGCGTTCACGGTCACTAAGCTGCCGGTCGACGTCTTTCCTGACCTCAACCGGCCGACCGTGACCATCATGAGCGAGGCCGAGGGCTACGCCCCGCCCGAGGTCGAGCAACTGGTTACCTACCCGATCGAAACCCGCATGAACGGGCTGCCCGGCGTCAGCCGCGTACGCTCGGTTTCCGGCGTCGGCCTGTCGATCACCTACGTCGAGTTCGACTGGGGCACCGACATCTACCGCAACCGACAGCAGGTCGCCGAGCGGCTGAGCCTAGTCCAGGACCAACTGCCGCGCGGGGTCACCCCGGTGATGGGGCCGATCTCCTCGATTATGGGGCAGATCCTGCTGGTCGCGGTGACCAGCGACACCGCCACGCCGATGCAGGTCCGCGAGGCGGCCGACTTCGTGATCCGCCCGCGCCTGCTGACCATCCCCGGCGTTGCCCAGGTCATTCCGATCGGTGGCGAGGTGCGTCAGTTCCGAGTCGCCCCTAATCCGGCGGCGATGCGCGCGCTCGGCGTGACCAACGCCCAGCTGGAGGCGGCCCTGCAGCAGTTCGGCACCAATGCCGGCGGCGGGTTCACCGACCAGTATTCGCGCGAGTACCTGATCCGCAACATCGCCCGCACCCTCGACCTGGACGACCTGCGCAACGTCGTCATCGCGACCGTCAACAACGCCCCGGTCTACTTGCGCCAGGTTGCCGAGGTCTCATTCGGCGCCAAGGTCAAGCGCGGCGATGCCGGGTACCAGGGCAAGCCGGCGGTGATCGTCTCGGTCGAAAAGCAGCCCGACGTCGACACCGTCAAGCTGACCCGCCAGGTCGAGCAGGCCCTGGGCGAGATCACCCAGACCCTGCCGGATGGCATCAAGGCCGACCAGATCTTGTTCCGCCAGGCTAACTTTATCGAAACCTCGATCGCCAACGTCGAGCGAGTGCTGCTGGAGGCCGTCGTGGTGGTCGCCGCGGTGCTGTTCCTCTTTCTGCTCAACGTGCGCACCACCGCGATCTCGCTTTTGGCGATCCCGGTGTCGATCCTGACCACCGCGGTGGTGTTCCACCTCTTTGGACTGTCGATCAACACGATGACCCTCGGCGGCCTCGCCATCGCGATCGGCGAGCTGGTCGATGACGCCGTGGTCGACGTCGAAAACATCTTCCGGCGGCTCGGCGAGAACCGGAGGGCCGGCAACCTCAAAAGCGTCTTCCAGGTGGTGGTGGAAGCCTCCAACGAGGTGCGCTCCGGCATCGTCTACGCGACGATGATCATCATCCTGGTGTTCGTGCCGCTGTTCGCCCTGTCGGGCATTGAGGGCCGGCTGTTTGCGCCCCTGGGGCAGGCCTACATCATCTCGATCCTGGCCAGCCTGTTCACCTCGATCACGCTGACGCCGGTGCTGGCCTCCTGGCTGCTGCCGGGCCTCAAGAACCTCGAGGAGCACGACAGCCGCTTTCTCAAGGTGCTCAAGCGCGGCAACGCCCGTCTGCTGGTGGTCGCTTTCCGCCATCAGCGCCTGCTGGTCGGTGCGATAGCGCTGGCCGTGCTCGGCGCCGGCATCGCCGCTTGGCAGCTGCCGCGGGCGTTTCTGCCGCCGTTCAACGAGGGCAGCTTCACCGTCAACATGACCTTCAACCCGGGGATCTCGCTGGCCGAGAGCAACCGGGTCGGGCTAATCGCCGAGGGTTTGCTGCGGCAGATCCCCGAGGTGGCAGCGGTCGGTCGGCGTACCGGCCGGGCTGAACTCGACGAGCACGCCGAGGGGGTGCATTCCTCCGATCTGGAAGTCGAGCTCAAGAAGGGTGGCCGACCCAAGGAGGCCCTTGTGGCCGACATCCGACAGCGCCTGGCGGTGCTGCCGGTGTCGGTCAACGTCGGCCAACCGATCTCGCACCGCCTCGATCACATGCTGTCGGGAGTGCGCGCCGAGATCGCGCTGAAGATCTACGGCGAGGACCTGGACGCACTCCGGCGCATCGCGGGCAGCCTGCGCGAGCGGTTTGCCAGTATCCCGGGCCTGACCGATCTGCAGGTGGAAAAGCAGGTGCGCATCCCGCAGCTGGAGATCCGCGTCGACTACACCCGGGCGGCGCTCTACGGCGTGCAGCCGGCCGCGGTGGTCGACCAGATCAGCCGGCTGTCCAACGGCCGTGTGGTGTCGACCGTGGTCGACGGCGTGCGGCGCTTCGACGTGCTGATCCGACTGCCAGAGGACCAGCGCACCACCGAAGGGCTCGGGGATCTTCTCCTGGAAACCCCCTCCGGTTGGGTGCCGGCGCGCCAGGTCGCCGACATCCGCGAGACCGATGGCCCCAACCAGATCCTGCGCGAGAACACCCGGCGCCGCATCGTGGTGCAGGCCAACACCAACGGCGACAGCGACATGACCACCATCGTGGCGGCCATGCGCCAGGCGATCGCCCAGGAAAAGCTACCACCGGGGGTCTTCACCAGCCTGGAGGGTACGTTCCAGGCGCAGGAGGACGCTACGCGGACAATCGCAGCCCTGTCGGCGCTGTCCCTCGCCCTGGTGTTCGCGCTGCTCTACAGCCGCTACCGCTCGGCCGCGCTGGCGCTGATCATCATGGGCAACGTGCCCCTGGCGCTGATCGGCAGCGTCGCGGCGCTGTGGCTGGTCGGCCAGCCGCTCAGCGTAGCCTCGATGATCGGGTTCATCACGCTGACCGGCATCGCCGCGCGTAACGGCATCCTGAAGATCAGCCACTACCTCAACCTGGCGCTGCACGAGGGGGTGCCGTTCGGGCCGGACCTGGTCGTACGCGGCAGCCTGGAGCGGCTGACCCCGGTGCTGATGACGGCCCTGTCGGCCGGGGTCGCGCTGGTACCGCTGCTCTACGACGCCGCCTCGCCGGGCAAGGAGATCCTGCACCCGGTCGCGGTGACGATCTTCGGCGGCCTGATCAGCGCCACGCTACTCGACACGTTCCTCACGCCGATCCTGTTCCTCAGGTTCGGCCGGACGCCACTGGCCCGGCTGCAGGCTGCGCAGGACGAGGCTCATGCGGCCCATTCCGCCACGCCCGGCTCGCACCCGCCGCCGCGGGAGGCGTTCTGAGCCCCTCGAGCCAACCAAGAAAGGAACCCCCATGATCCCCTGGAGAGCCGCCCTGTTCAGCGGCCTGCTGCTGGCCGCCGCCCCGGTCTGTGCCCACGAAACCGCCGGGAAAAACGGTGGGCGGGTGACCGATGCCGGCAAGTACCACGTTGAACTCGTCGCCAAGGGCCAGACGGTCGACGTCTACCTGCTCGACGGCAGCGAGAAGCCCCTGCCTGCGAGCGGGTTCAAGGCCAGCGCCATTCTGATCGAAGGCGGCAAGCCGGCCCGCGTGGCGCTGACGCCCGTCGACGGCAACCGCCTGACCGGCACCTCCGAGGTTCCGCTGAGCACCGCCCCCAAGGGCGCCGTTCAGCTGACAGCTCCCGATGGCACGACCGCCAGCGGGAAATTCAACTAACCCAGCAAGAAAGTACGCCCATGACCACCATCCGCACCCTGATGAGCGCCGCCCTGCTGGTGACCGGCCTGACCGGCGCCGCCCTGGCGCAGAGCGCCCACAGCCACAGCGACCACATGGCCAAGCCCGGCGCCGGGTCGGACATGCAGGCCGACATGCAGAAGATGATGGCCGACATGATGCCCAAGCCGGGCGATGCGCCGTCGACCAAGGACTTCAAGCAGGCCGACATGGCGATGATGCACAACATGCACGTCGCTTACACAGGCAACCCCGACGTCGATTTCCGCACGCACATGATCCCGCACCACCAGGGCGCGATCGACATGGCCAAGGTGGCACTGAAGCACGCGAAGGACCCGGCCACCAAGCAGATGGCCCAGAAGATCATCGACGATCAGGAAAAGGAGATCGCCGAGATGCAGGACTGGCTTAAGAATAACGGAAAGTAAAACTGGGAGCCCGCTTCGGCGGGCTCCCTATGTCAAGAGGCAGAAAACATCAAAATAAGATCATATCATGAAGTGAGACGACCTTTGTTTGCTCCAGCCTGGCTCCACGATCTGGTTCATCGCATCGCCGGTCTTGATTATCCACACGATCACTGGTGGTTGGATCTCATGGCGGCGCTGGTGTTTGTCGTCGCACCCACGTGGACAGTGTGGCTGCTGATGCGCTTCGGCCTGCGCACATTGAGGCTGCTGCGTCGTGGTGCGTGGCGCGCGTTCTCGCTTCGTGCAGGCGCATCGCCTCAACCCATTGCTGTCGCACATGGTGCCCATGGCAAAGGCCTTGAGCGCTATGTGCTCGAGGCGACGTGCCGATTCCAGTTTCGCCTCATCTTTCTTTCACTGCTGACGCTGCCAGCGGCGTGGTTCCTGCTGGAGATACCCAAGCACATCATCAACCACGCCCTGACCGACGCCAACGGCGACGGCTATGCACAGATGACAATCTTGGGGTCCCGTGTCGGTCGTCTAGACCTTCTGCTGCTTCTGTGCTGTGGCTACCTCGGTGTTCTGACGGTCAGCTTCTTGCTAAAGCTACAAGTCAATCGCGCGCGCGGCCGCGTGAACGAACGTCTTGTGCGCCGCCTCCGCCTAGCCGTCCTTAAGCGTGCGCAGGGGGAACTGACACCAAGTGGACGCGCGACGCTGTCCACAGTCGCCATGCACGAGGTCGAGCCGGTCGGCTATTTCGGCAGTGCCCTCGTCGCAGTGCCGGTTGTGCAAGGCGGCGCCCTGGCGACCAGCATCTTGTTCCTATTTCTCCAGAACGCCGCACTGGCCCTTGCCGCCCTCATCATGCTGCCAGTGCAGGTAGTCCTTCTGCCGCGTCTGCAGCGACGCCTGAATGCCAAGGTGCGTGAACGGGTTCATGCGACGCGGGCGCTCGGAGGGTCACTCACCGCAGCCGATCATATTTCCACAAGTCCAGAACCCTCAACCTTCAAAGGCGACCGGGTATCTTCGGCTTTGAGAAAGCGAATGCGGCAGGTCGAGGTTCTCGAGCGGGTCCGCATTGAGATCAACGATCTCAAAGGGTTGCTGAAGGGTCTCTACAATTTTACATCGAACCTAACGCCGTTCTTCTTTTTCTCGATTGGCGGTTATCTAGTCGTCCAGGGCCGCCTTTCGCTTGGAGCGCTCGTTGCGGCTTTAGCGGCTTACAAAGAAATCGCGCCAGCCTTGCGAGAGTTGTTCGACTTCGCCCAGAGCTGGTCCGATGCGCGGTCACGCTTCTCGGAAGTCATCCATGTAATCAGGCCTTTTGGAAACACAAGCTATACCGAAGGAGAACCTTCGGCCTCATTGTTATTGAGCCGCGGCAAGCTCCACAGTCCAGCCCGTACAGCCTGACATGGAGCCGTGGAAATCTTTCTGAACCGGAGGCGCATTTGATCATTATCTATCTGATATGGAAGCAAATTACATTGCGGCAAGTGAGCCGGCAGCCTACCCGCATCAACCGGGGGCGCTGCTAATGCCGTGCAGGGCGCGCGCTGTCACAGGCGGGTTCCCCGCCGGCCTCCAGACCCTGGATGATTGGGCAGTTCGGCCGGCCGTCCCCATCACAGGCCTGAGCCAGGGTACGCAGATTGTCTGCCATCTCCTGCAACTGCCGCGCGCGCTCCTCCAACTCGTCGATATGCGTCAGCGCAATCGCCTTTACCTCGGTATTGCTGCGGTGGGTGTCGCCCCACAGCTCCAGCAGCAACCGGATGCGCTCGACCGAAAACCCCAAGCCGCGGGCACGACGGATGAAACTCAAGCGGTGCAGGTCAGCCGAGCCGTAATCGCGGTAACCGCTGTCGCGGCGGCCCGCCGGCGGCACCAGGCCGATGCTTTCGTAATAGCGGATCATTTTGGCCGAGACACCAGAGACTTGCGCTGCCTGCCCAATGTTCATTGCCTCTGCCCTCTCCCTGTTGACCTTCCCATGATGGGAAGGTGCAGGCTGTCTGGCAAGAGGATCAAGACAGGACGCCAGCCATGACCGACCACCACGACGCCCACACCTACCCGCAGGATCCGGCGGCCGGCGCTCCCAGCTGCTGTGGTAGCAAGAGCCAGGCAACAGCCACTGATCAGGCCGCGCTGCCCGCCGCGCACGGTCACAGCTGCTGTGGCGGTCATGCCAAGACGGCGTCGGCCGCCCATGACCACTCACACCATGGGCATAATCACCAACATCACGGCTCAGCCGCCGCGGCGGCGAACCAAGTCAAGGACCCAGTGTGCGGGATGAACGTCGATCCCCATACCGCCAAGCACCATACGGAGCACAACAGTCACACGTTCTATTTCTGCTCAGACGGATGCCGGACAAAGTTTACGGCAGATCCAGCCCGTTACCTCGATCCGGCAAGCGCGGCAGCCAAGGCCGAGCCCGTGCCGGAGGGTACGATCTATACCTGTCCCATGCACCCGGAGGTGCGCCAGGTCGGCCCGGGCGCCTGCCCGATCTGCGGCATGGCCCTGGAGCCGGCGATGATCGGCGCGGATACGGGGCCCAGTGACGAGTTGGTCGACATGACCCGCCGGTTCTGGATCGGACTGGCGCTGACCGCGCCGGTGTTCGTGCTGGAGATGGGCGGCCATCTGTTCGGACTGACCGAACGCCTCGGCCAGCAGAATGCCAATTACCTGCAGCTGCTGCTGGCGACGCCCGTCGTGCTGTGGGCCGGCTGGCCGTTCTTCGTGCGGGCCGTAGCTTCAGTGCAAAGCCGCAACCTCAACATGTTCACCCTGGTGGCCATGGGAACGGGTGTGGCCTGGCTCTACAGCGTCGTGGCGACCTTGGCGCCCGGGCTGTTTCCCACCGCGCTGCGCGGCCATGACGGCGCCGTGCCAGCCTATTTCGAGGCGGCGGCGGTCATCACCATTCTGGTGCTGCTCGGCCAGGTGCTCGAGTTGCGCGCCCGGGAAAGCACGAGCGGTGCGTTGCGCGCGCTCCTCGATCTGACCCCGAAGACCGCTCGCCGCGTCCGGCCTGACGGCAGCGATGAGGAAATCCAGCTCGATGCGGTGCAGGTCGGCGACCGCCTACGCGTCCGGCCTGGCGAGAAGGTGCCGGTCGACGGCGCCGTGGTCGACGGCCGTTCGTCGGTCGATGAAGCCCTTGTCACGGGCGAGTCCATGCCGGTCAGCAAGAATGTCGGCGACAGCGTCATCGGCGGCAGCCTCAACCAGAGCGGCGGCCTCATCATCGAGGCGCGGAAGGTCGGCCGCGACACCATGCTGGCGCGCATCGTCCAGCTGGTGGCGGACGCGCAGCGCAGTCGGGCCCCGATCCAGCGACTGGCCGACCACGTCGCCGGCTGGTTCGTGCCGGCGGTCATCGTCGTGGCCGTTCTCGCCTTCGTCGCCTGGTACGCCTTCGGACCCGAGCCAAGGTTGACCTACGGGCTGCTGGCGGCCGTCGCTGTCCTGATCATCGCCTGCCCCTGCGCGCTCGGGCTGGCCACGCCGATGTCGATCATGGTGGGTGTCGGCCGTGGTGCCCAGGCCGGAGTCCTGATCAAGAACGCCGAAGCCCTGGAGCGGCTGGAGAAGGTCACCACTTTGGTGGTCGACAAGACGGGCACCCTCACCGAGGGCAGGCCGTCGGTGACTAAAATCGTCCCAGCGGACGGCTTCACCGAGCAGGAAGTGCTGCGACTCGCCGCCAGCGTCGAGCGGTCCAGCGAGCACCCCTTGGCCGTGGCCGTCGTCGCTGCGGCCGAGGAACAGGCCTTGTCGCTTGGGACTGCCACCGACTTCGACAGCCCAACCGGCCGGGGGGCCCTTGGCACAGTCGATGGCCGCAGGATCAGGATCGGCAACGCCAAATTCATCGCAGAGTCCGGGATCAGCACGGCCACGCTTAATGAGCAGGCCGAGAAGCAGCGCGAGCTGGGCGCGACGGCGATCTTCGTGAGCGTCGACGACCGAACGGCCGGCATGATCGCGATCATCGACCCCTTCAAGGAAACGACCGCGCAGGCGCTGGACGCATTGCGGGCGGAGGGCATACAGGTCGTGATGCTCACCGGCGACAACCGGACAACCGCTGAGGCCGTCGCGCGCCGGCTTGGAATCAAGGAGTTCCGGGCTGAAGTGCTGCCCGACCAGAAGGCCGAGATCGTCAAACAGCACCAGGCCCTGGGCCGCGTGGTTGCCATGGCCGGTGACGGAGTGAACGATGCCCCTGCCCTCGCCACCGCCGATGTCGGCATCGCGATGGGGACCGGGACGGATGTAGCGATCGAGAGCGCCGGCGTGACCCTGCTCAAGGGCGACCTGATGGGGATCGTGCGGGCGCGCCGCCTGTCCCGCGCCACCATGGGCAATATCCGCCAGAACCTCTTTTTCGCGTTCATCTACAACGCAGCCGGCGTACCGATCGCGGCGGGGCTGCTCTATCCGTTTCTCGGCATCCTGCTCTCGCCCATCATCGCCGCAGCGGCCATGGCGCTTTCATCCGTCAGCGTCATCGGCAACGCCCTCCGCCTGCGCGCAACCGATCTCTGACAGGAGCCCAGATGTTCCCGAGCTGGTTCCATATCCTGTCGGCTGCTTCGTTACTGCTGGGCGCTGCCTGCGCGCTGCTGCTGTCGATCCAGGTGATCCGCCATCCCCAGCACATGACGGTGATGAACATCGTCTGGCCGGTCAGCGCACTGTTCGGCACGGTGCTGATCGTCTGGGCCTACTTTCGCTATGGTCGCCTCGCGACGATGGAGGCGCACCACCATGCGAAGATGCGGGGCGAGAGGCCGCCCAACATGACCCAGACGCCGTTCGCCGTCATGGTCGGCAAGGGAGCCCTTCACTGCGGCAGCGGCTGCATGCTGGGCGATGTCGCCGCCGAGTGGCTGGCGTTCCTGGTCCCTGGGGTGGCGGTCTGGTTCGGCTGGCACTCGCTGTTTGCGGAAAAGATGTACGCGGTCTGGATGCTCGATTTCGTGTTCGCCTACGTGCTCGGGATCGTGTTTCAGTACTACGCCATCGTGCCGATGCGCGGCCTCTCGCCCCGGGAGGGCCTGATCGCCGCGATCAAAGCCGACACCGCCTCGCTGATCGCCTGGCAGGTCGGCATGTACGGCTTCATGGCCTTCGTGCAGTTCTACCTCTACCCGCACCTTGCGGGCCGGCCAGCACCGGTCAACTCGGTCGAATTCTGGTTCGCCATGCAGCTCGCCATGGTGGCCGGGTTCCTGACCAGCTACCCGGTCAACTGGTGGCTGGTCAGCGCCGGCATCAAAGAGCGGATGTGAGCTGATCCGCACCCAACAGGCAGATCCACAGACGAAGACGCTTGTTGTGGCGACCGCCACGCCTGCCCTGGCGATGGCAGTGGCAAAGCGATGATGTGCGGCAAGGGCGGCATGGCCATGAACCACACCGGCATGAAGGGCAAGAAAGGCAGCCGCTGCTGTGATGGCACTGAACCGCCCCGGGTTTCCCGGAGGCTCCAACTTCTGAGAGGATGGAGCCATGACGAAGCGAACAACGCCGTTTTCCCCCGAGGTGCGCGAGCGTGCGGTGCGGATGGTGCGCGAGCACGAGAGCGAGCACGGCTCGCAATGGTCGGCGATCCAGTCGATTGCGGCCAAGATCGGCTGCTCGGGCGAGACGCTGCGGAACTGGGTGCGCCAGTCCGAACGCGACCAGGGCGTGCGTCCCGGCCAGACGACGGACGAGCGCGAGCGGATCAAGGCGCTTGAACGTGAGGTTCGCGAGTTGCGCCAGGCCAACGAGATCCTGCGCAAAGCGTCGGCATATTTCGCCATGGCGGAGCTCGACCGCCGGTCGCGGTCATGATCAGCTTCATCGACGATCATCGGGAGGTCTACGGGGTCGAGCCGATCTGCAGGGTGCTGCCGATCGCCCCGTCGACCTACTACGTGCACGCCGCCCGACGTGCCGACCCTGAGAAGCAACCGGTTCGTGCGCGCAGTGACGCTGCGTTGATGATCGAGATCCAGCGCGTATTCGAGGCCAACTTCTGCGTCTACGGGGTGCGGAAGGTCTGGCGGCAACTGGCCCGGGAGGGGATCGTGACCGCTCGCTGCACGGTAGTGCGGCTGATGCGCAAGATGAGCTTGGCGGGGGTGGTGCGCGGCAGGGCCGTTCGCACCACGATCCCCGACCCGGCCGCAGCTTGCCCCCTCGACCGCGTCAACCGTCAGTTCAAGGCTCCCCGGCCGAACGCCTTGTGGGTCAGCGACTTCACCTATGTGGCGACGTGGTCGGGCTTCGTCTATGTAGCGTTCGTCATCGATGTGTTCGCCCGGCGCATCGTCGGCTGGCGGGCCTCACGCAGCGCTCACGCAAGCTTCGTGCTGGATGCTCTGGAGCAGGCCCTGCACGAGCGTCGTCCCGTCCAGGGTAGCGGACTGGTGCATCACTCGGACCGCGGCTCGCAATACTTGGCTCTACGGTACACCGAGCGCCTGGCCGGAGCCGGCATCGAGCTGTCAGTCGGCAGCGTTGGCGACAGCTACGACAACGCCTTGGCGGAGACGATCAACGGCCTGTTCAAGGCGGAGGTCATCCACCGACGCGGACCCTGGCGCTCCTTCGAGGCGGTCGAGTACGCCACCCTCGAGTGGGTCGACTGGTACAACCACCGTCGCCTCCTGGCGCCGATCGGCAACGTCCCTCCCGCCGAGGCCGAAGCGCGCTATCATGCTCACGTCGGCGACCAAGCCTTGGCCGCCTGACCCAAGACAATCAGCCTCCGAAAAACACGGAGCGGTTCACACGGCCACTAGATGAGCAAGTGCGGCTGACCGCCTGCCCGCCGATCGGACCGGGTTTCGCAGTCCGGTTTTCTCTGTCTGGTCCACTCCTACAAATCACAAATTCCGCATGGCAGTGGCCTCAGCAGCATGCGCCTCTGGGTCGTGCTGGAGGCCCTGGCGGCCGAGCCAGCCGGTGTAGAGGCCGACCAGCACGATCAGCAGTGCCGCTGCCCTTGCCTCAATGCCGCTCTTTGCGCGGCGCTCGCACTGTGCGATGGAAGGGTGTGATGTTCTGGCAGGCGCTCATCCGGCTGCTGACCACTCTGGCGGTGGTCGGTTTGGCCTTGGCTCCGGTGACCGCGTCTGTGGCCGCCGCCAGCCCAGGCATGTCCGCGGCTGTGGCTTCTCATAACCTGAGCCCGGCGGAGCCGACTGATGCCATGGCCGCACTGGCCATGGACGACATGCCATGCTGCCCGCCCGACAAACCCGTGATGCCGGACTGCCAGAAGAGTTGCCCCCTGGCCGCCCTATGTCTGGCGAAGCTGGCCCCAGCCCTGCCGGCCATCGCGGGGGTTCCTGTCCCGGCGGCGCGCGCGCAGGTCCCGCCCTGGTGGATGTCCGCCGATTACCGCAGCCTGGCGCCGCCGCCGCCGTCTGAACCGCCCCGCGCCTGAACCTGAGAGCGCCGGCCATTGCGCTGGTCCATTCTGCGCGTCCACGCGTGGTTTTTCTCGTGTTCAGGAGACTTTTTGCCGTGACAACCTCCCCTTTTGCGCGTGCGGCTGCAGCCGCGCTGCTCGGCGTGGCGCTGACCGGCGCGGCCCGGGCTGACATCAAGGATTATGAGTTTCAGCTCGTCAAAAACGAGATCAAGCAGGGCGACGCGATCCTTGACGTACGCCTGGTCGACCAGCGTACCGGCAGGCCGGTGCCGAACGCGGTGATCTTCGCTACGCGCCTCGATATGGCGCCCGACAGCATGGAGGAGATGACCACCCGGATTGAGCCACTGCCGTCGCCGGAGCCGGGCGTCTACCGTTTCAAGGCCAAGGTGACGATGGCCGGCGGCTGGCGCCTTTCGCTCGGGGCCAAGGTCCAGGGTGAAACCGGCACGGTCGACAACAAGCTGGTGCTGAAAGCCGTCAAATGAGCCGGTCGGCCTGGCTGGCCGCGACCCTCGCCGCGCTTGCGGCGGGGGGCGCTGGCTATTGGGCGGGGCACGGGCGCCCGTCCGTTACAGTGGTTCTCGAGCGTGCCCGCACGGAACTTGGGTTGTGGTTGCCGCCCGCGGTCGCGCCGGTGCCGCCGACAGCGGCGCCGCGTGGTCCGGTGGTCTACTATCAGGATCCGGATGGCCAGCCGGTCTATCGCCTGGAACCAGCCCGGACGCCGGACGGCCGCGACTTCCGGCCCGTCCAGGCCAGCGAGGATGTTCGGTTCGACACGGACGACGATCCGACCCCCGTAAGCGCTGCAGAGCCGGTCGCCGCAGCCGGCGGCGCGTCCCGCAAGATCCTCTACTACCGCAATCCGATGGGCCTGCCGGACACCTCGCCGGTGCCCAAGAAGGACAGCATGGGCATGGACTACCTGCCGGTCTACGCCGGCGAGGAGAGCGACGGCAGCACGGTCAAAATCTCCCCAGGCAAGATTCAGCGGACTGGCGTGCGCACGGCCACCGTCACCCGGCAGGTGGTCCACCGCCCCCTTCGTGTGCCCGGCACGCTGCAGCTCGATGAGCGCCGGGTGACCGTTGTGGCGACCCGCTCGGACGCCTTTGTCGACCACGTCGCCAGCGTTACGACTGGCGACCGCGTGCGCAAGGATCAGCCCTTGGTCGCGGTCTATTCGCCCGAGATCAACGCCGCCGCCGCGCAGCTGATCGCCAACCCGGGGTTCGACGGCTCGCGCCGGCGGCTGCAGAACCTCAATGTGCCCGACGAAGTGATCGCCGAGATGGAGCGCACCCGCCGGGTGCCCATGGCGATTTCCTGGACCGCGCCACGCGACGGTGTGGTCCTGCAGCGCGCCGCCATCGAGGGTATGAAGGCCGCTGCCGGCGACACGCTGTTCCGGATTGGTGACATCAGCCTACTCTGGGTGCTGGCCGACGTGCCCGAGTACGACCTGGGCAGCGTGAAAATCGGCCAGTTGGTCACGGTGCGAGTTCGCGCCCTGCCCGGGCGCACGTTTACCGGCAAGATCGGGGTGATCTATCCCCAGGTGAACCGTGACACGCGGACGACCCGCGTGCGTATCGAGCTGCCCAACCCAGACAGTGTGCTGCTGCCGGAGATGTATGCCGAGGTCGAGATCGCCACGGGCAGTGACACCCCGGTGATTGCCGTGCCCGAAGATGCCGTAATCGATACTGGCACACGCCAAGTGGTGCTGCTCGACCAGGGAGACGGGCGGTTTGAACCGCGTGAGGTCACCCTCGGCGCCCGCGGAAATGGCGCCGTCGAAGTTCGCAAAGGCCTTGAGGCCGGCGCGCAGGTGGTGACGGCTGCCAACTTCCTGATCGACGCCGAAAGCAACCTCAAGGCGGCATTGCAGAGCATGGCCGCACCGCCAGCCCAGACCGTGGAGGGCACGCCATGATCGCGCGTGTGATCGCTTGGTCCGCCAGGAACCTAGTGCTCGTGCTGATCGGTACCGTGTTCGCGGTGGTGGTTGGAGCCTACGCCCTGCGCACCCTGCCGCTGGACGCCCTGCCCGACCTCTCGGACGTACAGACGATTGTCTACACGGAGTACCCCGGCCAGGCGCCGCAGGTGGTCGAGGACCAGATCACCTACCCGCTGACCACGGCCATGCTGACCGTACCCCGCTCCAAGGTGGTGCGCGGGTTCTCATTTTTTGGCGTGTCGTTCGTCTACGTGATCTTCGAGGACGGTACTGATCCCTACTGGGCACGCTCACGCGTTCTCGAGTACCTCAGCACGGCCGCCAGCCGCCTGCCGACCGGTGTGACGCCCGGCCTGGGTCCGGACGCCACCGGCGTCGGCTGGGTCTATCAGTACGTGATCCTGGCCAAGCAGAAGACCCTGGCTGAGCTGCGCTCGCTACAGGATTGGGTGGTCCGCTTCGGCGCCTCTCGGGCCGAAGGGGTGGCTGAGGTCGCGAGCGTCGGCGGCTTCGTCAAGCAGTACAACGTGGTGGTCGATCCCAACCGTCTGCGCGCACTTGGCATTCCGCTGACCAAACTGCGCGAGGCGATCCGCGCCAGCAACGCCGATGTGGGTGGCCGAACGGTTGAGCTGTCCGAGTTCGAGTTCATGGTCCGCGGCCGGGGCTACCTCAAAAGCCCGGCCGATCTGGACAGTATCGTCCTGAAAACCGAGGGCGGTACGCCACTGCGACTGCGCGACGTGGCTCGGGTCGAGCTCGGCCCCGATGAACGCCGCGGCCTCACCGAACTCAACGGCGACGGCGAGGTAGCAGGTGGGATCATCCTGCAACGCTTCGGCGCCAACGCACTCAGTGTGATCGAAGGCGCCAAACAGCGTCTGGCCGAGATGGCCAAAAGCCTGCCCGCCGGGACCGAGATTGTCTCAGTCTACGATCGCTCGCAGCTGATCAACGCCGCCATCGATACCCTGAACCACACGCTGATCGAGGAGAGCGCCATCGTCGCGCTGGTCTGCGTGATCTTTCTGCTCCACCTCAGAAGTGCCCTGGTGGCGATCCTGATGCTGCCGGTGGGGATCCTGATGGCGCTCGGCGCCATGCGCTTCTTGGGCATCGGGGCCAACATCATGAGCCTGGGCGGCATTGCCATCGCGGTCGGCGCGATGATCGACGCGGCAATCGTGATGATCGAGAACGCCCATAAGCACCTGGAGCGGGCGACGGCGGACCAGCCGCGCACGCAAGTGTTGATTGCCGCCGCGGCCGAGGTCGGTCCATCGTTGTTCTTCAGCTTGCTGGTGATCACGGTTTCGTTTCTGCCGATCTTCACCCTGGAGAGCCAGGAGGGACGACTGTTCGGGCCGTTGGCCTTCACCAAGACCTTTGCCATGGCCGCGGCAGCACTCCTGTCGATTACGCTAGTGCCGGCGCTGATGGTGCTGTTTGTGCGGGGCCGGATTGTCCCGGAACACAGAAATCCCCTTAATCGCCTGCTGATCTGGCTCTACCGGCCGGTGATCCGCGGCGTGCTGCGCGCCCGCCTGCTGACCCTTCTGCTGGCGGTTGTGGCGCTCGGCGCTACTGTCTGGCCGGCCCGCCAGCTCGGCACCGAGTTCATGCCCGAGCTGAACGAGGGCACGCTCATGTACATGCCGACCACCCTGCCCGGCGTGTCGATCACCAAAGCGGCCGAGCTACTGGCGACTCAGGACCGGATCATCAAGAGCTTTCCGGAGGTGGCTTCAGTCTACGGCAAAGCCGGCCGGGCGAACACGGCGACTGACCCGGCACCCACCGAGATGTTCGAGACGATCATCAACCTCAAGCCAAAGGACCAGTGGCGAGCGGGCATCACGCTGGCGAGCCTAAAAGCCGAGATGGACCAGGCTTTACAGTTTCCGGGAGTGTCGAACGCGTGGACCCAGCCGATCCGCGCGCGCATCGACATGCTGGCGACCGGCATTCGCACGCCGGTCGGGGTCAAACTGTTCGGCACGGATCTGGCCGCAATGGAAACCGTTGCCCGGCAGATCGAAACGGTGATCCGGTCCGTCCCAGGGACAGCCAGCGCCTATGCCGAGCGGGTGATCGGCGGCTATTTTCTCGACATCACCGCGGACCGCGAGGCTTTGGGCCGCTACGGCCTGATGGTCGGCGACGTGCAGGACGTGATCGCCATGGCGCTGGGCGGTGAGAGTGTCACCACCACGGTTGAGGGCCGCGAGCGCTACACCGTCAATCTGCGCTACCCACGAGCCTATCGCGCCAATCCCCAGGCGATCGCCCAGGAGGTACAGGTGCCGCTGCCGGGCGGCGGCACCGTGCCGCTCGGCGAGGTGGCTAAGGTCCAGTTGACCCGAGGGCCGACTTCGATCCGCACGGAGAACGGTCAGCTTGCGGTTTACCTGTTCGTGGACATCAGCGGGCGTGATCTCGGCGGCTACGTGGCCGCGGCCCGTCAGGCGGTGGCGCAGGAGGTCAAGCTGCCGCCCGGAATGAGTGTACAGTGGAGCGGACAGTTCGAGTACCTGGAACGGGCCGAGGCCCGCCTGCAGATCGTTGTACCGTTGACGCTGCTGGTGATTTTCCTGCTGCTCTACCTGAATTTCCGGCGTCTGACCGAAACCCTGATCGTAATGCTGTCGCTGCCGTTCGCGCTGGTTGGCGGTGTCTGGCTCCTGTGGTGGATGGGGTTCAACCTATCAGTCGCGGTGGTGGTCGGTTTCATCGCCCTGGCGGGCGTCGCCGCCGAAACCGGCGTGATCATGCTGGTCTACCTCGACCACGCCCTGACCGAGATCCGGATGGTGCGACAAGCGGCCGGCCACCCGCTCACCCGCGACGACCTGCGCCATGCGATCATGATCGGCGCGGTCGAACGGGTGCGTCCCAAGATGATGACTGTGGTGGCGATCATGGCCGGGCTGCTACCCATCCTCTGGAGCACAGGTGCGGGCTCGGAGGTGATGCAGCGCATCGCCGTGCCGATGATCGGCGGGATGGTCTCCTCGACGGTGCTAACCCTGGTGGTGATCCCCGCGGTCTACGCTCTGGCAAAAGGACAAAGACTGCCCCCGGCCGGCGCGGACCGCGCGGGGACGAACGATGAGGCGGTGCGGCTGCCGCAGGCGGCCGAATGAGAGCGAATGGGAGTTGACGATGAGGAACGACATGACGCCATCCCGACGTACCGTACTTATGGGTTTGGCGGCGGGGCTAGGGCTCGGACGGGCGGCCCTGGCGCAAGGGCAGCCCACGGTCGCGGTGACCAAGGATCCAACCTGTGGCTGCTGTGAGAGGTGGGTTGTGCACCTGCGCGAGGCTGGCTTCACCGTGACGGTGGCAGAGGCGCCCGTGAACCCGCTCAAGATCCGCCTTGGGGTGCCTCGCGAGCTGGCCTCCTGCCACACCGCGCAGGTCGGCGGCTATGTGGTCGAGGGGCACGTGCCGGCCGGCGCGATCAAGCGCCTCCTCGTGGAGAAGCCTAAGGGCAAGGGGCTGGCGGTACCGGGCATGCCAGCGGGATCGCCCGGCATGGAGATCGATGGTGTGGAGCCGGACACCTACGATGTCGTCCTCTTCGGGTCGGAGGTCAGAAGCGTCTTCGCCCGGTACCGCGGCGCGGATTTAGCCTGAGATCCGCAACGTGAACCGGGGCGTGTCACATTGCCTTCGACCCGGACTGCGATTTCCATTAGGCTCGACGGATTGAAATAGTCCGAGAACTGCAAAGGGCTGATGATGCGTACGGAACTCCATTCCTGGGGTCAGAGGAACGCAGGGCGGCGGCGACGCGTCAGGCCCGCTGTTCAGGCGGCCGCGCGTCGCGCGTTCATCAAGGCGACAGTCATCATCCTCGCTGTCGCCTGCTGCGGAGTAGTTGCCAAGGGACTGTTCGTGAGCCGGGTGCTGATGACCCCCTACGTCGCTCGCTGACCCGGACCCAGACCTCTCACGCGGGTTCACCCAGCGGCGACAGGGTCTCGATGATGCGGCAATCGGCGACCGACCCGCAGCCGCATTGGCCGATGACCTCGCGCAGTTCCGAGGCGAGCCGGGTCAGGTCGGCCAGCTTGCGCTCCACATCGGCGAGATGCGCGCGGGCGATGGTGTCGACTTCGCCGCAGGAGCGCTCCCGGTCGTCCGCCAGAGCGAGCAGGTCCCGGATCTGCTCCACCGTGAAGCCCAGGGCGCGACCGCGGCGGATGAAGCTCAGCCGGCGCAGGTGCTCGGGCCCATAGAGCCGGTAGTTCCCGCTCGATCGCGCCGGCGGGGGCAACAACCCGACCTTCTCGTACCACCGGACCGTTTCGACACGGGTCTGCGTGGCCTCCGCGAGGCTGCCGATGGTCATGGAAGAGGCGGTGCGCACGGTCTTGACCCTGTAGCGACTACAGGGTGCATGTAGGGGGCATTCCCAGTCCGGACCAGGAGCCCGGCGAACGGAGTACACCATGAACCAGGTCGCCGGCGCGGACCGCACAGCCCTCTCAACGAACGGTCCGCAGGCCCTGCGCTACAGGGTCAAGGGCATGGACTGTCCGACCTGTGCCGGGAAGATCGAGACCGCCGTTTCCCGGCTGCCGGGCGTCGCGGAGGTTCGTGTGAACTACGGCAGCCAGGTCCTCGACCTCGCGCTCGACGAGTCCTCGACGCCGAGGACCGAATTGGAGGGGCGGATCGAGCGCCTGGGCTACGGCGTGGCGCCGCTTCCGACAGCCGCGGACCTGGCCATGGCGCAAGCCTCGGGCGGTGCCCCGCCCGCCGGGACCGAGGAGCCCGAGCCGCCGCTCTGGCGAAGCCGGAAGGCGCTACTGGGCATCCTGATCAGTGCCCTGTTCGCCGCCGGCTTCCTGGTCGAGCGGATCGCGCCGGGCTTGGCGGGCGAGTACGCCTACTGGCCAGGGGCGCTCGTCGGCCTCGCCTATTACGGCCGCCGCGCGGCCGTAGCGGCGTTCGCCGGCACGCCTTTCTCCATCGAGATGCTGATGTCGGTCGCGACCGCGGGGGCGCTTGCCATCCACGCCGCCGAGGAGGCCGCCATCGTCGTGCTGCTCTTCACGATTGGCGAGATGCTGGAGGTCGTGGCGGCGGGACGGGCGCGAGCGGGCATCAAGGCGCTCGCCGCCCTGGTGCCGAAGACCGCTCGCCTCGTCGACGAGGCCGATGGCACCATCCGCGAGGTGGCCGCCGCGTCGTTGGCTATCGGTCAGGTCGTAGTCGTGCGGCCGGGCGACCGCGTGCCCGCCGACGGGGTGATCACCGACGGCGCATCGAGCCTCGACGAGTCCCCCATTACCGGCGAGTCGGTCCCGAAGCCCAAGGAGGTCGGCGACCCTGTCTACGCCGGCAGCGTCAACGCCGATGGCGCGCTGCAGGTCCGGGTTACCAAGACGGCGGCCGACAACACCGTCGCCCGCATCCTGCACCTCGTCGAGGAGGCGCAGGCGTCGAAGTCGCCCACGGCGCGCTTCATCGACCGGTTCAGCGCGGTCTACACGCCCATCGCGTTCGTGTTCGCGGCCGCGGTGGCAGTCGTGCCGCCGCTGCTCGGCGCCGACTGGGGTACCTGGATCTATCGAGGCCTGGCGCTCCTCCTCATCGCCTGCCCCTGCGCGCTGGTGCTCTCGACCCCGGCGGCCATCGCCTCGGGACTGGCCGCCGGGGCGCGGCGCGGTCTGCTCGTGAAGGGCGGCGCCGCGCTGGAGGTTATCGGGCGGGTGCGCACGGTCGCGTTCGACAAGACCGGAACGCTGACGGCGGGACGGCCGCGGGTCTCGGACATCCTGGTCTTTGCCCCGGACGCGTCAGAGCGGTCGCTTCTCGGGTTGGCCGCCGCGGTCGAGAGCGGAAGCAGCCATCCTATCGCCCGAGCCATCCTCGATCGGGCGAGCGCGGACGGGGTGCCGCTGCGCCCGACGCGGGACGCCCGCGCCATCCCCGGCAAGGCGGTTCAGGCCACGGTGATGGGTCAGACGGTGCTCGTCGCCTCCCCGCGCCACGCCGCCGAGAGCGTGCGGCTCGGCCCCGAGGCCGAGCGCGCGGTCGCGGACCTGGAAGCCCATGGCAAGACGGTGGTCATCGTCGTCCGCGGCGCCGAGGCCTTGGGCGCCATCGCCGTCCGGGACGAGCCCCGCGCCGACGCGGCGGCCGGCATCTCGGCCCTTCGGAAGCTCGGCGTGCGCAGCGTGATGCTGACCGGCGACAACCGGCGCACGGGCGAGGCGGTCGCGTCCGAACTCGGGCTCGACGTGAAGGCCGAGCTCCTGCCTCAGGACAAGCTCGCCGAGATCGCGGCCCTGAAGGCGGCGGCTCCGGTAGCGATGGTCGGCGACGGCATCAACGACGCGCCGGCCCTCGCTGCCGCCAGCGTCGGCATCGCGATGGGCGGCGGCACCGACGCTGCCCTGGAGACGGCGGATGCGGCAGTGCTGAACGACCGGGTGGGCGACGTGGCCGCGCTGGTCTCCCTCTCGCGGGCGACCCTGGGCAACATCCGCCAGAACGTCGCGATCGCCCTCGGCCTGAAGGCGGTGTTCCTGGTGACGACCATCGCCGGCATCACCGGCCTGTGGCCGGCCATCCTGGCCGACACCGGCGCGACCGTCCTGGTGACGGCCAACGCGCTCCGTCTTCTGAGGGCGTGATGATCTCCAAGTCAGGGTGGGGCGGCCGGGCCGCGATCGTGGCCGGGGTAGCAGTGGCCGCCGCGGCCATCGACCTCGGCGCAAAGGCAGCGGCCGAGGCGTGGCTGGAGGAAGGCGCCGTCAGGGGCGCACTGCCCTTCATCGACCTGAGTTTGTCGTTCAACCACGGCATCAGCTTCAGCCTGTTCCCAGCGCACGATCCGTCCTCCCTGGCGCTGCTCCTCGCCATCCAGGGCACGCTCACCTGCCTCGTGGCCGGCTGGGCCCTGACCGCGAGCGGCGGGCTCGAACGCATCGGGCTGGCCGCGATAGCGGGCGGGGCGGCCGGCAACTTCGTCGACCGGCTCATGGACGGTGTCGTCACGGACTACCTCGACCTGCACACCGGCAGCATCCGCTGGTTCACCTTCAATCTGGCGGACGTCTGGATCTCGACGGGCGTGGTGCTACTCCTTCTCGACGGACTTCCCCTGTGGCGGGGACATCGCAGAGTCGGAGAGCCGATCCCGTGAGGGCCCCGATTGCACCCAACCGCAGCCGCAGCAACCTGTCATCAACCCTTCGAGCCCAGCCTCGAAGGCCGACCTCGGCGAGGCCGACATGCTGAAGACGACAACGCTTGGTCTGATCCTTCTCCTGGCGCTGTCCGCCTGCCAGGACGGCCAATACGCGGCCTCGACGCGCCACCTCGCGCCGATCCCGCCGGCGACCCTGGCCCTGATGTCGACCAAGGGTGTCTCGCCGACGGACCCGATCCTGATGCGGGCCTACAAGAAGGAGTCCGAGATCGAGCTCTGGAAGCGCGGCGAGGATGGCAAGTACGCCCTCCTGAAGACCTATCCAATGTGTCGCTGGTCGGGCCAGCTGGGACCCAAGATCCGGGAGGGGGACCGGCAGGCGCCGGAGGGCTTCTACGCGGTCACGCCCGCGTCCATGAACCCGAATTCGAGCCTCTATCTCTCGTTCAACCTCGGGTACCCGAACGAATACGACCGCTCCCTGGGACGCACCGGTGCGCACCTGATGGTGCACGGCTCCTGCTCGTCGCGGGGCTGCTTCGCGATGACGGATGAGGCGATCTCCGAACTCTATGCCGTGGTGCGGGAGGCCTTCGCGGGCGGCCAGCGCGCCGTGCAGTTCCAGTCCTACCCGTTCCGCATGACGCCGGAGAACCTGGCCCGGCATCGGCAGGACCCGAACATCGCGTTCTGGAAAAACCTCAAGCAGGGGTCCGACCGGTTCGAGGTCACGAAAGCCGAGCCGAGCGTCGGCGTCGCCGGTGGCCGTTACGTGTTCGATGCCGGCGACG
>NZ_LABX01000076.1 GCF_001043915.1 Methylobacterium aquaticum | reverse complement strand
CGCCGGCCTCGCCCTGTTCCCGACCTTCCTGATCGTGGCGCTCTCGATGGCGGCACACTCGATCGCGAGCTGCACCCTCACGCCGGCCATCGCGGCGATCAGCCTCGGGCTCGTGGGCCATGCAGGCTTGGGCGAACGGCTCGGGCGCAATGCCCGCTTCTCCTCGATCGGCAACGCGCTGGCCGCCGCCGGCATGGGCGCCTGCGGCTATTATCTGTCGAGCGAGGCGGTGTTCTACGTCACGGCGGCCCTGGCCGTGCCGACGATCGCCGCGCTGTGGTTCGTGCGCGCGAGCGAGATCGACCTCGTTCGGCCACAGGCCCCCGAGGGCGGCCCGGCGCCCGGCGGCTGGGAAAGCCTGAGGCTCGTCGTGACCAACCGGGCGCTCCTGTGCTTTTCCGCCTGCATCACCCTGTTCTTCGTCGCCAACGCGGCGATGCTGCCCCTCGTCGGCAGCGTGCTCACGGTGCGAACGAGCCACACCGCCACCATCCTGATCGCCGCCTGCATCATGGCGCCGCAACTGGTGATGGCGCTGATCGCCCCGGCGGTGGGACGGGCCGCCCAGGCCTATGGACGGCGCCCGCTCCTCGTCCTGGGCTTTGCCGCCCTGCCGATCCGCGGCCTGCTCTTTGCCTATACGGACGCGCCCGAATTGCTGGTGGCGGTGCAGGTCTTCGACGGCATCTCGGCCGCGGTGCTCGGCGTGATGGTGCCGCTGGTCGTGGCCGACTGCACCCGCGGCACCGGCCGGTTCAACATGGCGCTTGGCGCCGTCGGCACCGCGATAGGTCTGGGCGCTGCGGCCAGCACCACCCTGTCGGGCTACATGGCGGACCATTTCGGCTCGCATGCCGCCTTCCTGGGCCTCTCGGCCGTGGCCTTGGTCGCGTTCATCCTCCTGGTGGCGATCATGCCGGAGACCAGGCGGCCCAAGGAGCCCTGAGCGGCGGAGCCGCAAGACGGACGGACGGGCGGTGTGCACCGCAGCGCCGCTCAACTCCCGTTCAGAAACCATGGATTACAAGGCGCGCAGCACTTTTCGCCTGCAACACATGGCGACGCTTGCGCGTTGCGAGACGCGGGTGGGGTCTGCGGAAGAGTGCGGAGAAGCTGCGGCGGGGTTCTTGCATTCCGTCCCTCTCCCGACCGTGGGCCGCACGCGTGCGAAGAACCGGGATCGATCGCCACGATGGATGACCTCTGCGCGTACGCCAACCGGCCCTGGGCCTTCGTGGCCCGCTACCTGCGCCGCCGCATCGTGCCTCACGCGGCCATCATGGTCGCGGTCCTGGGAGCCGTGGCCTGCTCGGTGAGCACCCAGTACGGCCTGAAGGGCGTCGTCGACGCCCTCGGCAAGGGACCCGAGTCCAATCACCTGATCTGGCCGGCACTCACCGTGCTGATCTGCTTCATCGCCGCCGACAACATGCTGTGGCGGGTCGCGAGCCTGATCGCCAGCTTCACCTTCGTGAAGGTCACCGGCGATATCCGGCGCGACCTGTTCCAGCACCTCACCGGACATTCCCCCTCCTATTTCGCCGACCGGCAGCCCGGCACCCTGGCGAGCCGCATCACGGCGACCTCGAACGCGATCTTCACCGCCGAGAACATGTTCGTCTGGAACGTGATGCCGCCCTGCGCGGCGGCGTTCGGCGCCATCCTGTATGTCGGCAGCGTCAGCGTGCCGATGGCGCTCGGCCTCGTCGTCATCTGCGGTGGCGTGGTGGTGCTGATGTTCCGCATCGCCGCCGCCGGCAAGCCGCTGCACCACGATTTCGCCGAGAAGGCGGCGGCCGTTGACGGCGAGATGGTCGATCTCGTGAGCAACATGCCGCTCGTGCGGGCATTCTCGGCCTACAAGCGCGAATTCGCCCGCTTCGACCAGACCATTGGCACCGAGATGAAGGCGCGCAGCCGCTCGCTGCTCTATCTGGAGCGCCTGCGCATCATGCACGCCCTGATCACCGTCGCGGCGGTGCTCGGCTTGCTCTACTGGGCGATCCAGATGTGGCAGCAAGGCGCCGCGACCGCCGGTCAGGTCGTGCTGGTCTGCACCCTCGGCATCACCATTCTGGCGGCGACCCGCGACCTGGCCGTGGCTCTCGTCGACGTCACCCAGCACACCGCCCGCCTGTCGGAAGCCCTGCGCACGCTGCTCCAGCCGCACGACCTGCGTGACCACCCCGAGGCGAAGCCGCTCGTCGGCGACGGCGCCCGCATCACCTTCGAGAGCGTGGGCTTCAACTACCCGGACGGCCGCGAAGTGTTCGGCGAGTTCAACCTCGATATCCAGCCCGGGCAGCGCGTCGGCCTCGTCGGCCGCTCGGGCGGCGGCAAGTCGACCCTGTTCACCCTGCTTCAGCGCTTCTACGATCCTCAGCAGGGACGCATCCTGATCGACGGCCAGGATATCGGCCGGGTCACGCAGGAATCGCTGCGCGAGGCGATCACCGTGGTGCCGCAGGACATCTCGCTGTTCCACCGCTCCTTGCGTGAGAACATCCGCTACGGCCGGCCGGAGGCGACGGACGAGGAGGTGTGGGCCGCGGCGGAAGCCGCCCGCTGCACCGACTTCATCAACGACCTGCCGGGCGGCTTCGACACCATCGTGGGCGACCGCGGCGTGAAGCTGTCGGGCGGCCAGCGCCAGCGCATCGCAGTGGCCCGTGCGATCCTGAAGAACTCGCCGATCCTGCTCCTCGACGAGGCGACCTCGGCGCTGGACACCGAGTCGGAGGAGGCGATCCGCGAGGCTTTGGGCAACCTGATGAAGGGCCGTACCGTGATCGCGATCGCGCACCGGCTCTCGACCCTGAAGGATTTCGACCGGATCGTCGTGCTCGATGGCGGCAAGGTGATCCAGGACGGCTCCCCGGACCGGCTGGTGCATCTCGACGGGTTCTATCGCGACCTGATCCAGCGCGAGACGATCAAGCTGTCGCGCGAGGCGGCGTAACCAGGACCGATCCGCCTCCGGTTGCGCAGGGGGCCGGATCGGCATGGCGGCAGGGCAGGCCCATGCATGGCCTGCCCCGTTTTGGCCGCCCCCACCCTTGTTGCATGCCCACCCTTGGCATGCGGGCTTATCCGACCAGGGCGCGCCCTGCCACAGCCGGGCTTTCAGCCCGTAGCGGCGGCCCTGGCAGCCTGCGCCGCCCGGATCTTCTTGCTCAGCCAATACGAATAGCCGACGTTGGTATTCTCGACCAAGGTTGCGACGCTGGTCATGTAGGTCGTCATCAGGTCGCCGCATTGGCCGATCAGATTGAAATCCTGCTCGACGACTTTCGACAGCGTGTTGGCCTTCCGCAGCGACACCGTTCCTTCGTAGACCCGCATCAGGCCGGCGCGCCAGTCCTGGTCGATCTGCCAGAGCTGCTTCATGAAGGCGCCCTGCATCGCGTAGAGTTCGCCGATCGTGGTCGAATCGGGGCTCTGCGACAGGAGCTGCGCGGTTCCGACCGCGTTGGCGGCGCTGCGCGTCGCGATCTCCTGGACGAGCACCGTGCGGCGCAGGGGCGCGCCAACCGGCGCCGCGGCGACCGCCTGCGCCGGGACCTGCTCGGTCGCGGTGAGGGCCGTGCGCAGGAAGCTGGCGAACGGCACGGGAAGGGCGGGGCCGGCGGCGGCAGTCTGCGGTATCATCACGAAGTCCTCATCCCACGGATGTCTCAGCCAGAGGCTTGGCGAAACGTCTTGGCGAAACGTCGAGACCGGAACCAAAGGTCGTATTCTTTCGACCATTGGTATGATCCTGCTGTCGGACGTCATCGTCCGAGAACCGGTCGTCAGGCGCCGAGGCGCTCCAGCATGGCGTTGATCGCCGTGATCTGGACCGCGTTCTTCGAGTAATAATCGGGGTTGCGTGGGTTGGGCGAGCTGTAGCCCCACCAGTCCCAGCACCCGTCGGGATTCTGGAGGTCGCCGCCATCGCTGCCCTCGACCTGCGGGTAGAGGACGATGATGTCGTTGCTCTCGGCAATGTGGTTGTAGCCAGTCGTGGTGATGTAGCGGTTACCGTAGGGCGGCTGGTTTGCGATGTCGGGCAGGCCGCGAACATAGTTGACGTAATTATAGCCCTGCTTGCAGCCGTGCAGCGCGACGTGCACCCGTGCCTGCGCCCGCCCGGCCAGCACCGTGGCGGGCACGTAGGCGTAACCGAAATCGCTCATGCTCGCGCGCTTGTTGTCGCCGAAGAACTCCCGCTGGTCGAAGCGGATCAGGCGACCCATCAGGTGCTCGGCCGGTTCGTTCAAGGCGCCGTAGATCTGTCGGAGGATCGCATGCGACTGCATGAAGTTGCCGTTGTTGATGTAGGGCGGCCGGTTCGCCGCCAGCGGCGAGTCTTCGAGGTTGTCGGTGATGATCGAATGACCCGCATCGACGACGTCGTTGTAGAGGATGTTGGCGGAGTCGACGCCGAGCTGCAGGTAGAATTCGCGCGTGCGGCTCACCACGTCCGGATAGACGACGCAATCGGAGCGGCCGGTGAAGATGTACAGCCGATCATCCGCCAGGTTGGCGATCGGATCGATCAGGCCCATCCCGGCCGCATCCCGGGCGAGGGCCGCGAGGTCTCCGGCATCCGGCGCCATCTGCGGGATGAGCGGGTTCATCCCGATGGCCAAGGCGCCCAGCTCGAAGGCATCGGCGGCCAGGAACGCCGCACCGCGGAACGATTCGGCACAGCGGAACGGCCCGCCCGCGATGATGCCCGCCCCCACGAACTTGCTCGAATGGGCCAGGTGCATCTGCACGGTCATGAACGCACCGGAAGATAAGCCGGAAATCGAACTCTCGCCGCGCCGGATGTCATATCCCGACAGTCGCTCGGCCATCTGGCTCTGGTCGCCCATGTGTTGATCTCCCAACACGTCCTGCGGATCCGGCATGTCTTTCCGTCTCGGACGATGCTTTCATCCGAGATGAGGCCCGACCAGAGCACGGCCGACATTCTCTCGCAAGTGCGAAAAATGCGAAATTGTTTTTGCGCTGCCGCAAAACCGTTATCGATCGACCGCGGCGCAGGAGGCGGCATAGGGCCTGTGCCATTGCCGTGCCGCGGGCGTGCTCGCGGGGGGACACCGTCCTCATGCCCGCCCGGGCTCTCTCCCCTGCCCTGGTCTTGCGGAGACACGCGTTCGTGAAGCCGGGCCGATTTTCGCCATGGTTCAGGCTTAGCTCTGCTCTCCAACCTCTCGCGGGGACCCGGTAACCGTTTGTTGACGGTTCTCGGCAACCCTGCGTTCACCATGTCGGCCACAGGGCCGGAGCGAGGATGAGGGATCGTGCGAGCGCTCAAGCGTGACGGCCGCGGGGCGGTCGAACCGGTCCAAGGATCCCCCGTCGTCCCTTCCCGCTCGTGCCGTCGCGTCGCGATGGCCCTGATCGCCTGCGCGACGGCCGTCCTCGGCTCGACCAGCGGCACCCAGGATGCCGTCGCCAACGGCGACACCCGCACGATCTCGATCTTCCACGAGCACACCAAGGAAAGCGCGTCGATCACGTTCAAGCGTGACGGGCGCTACGACCGGGCCGCCCTGGAGCAGCTGAATTGGCTGCTGCGCGACTGGCGCCTCGACGAGCCGACCAAGATGGACCCGCGCCTGTTCGACGTGGTGTGGGAAGCCCACCGCGCCGTCGGGTCGCAGGACGCGATCCACGTCGTCTCGGCCTATCGCTCGCCCCAGACCAACGCCGCCTTGCGCCGGCGCTCCCGCGCGGTGGCCGAGCACAGCCAGCACATGCTCGGCAAGGCGATGGACTTCTATCTCGCCGACGTCTCGATCGACCAGATCCGGGCGATCGGCATGCGGATGCAGCGCGGCGGCGTCGGCTGGTATCCGCAGGCCAACAGCCCCTTCGTCCATCTCGACGTCGGCTCGGTGCGCTCCTGGCCGCGGATGAGCCACGACCAGCTCGCCCGCCTCTTCCCCGACGGCCGCACCGTCCACCTGCCGTCGGATGGCCGACCGATGCCGGGCTACGAGAGCGCCAAGGCCGAGATCCTGGCCCGCGGCGGCAGTGTGATGGGCGTGAACCAGGCGATCGCGGCGGCGGACGAGGAGGACGGCCCGAACGTCATCGGCCAGTTCTTCGCCATGCTGTTCGGCGGATCGAAGCCCGCGGCCCCGCCGCCGGCCCCGGTGGTCCTGTCCGGACGCGCGGGCCGCGTCCGCCCGGTGGCGCTGGCGAGCGCCCAGCCGGAGGATGCCGGCACGCGCAACGCGCTCGCCTACGCGGCCCCGGCGGCGCCCGCCGCCCTGCTGCCGCAAGCCGCCGCACCCCGGCAGGCCGCCGTCGCTGAGCCGGCACCGGCGCCCGCGGAGCCCGCCCCCGCCCCGGCCGCGCTGGAGCCGGCGGTCCGCACCGCCGAGCCGGCGCCCGAGAGTCCGGCCACGGCGCAGCCCGAGACCCCGCTGCTCAAGACCACGCCGCTGAAGGCGCCCCCGCTGCCGCCGCGGCGGCCCTCGGAATTCGTCGCCCTGGCGGAGGCCCTGGTCGCCGCGCCGCCGCCGCTCACCGTGCCGCTCCCGCCTGCCCGTCCGGCCTCGATCCAGATCGCCTCGGCCGGGTCCGATCCGGCGGCCCTCGGCGCCATCCTCCCACCCCGCCCGCGGGCGACGCCCGTGGTGCCCGCGCCGGCTCCCACCGATCCGAAGGCCCAGCTCAGCGCCCTGTTCAGCGCTGCGGCGGCCGCTCCGGCGGCCGAGGCCGCGGCGATCCGCATCGTCCAGAAACCCAAGACCGGCACGCCGCCCGCCGGCCTCGTCGCCGCGCCGGCCAGTGCGGTCGCGACCCGGTTCCAGTCCAGCGCCTCCGAGGACGCACCCGGTGCCGGGCGCTTCAGCGGCTCGGCGGTCGGACGGCGCTGAGCGCAGCCGATGAACTGGGTCGCAGCCAATTGGGTCGAGGCGATCGGCTATGTGGGGACGGCGCTCACCATCGCGTCGACCGCGATGAGCACCATGATCCCGCTGCGGGTGGTGTCGCTCCTCGCCAGCGTGGCGGTGATCACCTACGGGATCCTCACCGGCAGCATGCCGGTGGTGCTGACCGAGGCGATCCAGATCCCGTTCAACGCCTGGCGGCTCTACCAGATGATCCGGCTGGTGCGCGATGTCGAGCGGGCGGCGGAGGGCGACCTCTCCCTCGAGTGGCTCCGGCCCTTCGGCGAATCCCGGCGCATCGCCGCCGGCACCGTGCTGTTCCGCAAGGGCGATCCCGCCGACGAGATGTTCCTGATCGAGAGCGGCCGCTTCCGCATTGACGAGCTGGACATCGACATCCGGCCCGGCGCCATCGTGGGCGAACTCGGCATGCTCTCGCCCGGCAACCTGCGCACCGGCACCCTGACCTGCACCGAGCCCGGCATCGTGCTCGGGGTGGCCTATTCCGACGTGAAGCAGCTCTATTACCAGAACCCGGAATTCGGCTTCTCCTTCCTGAAGCTGACGAGCGAGCGCCTGTTCCAGGCGGCGCACGGGGCCCCGGCCCGGGTGCCGGCCGGCTCGGACGTGATCTGATACCAACGGTCGACAGAAAACGGCCTTTGGTGCCGGTCTCGAATTTTTGCCAAGCCTCTGGCTTGAGATCAAAAATTCGAGATGGATCAACAGCCCGATGCGTCAGCATCCTGGGCCGTTGGTACGAGGCCGCCTCACCCCTCGATGATCGACCGGATCTTGGTCGCCAGGCCCTCGACCGGGAACGGCTTGGTGATCATCTGCATGCCGGGGCCGAGATGCCCGTTGCCGAAGGCGGCGTTCTCGGCATAGCCGGTCATGAACAGCACCTTCAGGCTCGGGCGCACCTCAAGGGCCTGGTCGGCGAGCTGGCGCCCGTTGAGGCCCGGCAGGCCGACATCGGTGATGAGAAGGTCGATATGGGCGGGCGATTGCAGCCAGCGCAGGCCCGACGGACCGTCGCCGGCCTCCAGGGTGCGGTAGCCCAGCTCGTGCAGCACCTCGATCACCAGGGCCCGCACGGTCGGGTCGTCTTCCACCACCAGCACGGTCTCGCCCCGCTCGGCCCGCGGCGCCTCGCCCCGCGCCTCGGCGGAAGCCTCCGCCTCGCCGTGATAGCGCGGCAGGTAGAGCTTGACCGTCGTGCCCTGCCCGGTCTCCGAATAGATCTTGACGTTGCCCTCCGATTGCTTGGCGAAGCCGTAGATCATCGAGAGGCCGAGGCCGGTGCCCTGGCCGAGCGGCTTCGTGGTGAAGAACGGGTCGAAGGCGCGGGCGATCACGTCCGGCGGCATGCCGGTGCCGGTATCGGTCACGCTGATGCAGACATATTGCCCCGCCCGCACGCCGATGTCCCGGGCGGCATAGGCGTCGTCGAGATGGGCGTTGGCGGTCTCGATGGTGAGGCGCCCGCCCTCCGGCATCGCGTCGCGGGCATTGATCGCCAGGTTGAGGATCGCGTTCTCGAGCTGGTTGGGGTCGCAGAGCGTCAGCCACAGGCCGCCGGCCACCACCACTTCCAGCTGCACCCGCTCGCCGAGAGTCCGGCGCATCAGCTCGTCCATCGAGGTCACCAGCCGGTTGGCATCGACGGGGCGCGATTCGAGCGGCTGGCGGCGCGAGAAGGCCAAGAGGCGGTGCGTCAGCGCCGCGGCGCGCTGGGCCGAGGCCATGGCGAGGCCGGCATAGCGGGTCAGGTTCTCGGTGCGGCCCTCGTTGATGCGGGTCTGCATCAGATCGAGGGAACCGACGATGCCGGTGAGCAGGTTGTTGAAGTCGTGGGCGATGCCGCCGGTGAGTTGCCCCACCGCCTCCATCTTCTGCGACTGGCGCAGCTGCTCCTCGGCGCGCTCGCGCTCGGCCACCGCCTCCCGCACCCGGGCTTCCAGGGTGTCGTTGAGTTCGCGGAGTGCCCCCTCGGCCCGCTTCGATTCGGTGATGTCGTAGACCACCCCGACATGGCGCAGGCCCGACGTCTCGGTGTCGCGGATCGCCTCGCCACGGCGGGCGAGCCAGCGCACCTCGCCGGTCTCGGCGAGCCGCACCCGGGTCTCGACCGGCGGCAACTCGCCCTCCTGGCGCTGGTCGGGCGCCAGCAGCGGCGGATCGCCCTCGACCACGAGCGCATTGACGGCGCTCGCCGCCACGGTGCGGGCCGGCACCAGGCCGAGCAGGCTGCAAAATTGCGGCGAGGCCGTCACCGTGGCGAAGCCCGGCACGTGCTCGAAGGCGCCGACCCGGCCCGCCGACTGGGCAATGCGCAGGCGCTCCTCGACCTTCTTCTGCTCCGTCACCTCGACCAGCACGCCGGTGAAGCGCGCGGGCCGCTCGTCGGGGCCGAAATGGCAGCGGCCGCGGGCATGGACCCAGCGCACCGAACCGTCCGGCGCGAGCAGGCGGTACTCCTTGTCGAACACCTCGGCCCCGCCGAGGATGCCGCTCACCGCGAGCCTCACCCGCAGCCGGTCGAGGGGGTGGATGCCCGAGAAGAAGGCGCCGACCGGCAGCGGGCCGGGGCTCAGCGGCACCGTGCCGGGGCGCGGCGCCGGGCTGAGCCCGGTCAGCGCCGCGAAGCGCCCGTCGACATGCAGGCGCTTGCCCGGAATGTCCCAGTCCCAGGTCCCTGCGATGCCGGCCGAGGCGAGGGTGAAGGAGAGCTGGCGCTGTGCCTCGGCCAAGCGCCGCTCGATGTCGGCGAGCCGCATGCGCCCGGCCTCCGCCTCGTGGACGTGGGACATGTCCACCTGCGAGGCGAAGAAGTTGACGAGGCGGCCCGCCTCGTCGTGGATCGGGCAGATCAGCAACTGGTTCCAGAACCGGCTGCCATCGCGGCGGTAGTTCAGGATCGTGACCCGGACCACGCGCTCCTCGCGCAGCCCCTCGCGGATCGCCGCCATCGCGCCCGGATCGGTCTCCGGGCCCTGAAGGAAGCGGCAATTGCGCCCGAGCACCTCGCCGGATTCGTAGCCGGTGAGGGTCAGGAAGGCCGGGTTGGCGAAGACCACCGGGTTGTCGGGCAGGCGGGGGTCGCTGACGAGCATCGGCTGGCGCGAATGCTCCAGCGCAGGAAGGAACGGCCCGGCGCGGGTCCGCGCCGCCGCGATGGCCGCGTCGAGCGCCGCGGCCGCGCCGGAACGGTCGGAGGCGCTCACGCCGGGATCCCGTCGTGAAGGCGGGCCATCGCAGGTCCCATCACGCATCCAGATCGCCGAGGGCGCGGGCGATGAACTCGTCCACCAGAAGCCTCAGGTTCTCGAGCGACGGCAGGTCCATCAGCATCGCCAGGTAGCCGCGGATGTCGCGCTCGCTGACCGAGAAGTCGATGTAGAGGAACAGCACCAGGGCGTCCGCGCCCGCGGCCCCGCCGGCATGCATTCCGAAGATCTGCGGGCCGTCCCCGCGCGCGATGCCGGGCAGGGACATGGTCAGCGTGCGCTGGAGCATGTTCGCCATGGTGGCGAGGCAGCCGTTGAGGATGATGTTGCCGGTCTCGGCCAGCGCCTCGTCCTCCAGGTCGGCGACCTCCTCGAGCGAGAGTTCCTCGCCGGCGACGGCCCGGACCAGCTCGCGGCCGTTCTCCTGCGGGAAGATCAGCAGCGCGCGGCCCGCGAAGGCGCCGGCGAAATCCTGGTGGACCACCACGAGCGGCGCCGCCTCGCGCTCGCCGATGAGCCGCGCGGCGGCGTCGCGCGAGACGATCTCCACGGAGGGCACCGAGAGCAGCACCTGGGTGCCGATCATCTGGCGCAGGCTCGCGGCGGCGCGGCTGACCCCGATATTCACCAGTTCGGTGAAGGCGTCCAGCTGCAACTCGGTCAGGCCGATCGCCGTCCCGTCGCCCGCGCCGCCATCCGTCATGCCACCGCCGGTCATGACGGGCCGCTCCGGCGCAGGCGCAGGGCGGCGCCCGAGAGGAAGCCCGCCAGCGCGTCGCCGGTGAGGGGCTTGGCCAGGAAGGCCGCCTCGAGGTCCCGGGCGCGGGCGATCACCTCGTCCTGGATATTGGCCGAGATCACGGCGATCGGCATGCCCGGCCGCTCCGCGCGCAGCTCCGCCGCGAGGGCGAGGCCATCCTTGCCCGGCATGTTGAAATCGAGCAGCGCCACGTCGACCCGCCCGCCCGCCATCACGCTCAGCGCCTCCTCGGCATGGGCCGCCTCCCGCACCGCCCAGTCCGGCCTGGCCTGGCGCAGCAGCCGCACGGCGACGGCCCGCGCGAGCTTGCTGTCGTCGACCACCAGCACGGTGATCGGCGTGGGAGCGGTTGGGGGCTGCGAGGTCGGGGGCTGCGACATGGGCAGGATCTAGGCTGTTTCGGGCAAAAGGGAAACGGCTCCCGCGGGGGCTCCCGGGGTGGTGACGGGCAGACGGGCGCGCCGCCCTGCCATAGCCGAAAACTGGTATCGGAGCGCAGGGTTTTTTCCATGGCTCGGGGCGCCCGCCGCTGCCCCTTGCCGCCACCATCGTCGAGCGCTGGACGGTGCCTCGAGACGATGAGCACTTCACTCGGCAGTCGGCGAGATGCGCGCGGCCCATCCCGCATGTCGCGATCGAGACAAGAGGCGACCCGGTCAATCGCGGCTTTTCAGTCGATTCAAGATCTCCCTCATCGTATTGGCCCAAACGACCGGGATGGTCAGCGCACTCAACACGAAGAGTGACATCACGACGAACATGATCGGACCAAAGGCGACGGCGGACCAGCCCGCATGCGTGGAACCGAATGCCCACCGCAGCAGCAGGACGACGCAACACCACGCCGCCGCCCCTCCCGCGAAGCGGACCGACCGGTCGACGAACCAGCGCGTCCGCTCGATCCGCGTGCCGATCGTCAATCTCGCGACAAACAAGATAGCGATCAACAATGCGAATACTAAGAAAATCATGGCGAACGTCCGAGTGCGACGGTCGTCGTTTCGATTGGAAGCAAGATCGGGTCAAGTGCCGTCACCGCGTGCTCAAACCACTCGCCGCGCGAGGCGCGGCCGTCTGCTGATCGGAGGCAGAGCCAGCGCCGCCTCCGCCGCTCGGTTCATGCGACTCGAAACCTGTGGTGAAACCGAGGTTAAACGCCGTTCACCAAGTGACGGCTGAGCGTGGTGTGCCGCTCCGCCAGCCGCGCCGTATCGAGCGTGAGCAGCCGGCCGTCCTGCACCACGATCCGTCCGTTGATCACGCTCAGCGCCACGCTCGGCGGCGCACAGAACACCAGCGCCGCGACCGGATCGTGCCGCGCGCCCGCCAGGCCGAGCCCCCGCAGGTCGAAGGCGACGCAATCGGCGGCCATGCCGGGGGCGAGCGCCCCGATATCGTCGCGCCCGAGCACCTTGGCCCCGCCCAGGGTGGCGATCTCCAGGGCCTGCCGGGCGGTCATCGCGGCGGGCCCGTATCCGACGCGGGCGAGGAGCAGGGCCTGGCGCGCCTCGCCAAGCAGGTGGCCGCCATCGTTCGAGGCCGACCCGTCGACGCCGAGGCCGACCGTCACGCCTTCGCAGCGCATCCGCGGCACCGGGGCGATGCCGGAGGCGAGCCGCATGTTCGAGCATGGGCAATGCGCCACCCCGGTGCCGGTGCGGGCAAACAGCCGGATCCCGTCCTCGTCGAGCTTGACGCAGTGCGCGTGCCAGACGTCCGGACCGACCCAGCCGAGATCCGCCGCGTATTCCGCCGGCGACATGCCGAAGCGCTCGCGGCTATAGGTGACGTCGTCCTGGTTCTCGGCGAGATGGGTGTGCAGCGAGACGCCATAGGACCGTGCCAGAGCCGCCGCATCCCGCATCAGCCCCGGGCTAACCGAGAAGGGCGAGCACGGTGCCACCACGATCCGCCGCATCGCGTAAGGCGCTGGGTCGTGCCAGGTCTCGATCAGGCGGCGCGCATCGGCAAGGATCGCGGCCTCGTCCTCCACCAGCGCGTCGGGCGGCAGGCCGCCGGCGCTCTCGCCGACGCTCATCGCCCCGCGGGCGGCGTGGAAGCGCAGGCCGATCGCGTCTGCGGCCTCGATGCTGTCGTCGAGGCGGCAGCCATTGGGATAGAGGTAGAGGTGATCGCTCGAGGTGGTGCAGCCCGACAGGATCAGTTCGGCCATCGCGGTCTGCGTCGACACCCGCACCATCTCGGGCGTGAGCCGGGCCCATATCGGATAGAGCGCCTTCAGCCAGCCGAACAGATCGGCGTCCTGGGCCGCCGGCACGGCGCGGGTGAGCGACTGGTACATGTGGTGATGGGTGTTGACGAGGCCGGGCAGCAGCACGTGGCCGGCGAGATCGATCACCGTATCGGCGGTCTGAGGCGCCGCCTCCGGCCCGCCGACCGCGACGATGCGGTTGTCCTCGACCAGCAGGAAGCCACCGTCGATCTCGCGCCGCGTCGCATCCATGGTGACGAGGCGGTCGGCGTTGCGCAGGAGAAGCGTGGCCATGCGGGGGGCTCCGGCGGAAGTGAGAGGCGTCTCACAGCCTTCCGGTCGCGCCGACGCGGCGATGGGGACCGAGGACGGCGACGGTGAGACGCATGAGAGACGGTGAGCCGGCATGCTGGGCGCCCGGCCCGCCTCAGGTCAAGCGCCGCTTGACCGAGCGGCAGCCCTCGGGCACGCGGGGGAGGCCGAGACCGGAGATGCCGCCATGTCGAGCCACCCTGCATCGAGCCCCGAGACGCCGCGCCTGACCACCCACGTGCTCGACACCGCCCATGGCCGGCCGGCCGCCGGGGTCGCGGTGCAGCTCTGGCGCCTGGCCGATGGGACGCGGGAGGAGATTGCCCGCATCCTCACCAACGCCGATGGGCGCTGCGATGCGCCGCTGCTCGCCGGTGCGGCGCTGCGGCCGGGCCTCTACGAGCTGGTCTTCGCGGTCGGCGCCTATTTCGCGGGGCTGGGGGATGACGGCGCCGGCGACTTCCTCGACGAGGTGCCGATCCGGTTCGTGGTGCAGCCCGGCCTGAGCCATTACCACGTGCCACTGCTGATCGCGCCCTATTCCTACAGCACCTATCGCGGCAGCTGACGGCGCATGGCGCCCGACATCCGTCAGGTTCAGGCGCCGCGCTTCTGCCAGCCGCGCCGGCGCTCGGCTAGGCCGTGCTCGCGGTAATGGAGCAAGGGGTTCACGCCCGCCCGCTGCACGTCCGGATTGGCCGAGAGGTAGCCGCTCGTGCTGAACTCGGCGGAGGGATCCCGCCCCTCGCGCCAGCCGAAACGAAGGTAATGTTCGAGGGGATCGCAGCCTTCGGCCGCAACGTCCGGATTCTTGCCGAGATAGTAAACCGGATCGAATCCGCCGACGAGGGCCGGCAGGTGAGGCTTGCGGCTCCACGGAGTGATGCGCCACAACATCGGACGTCTCGATGCTCCCTTGGGCGAGGCCGAGCGGCGCCGGTATTCCACGACCTGACGTTCCCTCGCTCGCCCAACGTCAGGAAAGCTCAATCCGGGGTTCGGCGCAAGTGGACCATAGCCGACCCATTCACAGCTTCCGCGCCCCCCGTGCCGGCCTTCGGCGGCATGACGGGCCCGCGTGGCAGGCGGGCATGGTACAGGCGGGCATGGCACGTCGGCGCAGCCGTTTGGTCCGCATCGCCGATCGACCGGCCGAAAGCGGACCACTCCGGCGCGCCCTCGGCGCCGGACTGTGCGCGGGTGACAGGAATTGATAATGGGGTTCGTCGTTCTCGCCCCCCGATACCTCAATTGCGTTGCCATCGGCATGGAATGCCCCGATCAGGGGACTGGTCCTAGCGGGACAAACAGGGCAGGGAGAGCTGACAATCGGCCGGAAGGATTGCCCATGCCACGATATTTCTTCAACACTCACATCGGTGAGGACGTCATCACCGATCTGAACGGCGAAGATCTGCGTGATCCCGATCACGCCTGGGAGACCTCGCGCGCGATCATCCGCGCGATGATGGAGGACCCGAAGAACCAGGACCGGCTGCTCGCCGCGAGCCTGGTGGTGACCGACGAGGCCGGCGAGGTGGTGCTGGAATTCCCCTTCGCCGAGGCCCTGATGGAGAATGCGCCCGAGGAGCCGGGGCACGACACGCCGACCGCCCATTGAGGCTGTCGCGACGCTGTATCGCCCCCTCTTCGCGGTCTGGAATGGCCGCGCGCCCATGACAATCGTCCGCCGCGCCCTACATGCCAGGAGGGCGCCGGGGGCGGGTCGCACTCGGCGGCCCGTTCGGCCCGGCGCCCCTCGAGGCCGCGGCTCATCCGCGCCTCGCACGAGGGATGACGCTATGGCGACCCAAGACAGCACTGCGCGCGGACAGGCCGAGACCCGCGCGGCGCGGGCCCAGATGCAAGCCGAGATGGCGGCGCAGGCTTGGGCCGACCTTGCCAGCGCAGAGCGTAACCGGGACGACAACACCGCCCGCCTCAAGGCCCTGCGCCTCGCCCGCGAGGCAGAGGCGGTGGCCGTCGCCAAGGCCGCCCCGAAGGCGCGGGCGAAGAAGCGCTGAGGTTTCCCGGAGTGGTGCGAGCGGCCAGTCCCGGCAGGCGTGGCCGTCGGATCTGGGCTTTCGCGAACGGATGGCAGAGCGGGTCTTTCTTTTCCTGCCCGCGCCGGACTGCCTGGGACGGCTGTCCTCGGACGATGTGACCCGTCCCGACCTGTGTCAGCGCGATCCCGGGTGTGCCCGGGACCGCTGCAAGGGATCGGAGAGGGACCGACGATCACGCGCGTGGCGGCTGGTGTCGGGTGCGCGCCGTCAGGATGGGCTCGACCGGGCAGCGAGCATGAGGTGCGCGCCGATCGCGCACCGCACCGTGAGGCGGATCGACGTCGCGAGCCCGGAGCGGCTCAGTATGTTGCCCGCCCGCCCGACACGTCGAACACCGCACCGGTCGAGAACGAGGCTTCCTCGCTCGCCAGGAAGCAGATCAGCGAGGTCACCTCGTCGATCGCGCCAAAGCGGCCGATCGGGATCTTCGACAGCATGAAGTCGATATGCTGTTGCGTCATCTGGTCGAAGATCGCCGTGCGAACCGCCGCCGGGGTGATGCAGTTCACCCGGATCTCCGACTTCGCCAGTTCCTTGCCGAGCGACTTCGTCAGCCCGATCACCCCGGCCTTGGAGGCCGAATAGGCCGAGGCGTTGGGGTTGCCCTCCTTGCCGGCGATCGACGCGACGTTGACGATGCGGCCGTAGCCACCCGCCTCCATCGCCGGCACCGCGGCGCGGTTGCAGTAGAACAGGCCATTGAGGTTGACGTCGATCACCCGCTGCCACGCCTCGACGGGATAGTCGCGAAGCGTCGTGTTCGGACCGGTGATACCGGCGCTGCACACAAGCACGTCGAGGCGACCATCGAGGGCCGCCACGGTCTCGCGCATCGACGCCTCGACCGCGGCGGCATCCGCGATGTCGAGGGCGCGTGTGTCGGTGGCGCCGGTCTCGGCCTTGGCCTTCTCCAGCGCCTCCGCGTTCAGGTCCCAGATGGCGACGGAAGCGCCCTCGGCCTTCAGGCGGGCGGCGACCGCCAGCCCGATGCCGGAGGCGCCGCCGGTGACGAGGGCCGTGCGGCCCTCGAAGCGGTGAGGAAAAGTCATCGGCGTCAGTCCCGGCGCTGCCAGGCGGTCACATCCTGGCGCTGCTCGCCGAGCTTCTCGATGCCGAGCGTCATCACGTCCCCGGCCTTCAGGAAGACCGGCTCGGGCTTCATGCCCATGCCGACGCCGGGCGGCGTGCCGGTGGTGATGATGTCGCCGGGCATCAGGGTCATGAAGCGGCTGACGTAAGCGACGATCTGCGCGCAGGTGAAGATCATCGTCCGGGTATTGCCGGTCTGCATGCGGCGGCCATTGAGGTCGAGCCACATGTCGAGGCTCTGCGGATCACCGACCTCGTCGGCGGTGACGAGCCAGGGGCCGACCGGCCCGAACGTGTCGCAGCCCTTGCCCTTGTCCCAGGTGCCGCCGCGCTCGATCTGGTATTCGCGCTCCGAGACGTCGTTGATCAGGCAATAGCCGGCCACGTAATCGAGCGCCTGCGCCTCCTCGACGTAAGACGCGCGCGTCCCGATCACGATGCCCAGCTCGACCTCCCAGTCGCTCTTCACCGAGTCCTTCGGCAGCATCACCGGGTCGTTCGGGCCGGACAGCGAGGTGACCGCCTTCATGAAGACGATCGGCTCCTTGGGCACCGGCAGGTTCGACTCGGCGGCATGGTCGGCGAAGTTGAGCCCGATGGCGATGAACTTGCCGACATTCGCCACCGGCGTGCCGAGGCGGGCTGAGCCCTCGACCACCGGCAGGCTGGCGACATCGATCGCCGCGAGGCGGGACAAAGCCTCGCGCCCGAGCGCGGCGGGGCCGAGATCGGTCAGATGGCCGGAAAGGTCGCGGATGCGGCCCTCGGCATCGAGCAGGCCGGGCTTCTCCTGGCCCACCGGGCCGTAGCGCAACAGCTTCATCGGGTCGAACCTCCTTGGGAATCCGGGCACGCCGCACGGCGCGCGGGTCTTCGGGCGCGGGGCAGGGCGGGACGGAGGCCGTCGGCGGTTTCCTCCGGCACGGCCCTCGCGCCGCACCAATCGATCCCATATAGTGGGATCTTGTTCTTGTATGTGGGACGATACGCCCGTGCCATCGAAGCCGTCAACCGGGGAGACAGGGGCCGCCCCCGGGAGCCAGACGCTGCTGCGCGGCCTCGCCATCCTGGAGGCGGTGGCGGGTGGCGCCCGTGACCTTCCGGCCTTGTCGGCGGCGCTCGGGACCACGCGGAGCACCACCCACCGCCTCGCCGCGGCCCTCGTCGAGCGGCGCTACCTCACCTTCGCGCCGCGGGAAGGCTACGGGCTCGGGCCGAAGCTCCTCGAACTGGGCTTTCGTGCCCAGCAGGCGGCGCCGGTGACCCGGGTGGCGCGGCCACACCTCGAGCGCCTGTCGGCGGAATGCGGCGACACGATCCATCTCGGCGTCCTGGAGGGCGACTGGGCGCTCTACCTCGACAAGCTGCCGGGGCGGCGGCGTATCGAGATCAGCTCGCGGGTCGGCGAGCGTCAGCCGGTCTGGTCGACGGGCCTCGGCAAGGCCCTGATCCTCGATCTCGACGAGACGCGCTGGCGGCACTTCTACCGCCTGGGCGAGGCGCGGGGCGGCCACAGCCCGGACCTCGCGACCTGGCTCGACCGGATGCGGACCTACGCGGCACGCGGCATCGCCTATGACCGCGAGGAGAATGAGCCCGAGGTGCGCTGCGTCGCCGGCCCGATCCGGGACGCCGGCGGGGCGATCGTCGCGGCCTTCAGCGTGACGAGCACCGTGCAGTACATGGACGAGGCCCGGATGGAGGCGCTGGCCGGGACGGTGCGCGCGGTCGCGGGTGCGATCAGCCGGGATCTGGGCTGGGCGGGGTAGCGCCGGGCGGGACAGGCTCGCCCTGGCCGGAGCGCGCCCGCCCGGCGCTAACC
>NZ_LABX01000075.1 GCF_001043915.1 Methylobacterium aquaticum | reverse complement strand
CGCGGCGGCGCGCCGCCGCGAATCTGGACGGCGGTGGAGAGGGCGGCATCCAGGAGCACGCGGTCGGACTCGTCGAGCCCGGCCCGGTCGATGGCGCGCAAGCCCTCGAGACCCTCCTCGTAGCGTCCGTCGACCACGATCAGGGCGGCGGCGCGGTAGAGCCGCGCCCGGGCGGCGGCCCCGCTGTCGGGCGCAGAGAGGCTGAGCGCCCGCTCGGCCGCGAAGGTCGCGGTGTCGCGCCGGCCCTGGTCCAGCCCGGCCCGGGCGACCAGCAGGTAGAGGTCGCGCCGCTCCGCCGGCTCGATCTCGTCCAGCATCCGTTCGAGCCGCTCGACGCGGGCGCGGTCGCTGTCGAAGTCGAGCCGGGTCAGCGCCGTGGCGAAGCGCTGGCGGAAATTGCCGGCATAGACCGAGCGCCGGAACCGGCGGAGATACTGGATCGACAGGGCCTCGAAGCGCTTGGCGTCCCCGCCCTGCGCGTGGATGAAGATCTCGCGGCGCAGGGCCCCTTCCTCCACCAGAGTGCCGGGCGCGAGAAGCCGGGCGAGGTCGAGGAGCTCGATCGCCTTGCGCGGCGCCTCGCGCACGGTGACGGCCGCCTGGGTAAGGGCGAGCTGGCCGGCGAGGCTCGGCGGCTGGGTCCGCGGATCGAAGCGGCCGAGCAGGGCTCTGGCGTCGCGCTCGCGGCCCTCGAGATAGGCCAGCGCGCCGCGCACGAGGGCTGAATCGTCGTCCGGCAGCTTCGCCGTCTCGCGCATCCGCCGCAGGACAGCCGGACCGCCGCCCCCCAGCGCGAAGGCCACCGCGGCCCGCACGTTCTCGGGATTGGTCCAGGTCTCCGGCTCGAGAGCGACGAGTCGCTGCTCGATATGGGCGAGGAGCTGGCGCTGGGCGAGGTGGGCCTGGGTCGAGCCGCGAGCGATCCGGTCCTGGAGGAGTTGCAGCGTCCGCACCAGCTCGACCGGCAGGCCGCGGGGCGACACCGGCAGCGGCTCGATGGGCTTGGCCGGCGCAGCGTGGCCGCCATGGCCATCCCCTCCCCCGCCATGGCCGCCGCCATGCGAATCGGCAGCCGGCGCGGCATGCCCGTCCCCGGCGGCGCGGACCGGGCCCGTCGTCGTGAGCGAAACGGCGGCCAGGAGAAGCCCGGCCATCGCGACGGCGGCGGCGCGGCGGCGGCTCATTCGGGCAGCCCCCGCACCAGGATCTCGATGCGCCGGTTCTCCGCCGCCTTCGGGTCGGCGGCGTTGCGCGGCTGGCGGTCGGCATAGCCCTCGATGCGCTCGATCCGGGCTTCGTCGATGCCGCCGCGCACCAGCATGTAGGTGGCCATCTGCGCCCGGGCCGTCGAGAGGCGCCAGTTATCGTAGGTGTCGGAGCGGAACGGCCGCGCATCGGTATGGCCGCGGACCACGATGCGGCCGGGCCGGGCGTTGATCACCTTGGCAATCTTCTCGATCGCCCGCACCACCTTCGGGGTCGGCTCGGCCGAGCCGATGCTGAACATGCTGAAATCGATATCGTCGGTGATGCTGATCAGGATGCCCTCGCCCGAGCGGCGCACCTCGACCTTCGGGGTCGGCGCGCCGATGGAGAGCGGCGCCACCGCCTTGGCGATCTCGGCCTTCATGGCGGCGACCGCCGCGGTCTCGGCCGCCTTGTCCTTGGAGGACTCCTTCGGGGTTTCCCTTGCGGCGTCCTTCGGGGCCTCCATGGGCGCCGGTGCCTTGAGGGCGGCCGACTTCACCGCCTCCTTAGGCGCGGCATCCTTCGCGTCCTTGGCGGGTTCCCGCGGGGTGAGCGGCATCCCATCCTCGGCCGAGGCGACGCGGGTGGCCGCGTCCTTCGGGTCCCGGGGCTTCATCGAGGAGGCGACCTGGCCGGCGGCATCGAGGCGGTTCTCGGACGGGGCCGACACCGCGGTGCCGACCTTGCCCGGCCGCTCGGTGCGGTGGCGCGGCAGCGGCTCGACCTGCCAGTAGAGCGGATCGAAGGGATCGCGCGCCGCGTCGCCGCCGCTGATGCCGGGCTGGCCGGATTCGACCGCGGCCGCGTCGGAACTCGCCGTGTCGGCGCGCTCGCCCTCCGCGGCGAGCCGCGCCAGCACCGCGTAGGGGTCCTGGAACAGGGCCGATTCCCGCGCGCGGCTGCCGGGCGCGGCCTCGCTCGCCTTGTCGCCGGCCTTGCCCTCGCCTTTCCCCTCGCCCTTGCCCTCGCCGCCCTTGCCCTCGGCCTTGCCGCCCTCGGCGCCGGGCTCGGACGGCGTGTCGTGCGGATCGCGCAGACCCTTCTTGTCGTGGGTCACCTCGGCGAGCTTCACCGGATTGAAATACTCGGCGATGGTCTGCTTCTGCTCCTTGCTGGTGGAGTTGATCAGCCACATCACCAGGAACAGCGCCATCATGGCGGTCATGAAGTCGGCGAGCGCGATCTTCCAGGCGCCGCCGTGGTGACCGTCCTCGTGGTCGCCGTGGCGCTTGATGATGATGATTTCCTGATGGCCCTCGGACATCTCAGGTCTCCGCCACCGCCGCCGCGAGGAGGCGCGTCCAGGCGCCGAGCTGGGTCTCGATCACGGTCTGGTCGGCGCTCACCTGCACCTCCGCCGTCTCGGACGCCGTGAAGGTGACGGCCGCCGCCAGCGGCCCGAGACGGGCGGCCAGGGCCGCCAGCAGGTCTTCCGGCCCGCTCACCCGCACGTTGGCCGCCTGCGGCTCGGACAGCAGCCGCGCCAGCGCGCCGCTCAGCTCCGCCACCGCCTGCCGGCGCAGGGCATCGGTCAGGACCGGCACCAGCAGCCGGGCGATCCGGTCGGAGAGGGCCGCGTCGAGGGCACGGAGCGCCGCCGAGAACCCGTCGGCCAGGGCCTCGGCCTCGGCCTCGCTCCAGTGCCGGCGCGCCTCGGCGAGGCGGGCCTCCGCGGCTTCCGCCGCCCGCAGGCGGGCGATCTCCGCCTCCTCCCGCGCCTCGGCCAGGCCCTGCTGCCGGCCGCGCTCCTCGGCGGCGGCGAGCAAGGCGGCGCGCTCCTCCGGCGTCTCGCGCTTGGGCGCGGCCGGCTTGACGAAGGGCGAGGCGGGGATGGCCGGCTCTGCGCCGTCCGGGATGGCGATGGCCGGGTTCGCGACCGGTGCCAGGAGGAGCGGTGACGGAGCGACCGGAGGCGGGGCGGAGGCCGGCTTGGGCGCCCGCGGGAGCAGGCCGTCCTGCCAGTCCGCGGGCGGACCGTCGAGCAGCCCGCCGAGCGGGCGCTCGGCCGGCGGACGATCCGCCCGGGCCGGCTCGACGCGGATCGCATCCGGGGCCTCGGCGACCGGCAGCGGCACCGGGACACGGGGGGCCCGGGCAAGGCCGGCCCAGGGATCGCCGAAGGCGGTGGCCGGAGCGGCGCCCTTGGCCGGAACGGGGGCGGGCGCGAATTCCGGCAGGTAGCGGGCGATCGCCGGGTCCATCACGCCATTTCCTCACGCATCAGCCAGCGCTTGAGGATGGCGGCGACCTGCTCCTCGTCGACGTCGATCATCTGCTCCAGGCGCTTCTGCGGCGAGTTCTTCGCCTTCTCGGCCATGTCCTCGATGAGGCTCGCCATGGCGGGCACGCCCTCGGGGCCGGCGAGCGCCGCCTGACCGGGCACCGCCTGGCCGGGCGCCGGCAGGGCGCCGGCCTCGGCCATCGCCGCGCCCGGCAGGGCCGCGGCCGCGGCCGCCTCCAGGGCCGCGATCTCGGCCTGGGCCGCCTCCGGCTCCGCCAGGATGGCGCGGAGCGCCGGGCGCAGGCCGAACCAGATCAACAGGCCCGCCACCACCAGGATGGTGGCCGCGTTGATGAGGGTCGCGGACTGGCGCACCATCACGTCGGCGAAGCTGAGCGGCGGCACCGGCTCGAGGGACTGGCCGTCATTGATGAAGCTCACCGCCGCGACCTTCACCGTGTCGCCGCGATCCTTGCTGGCGCCGGCCGCCGAGGCGACGATCTGCTCGATCTCGGCGATCTGCTTGTCGAGGTTGACGGTGGCGGCGTCCTGGCCCGGCGGGCCGGCCTGCGCCGCGAGGCGCGAGCGGTTGACCAGCACCGCCACCGAGAGGTGCTTGACCGCGTAGCCGTCGCTCACCGTCTGGACGACCTTCTGGCCGATCTCGTAGTTGGTGAGGTCCTCCTTCTTGGAGGTCTCGTTGCTGGCGGTGTCGTTGCCGTCCGAGCGGGTGCGCTGGTCGGGCAGGTTCTGCTGGGCGCTGGTCGGCCGCTGGGCGCTGCGGTTCTGGCTGTTCTCGTTCTCGCGCACCGAGCGGACGGACCGCGCGACCTGCTGGTCGGGGTTGTAGATCGTCTCGCTGGTCGAGGTCTTGTCGGTGTTGAGCTGGGCCGCGACGCTGACCTCGAAATTGCCGAGGCCGAGATAGGGGGTGAGGGCGCGGCGGATGCGGTCCTGCACCTCGCGGCTCATGTCCTTCTCCAGGCTCGCCATCTTGCCGGTCGGAGCCTGGCCGCCATCGTCGCCCGACAGCAGCAGGGTGCCGTCGGCGCCGATCACCGTGACCCGGTCGGGCTTCATGCCGGGAATCGCCGAGGCGACGAGCTGGCGGATCGCCTGGGCGCCGCTGCGGTCGTCGGCGGGCTCGGTGCGGACCACCACGGAGGCGGAAGGCGGCTGCTGGTCGCGCCGGAACGAGCCGCGCTCGGGCAGCACGATGTGGACGCGCGCCGCGCGCACGCCCTTCATGCCCTGAATCGTGCGGGCGATCTCGCCTTCGAGCGCGCGGATCCGGGTCACCTCCTGCATGAACGAGGTCATGCCGAGCGAGCCGAGATCGTTGAACAGCTCGTAGCCCGATTTCGAGCTTTGCGGCAGGCCCTTCTCGGCCAAGAGCATCCGGGCCTGCGCGGTATTGCCGTAGGGCACCAGCACGGCGGCACCGTCGGCGCTCACGTCGAAGCGGATGCCCGCATCCTTGAGCACGCCGCCGATGCGGGCCACGTCCTCGCGCGAGAGGCCGGTATAGAGCGTCTCCTGCGCCGGCCGGCTCAGGTAATAGGCCCCCAAGCCCACGGCCAGGAACACCACGAGGCCGATCAGCCCGAGCGCGCTAAGGCGCCGGGGCCCGAGTTCGACGATGTTGCTCCACAGCCTCTCGGCTTGCTCGCGACCGGACATCTCTTCCGCCCATCCCGTCCCAGCGCAGGCGACACTGCCTCACCGCTCTGTGACGCGCCTGCCTTGTGCGGAGGTTGTGGCGCCGCGTGCGCCGGAGCACCCGGCGGCGGTAACCCCGCTTGACTTTTCATGATGATCGACATCAATTAAACATGATGTAAATCATCAAAAACCGCCGAGCAGGAGCCTCCGATGACCAACCGCACGACCGACCCGACGCCCGCCGCACTGATCACCGGCGCTTCGTCCGGCATCGGCGCCACCTATGCCGACCGGCTCGCCCGGCGCGGCCATCCCCTGGTGCTGGTGGCGCGTGACGCCGCCCGCCTCGACGCCCTCGCGGCACGCCTGCGCGCCGACACCGGCGTCGCCATCGACGTGCTCCCCGCCGACCTCACCGATCCGGCCAGCCTCGCGGCCGTGGAGGCGCGCCTGCGCGACGATTCCCGGATCGGGCTGCTCGTGAACAATGCCGGCGCGGCGGCGCCGGCCGGCTTCTCCGATCCCGACCTCGCGCCGCAATACCGCCTCGTCGACCTCAACGTGGTGGCGCTGACGCGGCTGGCCGGCGCCGCGGCGCAGGGGTTCCTGGCCCGGGGCGGCGGGGCCATCGTCAATATCGGCTCGGTGGTGGCGTTCGCGCCCGAGTGGCTGCCCGGCGTCTACGGGGCGACCAAGGCCTACGTGCTGACCCTGTCGCAGGCGCTCCAGTCGGAGCTCGGGCCGCGGGGCCTCTACGTCCAGGCGGTGCTGCCGGCCGCGACCCGCACCGAGATCTGGGAGCGCTCGGGACGGGCGGTGGAGAACCTTCAGGGCGTGATGGAGGTCGGCGAGATGGTCGATGCCGCGCTCAAAGGGTTCGACCGGCGCGAGGCGGTGACGATCCCGTCCCTGCCGGACGAGAGCCAGTGGGACGCCTTCGAGGCGACGCGCCGGGCCATGGTGCCGAACTTCGCGCAATCACATGCCGCCGCGCGCTACCGCGATTGAGGACGAGACGGGGTCGTGATCCGCCCACGGGACGATGAGTCCCGGGCTGCGGCCACGCGCCCACGGGCCTCGGGCGAAACCGGGTTTCGCCCTGCAACGGATTCCCCTGGGGAATTCCCGGTGCGCTCGAGGGCCTGCGTGACTAGAGCATTTTCCGACGAATCGGATACCGGTTCGTCGTAGAAAATCCGGTAAAATCAAACAGCGAGAGAGGCTTCGCGATTGCAACGCGATCGTGAAGCTCTCTAGCTCGACAGTATTCACACCCTCCTCGTCATTCCTGCCTCCGCTGCGCGGCCCCGGAATGTTCGAGGAGGGTGTCCAATCTGCCAGAGTAGGGCGCCCCCTCTCAGAACCGCTCCACCCACGGCCGCAGCTCGACCTCGAACGACCAGGCGTCCCGGGGCTGGCGCAGCAGGTCGAGATAGGCGCGGGCCACGCCCTCCGGCGTGAGAGTGCTGTCGGGCTTGTCCGCCGGATCGGGACGGCGGTCGCTGCGCACCGCGCCGTCGACGACGATATGGGCAACGTGGATGCCCTTCGGGCCGAGTTCGCGCGCCGCGCTCTGGGCAAGGCCGCGCAGGGCGAACTTGCCCATCGCGAAGGCGGCCGAGTTCGGAAAACCCTTCACCCCCGCCGTGGCGCCGGTGAACAGGAGCGCGCCGTGGCCCCGCTGCTCCATGCGCCGCGCCGCCTCCCGGGCGACCAGGAAGGCGCCGAAGGCGGTGACCTCCACCGCCCGCCGCACGGTCTCCGGATCGAGGGCGGCGAGCGGGCCGGGGGCCCGGGCGCTGGCGTTGTAGATCACCACGTCGGGCTCGCCGAGGCGGGCATCGGCCTGCGCGAACAGCCGCTCGACCGCCTGCGGGTCGGCGGCGTCGGCCGCGAAGGTCTCGGCCCCGGTCTCCGCGGCGAGGCCGGCGAGCTTTCCCGCATCGCGGGCCGCGAGGCCGACCCGCAGCCCCTCGGCGGCGAGGAGCCGGGCAAGCGCGGCGCTGATGCCGGCGCCGGCCCCGACGACGAGGGCCGTGCGATAGGGCAGAGTCATGGGCGCTCCTCCCGGGAGGCGGGCAGATCGAAGACTAGGCAGGTGGTGCTGGCGGTGGCGCAGAGCCGGCCGGCCTCGTCGGTGAGGCTCGCCTCGGCCACGGCCTGGCGGCGGCCGGCATGGACCACGCGACCGACCGCCGTGACGCAGCCGGAGACCTCCGTCACCGCCCGCAGGTAGTTCACCTTGATCTCGAGCGTGGTGTAGCCGCGCCCGGCCGGCAGGGTGGTGTGGACGGCGCAGCCCATCACGCTGTCGAGGAGCGTCGCCAGCGCGCCGCCATGGACGCTGCCGATCGGGTTGTAGAGGTATTCGCCCGCCGCCATCCGCATCGTCACGCGGCCCGGCTCGGCCTCGCCGAGGGTGATGCCCATGAGGTTCACGATCGGGGGCGGCGGTACCTCCCCGGCGATCAGCGCCCGCAGGAAATCGAGCCCGGCCAGGCCCTGGCCCGCCCGGGCGATCGCCCGCGGATCGGCCCAGGTCACGCGGCGCTCCCGCATCGGCGCCTCCGGCAACGCAACCGCGTCCATGATCCCTCCGGCCTTCTTACATGACATCAATCATGATACGATATTGATGATCGCCATCCTCAATGTTGTCAACCGGAGTGGAGCGTCGGATGCGGGTGACGCGCGAGCAGGTCCAGGAGAACCGGCGCCGGATCCTCGAGGCGGCCGGCCGCCTCTTCCGCGAGAAGGGCTTTGCCGCCGTGACGGTGGCCGAGGTGATGCAGGCCGCCGGCCTGACCCATGGCGGCTTCTACGGCCATTTCGACTCGAAGGAGGACCTCGCCGCCCAGGCACTGGCCCAGACGCTGACGCCCGCGCCGCGAAAGCCAGGGGCGCCGCCCGACCTCGCGAGGTTCGTCGCCGCCTACCTGTCGGCGGCCCATCGCGACGGGCCCGGAACCGGCTGCGCCCTGGCGGCGCTCGGCGGCGAGGCGGCGCGCCAGCCGGCCCCCGTGCGGCGAGCCTTCACGGAGGGCCTGGAGGCGCGGCTCGCCCGGATGCAGGAGGCGATGCTGTCTCGTCAACACATTATCGAGCCCACCACA
>NZ_LABX01000074.1 GCF_001043915.1 Methylobacterium aquaticum | reverse complement strand
GAGTTTGCGACAAGCCTATCCGTCGGGCTTTTGTGCGTGTGCCGCGGCGGCGGGCGCGGTGCCCACGCCCGCCGCGTCCCGGCCTCGTTGGCTGGGACCAGGACCCGTACGTTCCGCCCTGGGCGTGACTGAAGGGGCCGGACCCAAGAAATCCGCTTTTACGATTTTCCGTGTGACAGGACCTGTCAGAACCGGCAGGCACGAACCGGCATAGAAGGCCAGAGACAGGTGGCTCCGGTTCATCCCCGGACGACGCTGATGCGGAACCAGGCCCCACGGGTACGGCCTCCGGCTCCCAGAGGGATCCTGCTTCGGTGCGTCAGCGCGATGGTGATCCCTTTCCGTGCGCCGCCTTGAGGGCGGCGCTACCTCATGCCGAACACGTAATCACAGAAATACGATTTTGCGGTTATGTGGCTTTACAGAAATGTGCCCCAATGGACACAGGGCTGGCACGGAGCGTTAACGAAGCGTTGGCAAGCTCGTGCTTCTGTGAAATCGTGAACCCAGAAAGCCGGGTTTGCGGAAAATCGTAAATCCGACGATACGCAAATCCAGAAAGGCGGCGCATGATCATCGGGGTGCTCAACCAGAAAGGCGGGGTCGGCAAAACGACCATCGCCACCAACCTGGCGGCGGTCATCGCCAAGGCCGGCTACCGTGTGCTGCTGGTCGACGCTGACCCGCAAGGCAGCTCGATGGCTTGGTCGTCCGTGCGCGAGGCCGAGCCGCTGTTCCCAGTGATCAGCATGGCCAAGCCGACCCTGCACCGCGACCTGCCGGAGATCGCCGCCGATTACGATGTGGTGATCGTCGACGGCGCCCCCCGCGTGAACGACCTCGGTCGCGCTGCGATCCTCGCCAGCGACATCGTGTTGATGCCGGTGCAGCCGTCGCCGTATGACGTCTGGGCCTCGGCCGACACCGTGCAGCTGGTCAAGGAAGCCCAGCAGTTTAAGGAAAACATCAAACCTGTATTTGTGGTGAACCGCAAAATCGTAAATACGGCGATCGGGCGCGACGTACGTAACGCTTTGTCCCAGTTTGATTTTCCGATCCTGCCGGTGGAGATCTGCCAGCGGGTCGGCTTCGCCGAGAGCGCCAGCCAAGGCCTCGCCGTGATCGAGACCGATCCCAAGAGCGATGCCGCGCAGGAGATCAGCCAGCTGGCCGCCCAGCTCGTCGACATGAAAGCCAAACCCAAGACCAAGAAGGAAAGGAAGGCTGCATGAGCAAGGGAGCCAAACAGGTTTCATTCAAGGTGCCCGGGCCCAAGCTGGCACAGGCTGCGGATGCCTGGATCGCCAATCGTGGTGCCGAACCGGCCGCCACGGATCGGGAGGAGGGGGCCGTAACGACCCTGAAGGCCGTCGAGGCGGTGCCGGCGCCGGCACCGAAGGAGAAGATGTCCCGCTTCACCATCGACGTGCCGGAGAGCCTGCACCGCCGGGTGAAGATGCAGTGCGCCGCCCGTGGCCGGAAGATGGCCGACATGATGCGCGAACTGCTCGAGCGCGAGTTCCCAGCGTCGTAAATCCGCTGAACCAGAAATACGCTTTTACGATTTACCGGAATTCCAGCCGTGAGTGATGCGATCCGCCTTGAGCTGATGCCCCTCGACCAGTTCGGGACCTTGGGGCTGCACGAGAAGAACGCCTACCTACAGGAGCTGGCGGACCGGTTCTGCGGTGCCACGGGTCGGCCGACCCTCGAACTGACCAAGGACGCACTCAGCCGCCTCCGGCGGTTCTACAGCCGGCGCAGCCTGGCCGACCTCAAGGTCTCACCGGAGCCGACCAACGCCCTCGAGCAGGCCCTCAGGGACCTGGGCGAGGCGGTCAAGCTCAACGAGCGCCGCCCGGACATCGTCGGCGCCCTGAAATCCGAGTTGCCGGCGCCGGTGCTACGCGAGTCCCCGGAGGACGACTCCCAGCTCTCGTTCTTCGTGCCGAGCATCTACGACGCCCCGCTCAAGGACGACGTCAACCTGATGGACGTGGCGCCGTTCTCGCTCGGCAAGACCAAGCGGGGAGGGGAGATCCGCTACGAGCTGAAGGACTGCATCATCACGATCGACGGCAGTGCCTCGGCCGGCCTCGCGACGGTGTTCGACTACGACATTTTCCTACACATGGTCACGAGCCTGGCCGAGGAGGCGCGTCGCTACCGCCTTAGCCAGGAGAAAGGCCTGCGCACCGATGCACCAGCGCGCGTCTACCGTCCTAGCTCATCCCACATCCTGAAGTTCTGCCGACGCAGTTCCGGCGGCAAGCAGTACAAGGATCTGGAAGCCGCTCTGGACCGCCTGCAGGGTACCCGAATCAAGATCGTCAACCTGACCGGCGGGAGCCGCCGCGAAGTGGTGGCGATGCCGCTGATCCAGACGTTCAAGATAATCAGCAAGACCACCACTGGTAACATTGATCAGGTTGAGATAGGCGTGCCGGATTGGGTCTATAACGGCGTGGTTCGGGAAAAGGGCAACCCACAGATCCTGACACTTAATCCCGAGTATTTTCTGATCACGCAGGGCATCGGCCGCTTCATCTACCGGCTGGCCCGCCGCGCGGCCGGCAAAACCGGACTCGCCCGGTATGGGCTGAAGGAACTTCATAAGCGCAGCGGCTCAATGCAAAGCCTGCCCCAGTTCGCTTATCAGGTGCGCAAGTTCGTCGAGAGCACGCGGGTTTTCCCGTTCCCCGACTACGACCTGGAGCTGGTTGAAGGGAAGCGCGAGGAGATCCTCGTCATGCGCGAACGCAAGCCTGACGCGGCTAATGTTCCGTTAGGCAGTGGTGCCGGCGCACCCGAGCTGCCGTTGGCCTGACCGCCTTTTTGTCAGCCGTTTTTGTCAAAGCCGTACATCGCCGATGGCTGAGCCATGGGGGCAAAAGCCTCGGCAGGCCTGTGGAAAACTTTTGTCAAAGCCGTACATCGCCGATCCAAAACCGTACATCACCGATGACAAGCCGTACATCACCGATGACAAGCCGTACATCACCGATCGGCAGGCCGTACATCACCAATTTTTTAACCGCTAAGCCGTTGATTAGAAGTGCGTATTTTTGTCGGCGCAGTGCACCGAAAATCCTAAAACTTATTAAAACTTAGAAAACTATCTAAAACCTGGCGCATGTGCCAAACAACAGGCTTGTGCTGTTAAGAGTTTCGGTGCAGCCAGACTCACCGAATCGGATTTGTCGAAAACTGGACTGAGGGTTATGCAACGGAGAACCCGCCCCTTTTTGGCTTCGCCAAAAACTCGCTCTCCACCCAACAAGGAAGCCGCCTGTGGCGGCTCACATTGGTAAAGGCCGCCTCCGGCGGCCTATTCTTGCTACCGGGAGTGGGGGTGGCAGATCCACCAGCGTGGTCTCAGGAAGGGTTTTGATCGCTCCAACTGACAGAGCGAGGTCAGAGCCACAAAAGGCCACCTACGGGCTTCCTGAGAGGTTTTGTCCGCGCTTTGCACGGACGGGATGATGCGGCCGCTATGCGACAGCGAATCCAAACCCTAGAGCGTGGGGCGCTGGACCCCTGAACTTGCCGGCTGCACCGCTCGAGGTGATGGCTGACCGCCGCCGGAGCGCATTCCACCCTACTTCAATACCCGCAGAATCGTATTTCTGTAAAATTTGTTTTCTGCATTTCCGCTTTTGTGGTAGTGGATCGTCAGAATCCGAGCTTTTCCAGCGTGCGCGGGTCTTTCTGACCGTCAAAATACCGTGCCAGCGCTTCGCGGAACGCTGGTTCGGTCGGGTCGACGCGCCCGAACAGGGTCATGGTCGAGCGGAATTTCACGTCATCGGGTGACCCAAACACCTGGTTGGCGGTCCGCCCCGTCACCTTATTGGCCGCCGCCGTGCAGGCCAGGAGCCGCGGCCCGAGGACGGGGTGCTGCAGGTAGGACCGTGCCTCCTTCGAGGCGGTCGAGTATGCCACCCTGGAGTGGGTCGACTGGTACAACCACCGTCGCCTCCTCGCGCCCATCGGCAACGTCCCTCCCGCCGAGGCCGAAGCGCGCTATCGTACCCCTGTCCAGGGTGCGTGGCTGGCCCAGGTGGTGAGCGGCTTCTTCAACTACCACGCGGTGCCGACCAACGCTCGTGCACTCAGCGCGTTCCGCGACAGGGTGGTGGACCTCTGGAGGCGTTCGCTCCGGCGGCGCTCCCAGCGCGACTTCACCACCTGGGAGCGGATGAGGAAGCTCGCCAGCGACTGGTTGCCGAGACCGCGTATCCTCCATCCATGGCCCAGTGAACGCTTCGCCGTCAAACACCCGAGGTGGGAGCCGAGTGCCCGAATGGGGCCCGCTCGGTTCTGTGCGGGGGGCGCTCAGAAATGAGCGTCCCTACCGCGATCCCGGGATGAGGCCTGGCGCGACCTGCTCGCCACATCGAGGGCTACTACAATCGACAGCGCCTCCACTCGGCGCTCGGCTATATCACGCCCGAGCAGGCCGAGCGGAACGCAGGCTAACCTCCATGTCCGTGAAAACGGGAGAGGACCAGTTCTCTGCCTCGCTTCCACTCTGCTCTAGATCAAGTGACAATAGGCCCTAGGCGGGCGTTTTCCGCTATTTGTATCGATTTATCACAGCCGCGACTTCAGACCTCGGATCACCGCCCTGATTTGAGGCTCGCTGGCCTGCGGGCCGATGCGGACCACCGTACCACCGACCTCGAGCTCGATCCCAGTGTAGTCCGCGGACCGTTCAGGCGGCTGCGTCGGTGCCGCCGTCGATAGAAGAGTGGACGGAACCAGCGCTGTTGATGTAAATTTTTTTGCGTTAGCAAAGCTATGCTCTGTCGAAATGATAGATCTGATACGATCCACATTATAGTCAGCATCTAAAAATTCGAACATACTAACCATTTTTTCCGATAAAAATGTAATATCTTTATAATCAATCTCAAATATAGGTAAGTTTGAAGACCTCATTTTTTCATAAAAATCAATAACGTGCTCTGAAAAATAATCGTATCCCTTCTCTTGTGTACCAAAACCAGCTCGTACCTGCGACTCATAGATTTCATGTAAATCTCTGGTAAGAAAAATAAATTTTACGTCTTTAAATATTAGATTTATAAATTCCAGATAATCATGCAAATATTTTCCGTGCAAGTATGGGCTTGTCCAGCGAATTTCTTTGAATCCTGCAGTTTTTATGCCTCTAGGAAATCTGAATTGGTTAATAACGATCTTTCGACTATCGTTTATAAATTGATCTAAATCAAATATATCACTGCCGTACCAGGGATGGATAGACGATGTTCCTTTTTCGATTGTACTACATGTTAATAGAGAGTAATAAGACATGTATAGTCCAAAAAGAAAATTGTCATTTTCACCGCGAATGCAATATCCATCTATTCCATTGAGAATTCCCTGTAGCAGAGTAGATCCAGATCGCCCAACAGTGCAAATTATAACATAATTCATTGATAGCCTCACATCTTGCGGACTCGGAAGCTCGCTTTGTTATGTTATGATGTTATATTTTTGTGCAAATCATAAATTTCCATCACACAAGCATAATTTATAAGAGTCGATGCGCGTTGACAGCAATCTAGTAACAAACATGTGGCTTCCCTACAGTGGTTTATTCAATTGCAAATACTTATTATACGTCAAAATGCTTTTGCAAAAGCTAGCGTTGAGCATGTTAGTAACAACAGCATTTTGTCGTACGTCCATTTAGCATACCCCATAATCCTCGGCAAAAATGTGTTATTTTAGCAACAACAAGATGAAATTTGGATTGGGCTCGATCAGCATTAAGCGCTTCTTGGCTTAGAGCATTTTCCGTTTAGTTAGAAATGGCAAAGCTTTGGGTTCAGTCTGCATCGTAGCCGGCTGCTACAATGATGCGGCGGCACTCGCGTGTCTTGAAGCAGGGCAAGATGTCAAACGGCGTCCAAACGAGGTTCATCCGCACTTTCGGTGCTGGTGGAGGGGATTGGGCGTTGATGCGCATGGCAGCCGTTGGGGCAGCACGATGCCGATCTCGAACCCGTCGATCCCGTCGGTCCCGGACGGCCTTCACGTCGATAATCTGACGCTGAACACGGCTGGGCTGCTGATCACCGCCTACACCACCGCGACCCAGGCAACCTGTCCGAGGTGCGGACAATCCTCGGGCGGTGAACCGCTCCGGGTTTTTCGGAGGCTGATTGGCTTGGGTCAGGCGGCCATGGCTTGGTCGCCGGCGTGGGTATGATAGCGCGCTTCGGCCTCGGCGGGAGGGACGTTGCCGATGGGCGCGAGGAGGCGACGGTGGTTGTACCAGTCGACCCATTCCAGGGTGGCGTACTCGACCGCCTCGAAGGAGCGCCATGGTCCTCGCCGGTGGATGACCTCCGCCTTGAACAAGCCGTTGATCGTCTCCGCCAAGGCGTTGTCGTAAGAGTCGCCGACGCTGCCGACCGACGGCTCGATGCCCGCACCGACCAGGCGTTCTGTGTACCGTAGAGCCAAGTATTGCGAGCCGCGGTCCGAGTGGTGCACCAGACCGCTGCCCTGGACGGGACGGCGCTCGTGCAGGGCCTGCTCCAGAGCATCCAGAACGAAGCTTGCATGAGCACTGCGTGAGGCCCGCCAGCCGACGATGCACCGGGCAAACACATCGATGACGAAGGCCACATAGACGAAGCCCGACCACGTCGCCACGTACGTAAAGTCGCTGACCCACAGGGCGTTCGGCCGTGGAGCCTTGAACTGACGGTTGACGCGGTCGAGCGGGCAGGCTGCGGCTGGGTCGGGGATCGTGGTGCGCACAGTCCTGCCACGCACCACCCCCGCCAAGCCCAATCGGCGCATCAGCCGCGCCACCGTGCATCGAGCAGTCACGATCCCTTCCCGGGCCAATTCCCGCCAGATCTTGCGCACGCCGTAGACGCAGAAGTTCGCCTCGAACACGCGCTTTATCTCGATCATCAACGCCGCGTCGCTGCGAGCACGAACCGGTTGCTTGTCCGGGTCGGCACGTCGGGCGGCATGCACGTAGTAGGTTGACGGGGCGATCGGCAATACCCTGCAGATCGGCTCGACCCCGTAGGCGGCTCGATGATCGTCGATGAAGCTGATCATGGCCGAGACCGGCGGTCGAGCTCCGCCATGGCAAAATACGCCGACGCCTTGCGCAGGATCTCGTTGGCCTGGCGCAACTCGCGGTTCTCTCGCTCGAGCGCCTTGATCCGCTCACGCTCGTCCGTCGTCTGACCGGGTCGCACACCTTGATCACGCTCGGACTGGCGCACCCAGTTCCTCAGCGTCTCGCCCGAGCAGCCGATCTTGGCCGCAATCGACTGGATCGCAGACCACTGCGAGCCGTGCTCGCCCTCGTGGTCGCGCGCCATGCGAACCGCGCGTTCGCGCACCTCAGGGGAAAACGGGGCTGTTCGCTTCGTCATGGCTCCATCCTCTCAGAAGTTGGAGCCTCCGGGAAACCCGGAGCGGTTCAGCGCTCCATCAACTGACGTTCGGAGCGGACGGAGTCGAACGCCTGGAGCAGCATGGCGCGCAGAAGTTGCTCGGGCGGGATCAAGGGGCGGCCGAGCCGCAGCACCGGCTCGATCAGCTCCTGCTTGCTCAAACGCTCAAAATCGCTACGGCTTCATCTCACAAGGGAGTCAGCGAAATCGGCTCTTAGCAAGAGGCGCCGCGAGCACCCCCACTTCAGCCGCTCGCCTGCGGCGCGGTGGGACCGAAATCACCACTCTGGATAATTATGCTGAGGACGAAGCCGCCATTTGCACTGTCGTCGACACGGCACGCTTGACTGACGCCAGTCCCTTCAGCACCACCCTCAAGACCGTGCGCGCCTAAACTACACCATCAGGGGCGTGGGTAATCACGTGGTCTGGAGCGGTGGCAAACTCTCAGGGGTGTGAGATGTCGCGGCTCGTGCTAGACGGCTGAAATCGTTTAGATTGGAACTGAAAGACCATGGACCTGCATACCAACTGCCGCATTCTCGCTTTGCCGGATTCGTGTAACAGTCAAATCTTTGCGTCTTATGCACCATCAAGAGACCCTCTGGGTAACCAAGTCAGTCACTATCTATGGAACACTGATCAATTTTGCATTGAAGCAATTGCGCATGGAGCATATCATAATTCTTATGAATATATTAAGTTGTCCCAACTTTCTGAGTTTGCTGGCATCGCAATTGTCCCACTGTATTATTCGCTTGCCATACATATAAATACAGGCAATCCACATGAGCAGTATAGTTACATTTCAATTCTCGCCAATAGCTACCCGCACATTCAGTTCGTTCTGGTATTTGGCGCTATCGGGCGTTCGTTGATCCACATGGGTGTAAAAATCCCATCAAATATTACAATTTTGAGTCTCGAGTCGGAGTATGACAGTCATGCACATTCTAGTATTCCGTATCCGTCGAGCTATCACTCGCTAGAGAATATACCCCTACGCCGCCCATCTGAGCGTTCCCATCGGTTGTGCATGGTCGGAAATTTTCGTCCAGGATTACGGGGCGGAATCATGCATCAGCTCACAAATCAATTTGTTGATGAAAATAATGTCGTCGTTGGAATAGATACAGAGCATTACCCTTGGCTGCCGTCCGTAAAAAGTCTCGAAACGGCTGACGCAGTCCGCCTCAATAGCCGATACTCTCTGGAGCCGCCGGGAGATTCACCTTCTCGTAAAGGTATTTTCGACGCGATTGCGGCTGGATGCGTCCCAGTCTTATTCAGTCCCCATTCCTATCGGCTACCGTTCAGCAGCGAAATCGACTGGTCGTCCTTCTCATTGGACGTGTATATGCATGGCGTTGAGTTCGTATCACCTATTGATGGTCAGCATTATTCAAAGATATCTGATCTTCTAGACGCCATACCATTGGATATTATTGAACAGAAGTACGAGAATTTGCTCAATGTGAGAAGCAAGTTCTCATATAAGGATCACGCCTGGGCTATGATTGAGCGTTGTTACCTTGACCGCATCCTGAGCAAGGCCGCTGAGAGCCAGACACGGCGCCTGGAAGCAGCCGCAACACGGGCGGAAATTCACGCGGGTTGACCTCTGCAGAACGACCTGCCGGGTGCAGGAAAACCGCATGCCTGGATCTGTGAGTGCGCAGCCGAATAGCCGAGCTACTCGACCACAACCGCTTTGCGCATGCAAATAAATGTGATGATCAACCCCGCAATCTCATAAAACAAGGAGTTCAAAAATGTACAGTACATTCGATAATTTTTTCAGCAGAGATACATGATATACATATAATGCGCTTGAAGAAAAGAGTTTTCTTCAAGCATTACACTAAATCGTCAATCATCCAGATTTTAAAGCTGACCATATAGCTGATTATAAAAGAATTAAAATTAGCTTGATCGTAAAAATATAGAAGAAACATACAGTAAGTCTATCAAATAACTCAGAGATGCGGCGTGGGCTGTGAGAAAATATCTTGAATAGACAAATAATAGGACATATTTCTAGCATACATGAGTAAAACCCCAGCCTCTCGGCAGGGCGAGGTGATCGTGGGGCCATGACGCGTCTCCTGTGCGAGACGCGGGTCGTGTTGCCGGCGGCCTCCACGCTGGAGTGCATCGCGCTCGCGGCCCGGGCGCAAGCACGCCGCCAAGCCTTCGCCAGCCTGATCCGCGACCTCGGACCGGACCAGGCCCAGCGGCTGGACGATCTCCTGTCCGCCGGATCCAGTCCGGGCCGCACAGCCCTGACCTGAGTGCGGGAGTGGCCGGAGGCGCCCGGCGCCGCCAACCTGAAGGCGGTGCTGGAGCGATTGGCGCATGTCCCCGCATCGGCCTGGAGCCGAACCGGGGCCGACGCATCCACCGCGCCCGCTACGGCGTGATCGCACGCGAGGCCGCGATCATGAGCGCCGAGCACCTCTCCCGGCTCGAGCGCCGCCGGCTGGCGACGCTCTGCGCCTTCGCGCTGGACATGGAGGTGCTCTTCACCGACGCGGCCGTGGCGATGGTCGAGAAGATGGTGGGATCTCTGTTCCTCCGCGCCGAGCGTTCCCGCTCCGAACGGCTGATGGACGACACCAGGCTCCTGAAGGAGACGGCGCGCCTTCATGCCCGTCTCGGCCGGGCGTTGTTAGACGTCCGCTGGGCCGAGGGCGACGTCCTGAGCCTCGTCGCCTCGGCCATCATCCTGTGGAACACCGTCTATCTCGGCCGCGCCGTCGACCATCTCCGCCACCAGGGCGCCGAGGTTCCAGAACGGCTGCTCGCCCACGTCCCCCCGCTCGGCTGGGAGCACGTCAGCCTCACCGGCGACTATCTCTGAGGCGACATCGATACGCCGCGGGAGCGGTTCAGGCCAGCAGGGGCACGGCGAGCGCCAGCAGACGTGCCTGGCGTACCTCGCCCGCGACGTGGCCTACGCGGTCGAAGCCAGCAACGACCTGCTCGCCCTGTGGCTTCAGTGGTGGCTCGACAACGCCTTCGGGCTCGCCCGCCTTGGTATACTTATTAGTCAAACAAGATAGCCTCCAAAACGATCTGAGCTTGCAAGGATTGCGAGACAATGCGATACGCATTCAGCAGATATGGCAGTCGCGATTAGTGTCGGAGCGTTTTGCAACTGAACCACAAAGCGTCGGCAATATCAGCGGAAGGATTGAATATTTTTTAGAAATGAGAGGTGGAGCAGTCAATGTCAGGCACGAATCATGAGTCAAGTGCGGATTGCGATATAAGGTTATTTCTATCATATCTTATTGATATGGACATAAGCACTAATGATAATTACTTTCAAGAAGCGAAATTGGAGTATATAGATACATATAATGGAGGACATATCCGCGAGTTGATCTTATTTGATGAAGATTATTATTTATCTCAACGTGGGTCGAGAATTCATAATGAAATGACTCCTATTAGGGATTATTTCGAGAATGGAGTAAAACTAAGACTATCACCTCATCCAATTTTTGATATGGGGTATATTGACAGCGTAATACGGTCGCGCAATGCCAACTCAAATATCCAACTTGCGCCTGCGAGGGGTATCAGTGGCTCTCCGGTAAACCCATTCTCTTTTATCTTTAGTGACGAAGGCGGACTGGCATCACCAAATATGCTGTTCTCACCAATTTTATATGAAAAATGTGTCCAAGAGCATCAAGACCTTTTAGGATTTCAGATAGCGCGCAATGATGTTGGTCGCGTCAATCCGGTCGTCCACTACCTGAAAAACTGGAGTACTTTTTCAGAGAAGGGCGTACTGCGCATGTCGGAATACTTTGATCCTGACTTCTACTCGATGTCAGCACAGCGCTCAAGCGAGTCGATTGTCGATCCAATGACTCATTATTTCCGAAGCGCCACGCGTGACAGGCATGATTGCAATCCGAAGTTTCACGGCGGCTATTATAGGCATACATATAACATTCAAAAATTCGATGCACTTTCGCATTTTGTACGGTTCGGAGCGAAAAAAGGATTTGCTCCAAATCCATACGCGTTCGACGAGCTTGGTATCGCACCTTCTAACTTACCTGAAGATGTGATGGATGAGTTACTTCTTTCGTATGTCCGCTTGAAATAGAAAGTTCAAAGTGGTGCAGACATTACAAAACCTCAAGCTGCGCATCAACGGTCCGGCCGAAACACATCGTGCGCAGATGGACGATCGCTTCGACCGCGTGGCTCACGTATTCCATCTTGAGTGGCATGGCATCCGCAGTGCCACGTCGTGTCTACCAGGCCATAAAATCGGAATTTCTGCCGATCAAAATATAGATGGAGATATGGTACGGAGAATAATTGGATTTATATATGAACAAAAAATCAGTAAAATAGTATATCAAGGGTTTAGCAATAATGCAGAGGTGGTTGCGCGAGCTTTAAATAAAAATTTCGGAAAAAAAATAGATCAATATGTAGTTACACATGTGACAAGTACCCAGTTTGAGCATTATTATGAAATAATTCAACAAAAATCTATTTTGACCTGTCTCAGTGAGAAAGTATTTCATCGAATTGGAAGCGTCAAGCCAGATTTTCAACATGTAATTACGTCTTATTGGCCGGCTACGATTTTCAATGCGCCTCCAAGAATGATAGCATACCAGTTCACGGTACCTAAGAACGTTGGTACAGTGTTCGTTCCATTGGAAAATACATTGCGTAAAAATCTCTATACAAATATTATTGGCGCGCTCAACTCTAAGAATGTTAGTCTTGTGTTTACAGTAAATCAGCCATCGGGACTCGAATCGATCGTTGATACAAATAAATGCAAAGTAATAGGATATCAAAGAGGAAGCCAGCTCTACGATCGCATGGCAGAAGCTTCGCTCGTACTAAATTGTACCTTGGCAGAGTGCCAACCAATGACACAATTAGAAGCTCTGGCAGTTGGAACTCCTTGCTTGACAGGCAAGCTGGGCCTTGTAGAGCTTGAAGATCACCCATTTACTCAATTGACTGAGGTTAACATGATCGACTCCCCGGCCCCAATTACGACGGCGATCGATCGGATATTTTTCGAAATCAAAAATGACTATGAATGTTTCATCAAAATGATGAATAGTTATGTTGATCTTCGTACTATTCTGGCGCTCAACTCAATTGCAAAATTCGTCGATGTCTAAAAAATGAACGTCTTTAGTATTGTTTTAGGAGAATAAAATGTTACAGAATGCCAAACGTCGAAACGTCTGCTTGGTGACAAATGAGATTTATCCGTTTGCGCCAGGTGGTATTGGCAGACTTATTAGCAACTGGATTATTCAAAATAAAGAATTTGATCGTGTTAACCTACATTTACTATTACCAAAAGAGTTGAACAGCCGCGCCTCGGAAATTATTGAATATTGCGCAAAACATAATGTAGTCGCACATTTCTGCGAACCAAAATGTTTAACGAATACGGAATTTGGCGTTTTATTGAATCAGTCGCAGCATACAAATTGGGATTATTTGCAAGCCTATTACACATCATATATGTATTTTGCCAAGTTAAAAGAAATCGAAAGTCAAGAGGTGATATTTGATGTTATCGAGTTCCCTGACTACGGAGGCTGGGGCGCTGTCTCGATCGAGGCCAAGCGATCCGGAATAGCATTTCACGAAACTCAGATCGCGGTCAGATTGCACTCAACTTTTGGAATTATTGTTAAGCATGAGGAATTCTATCATCAAAGTTCAGGTTGGCATGCAGGCCTGGTTGATCTAGAACGACTCTCTCTTGATCACGCGGATATTATCATAGGGCATATTAAAGAAATTGCTCGTGAGAATATGGAGTTTTACCGACTTTCAGATCAATGGTTCAGGCAGGTTATTATTGAAACCCCGCCAATTTATGTTGATAACGACATTGAATACGAAGAATACATTAACTATCACACTGATGTGAGATTCGTTTTTTCATCGCGATTTCAACCATTTAAGCGGCCGGATCTGTTTATCAAGGCGTCGTGTCTATATTTTGAGCAGGAGGGGGAGGGCGAGGCACTGTTAATTTCTTATGGGTGGGATAAGAGCTATGTGGCTTGGCTCGAGTCCCTAATTCCGCCAAGCTTACGCGAAAAAATCCGGATCCTGACTAATCTTAGTCCTGACGAACGCCGGCAAATGCTGGTCGGTGCTACGGTTGTCATACCATCTGACTATGAGAGCTACTGTCTGTTCGCTTATGAAAGTGCCATGCAGGGCAATCGCGTTTTGCTTCGGCGGTCATGCAGCGCATTCGGCCGACACGAAGCATGGGTTGATGGTGAGAACTGCCTGATGTTCGGTGACTCGCCAGAGGATCTTGCGCTCGTCATGAAGCAGTCAGTTGCATGGCAGCCAACAACAAATCTCATCACTCAACCCGACGTACCCTATTGGAATGATTTGCCAGACGTTATACGCCACGTTACGTGTGGTATTTTTCCTAAATTGCATCTTTTAATATGCGACGTTGAGGATCATCAGGCTCTTGAAAGATGCCGTCAAGTCCTTAAGGAGCAAGAATTTGATACAGCAACAGTTTTATGTTCTTCATCGTTTATAAATCAAGCAGGCGCCCTGCAAGCCGAATTATCAAATGTACGTGTTATTGCTTCATCTTATGGCCGACTTCAAATGGATGAGATTTATGATATATTAGTTAAAATAAGCGAGGATGTTGCAGTTATCTTTTTCGCTACCGACATGCCGAACCGCTACTTTTGTCAAGCCGCTAAGGACATATTTAAGAAAAACCCATCGATAAGTGTTATTACCTCTCACGATATGATTATCGATAATAATGGTATTAAATCAATTCAGTTCTCGGCAGGCGAACAATCCTCGTGTATTCTCGCTGGCATGCCTGTAGTCGGACGTCTCGTCGCTGTGAGACGCGACGTCCTAATGCATCATAATTATGAATATGCAAGCTATTCATATGGATGGCAGGCTTTTTTTCAAAGTTTATTACAGAAACAAATTCAAATTTGTGTGATACCCGATACTCTAAATTATACAAACTTCTCTAGCAACGCAAGTAATATCAATATATATTATCCTACACAGTTAAATCGTAGTCTCAATTCATCGCGAGTATTTGTGTCGACCTATGGTTTACGGCTCGATCGAGCTGATTTCACAGACCGTTACAGGAATATAATTGTTCACGATGTTACCCCCACCACACCGATTGTCCGTGTCCACCCCGAAAAGCAAGAATGGTGGGGTGAGCAAGTCAGTTTTAACAACCAAGAGAAATATTGGCTCATTCACCCAATGGAATCGGACATCGTAGTCGCGCGCCTCCATCTTGACCGTAACTTGGGCTCGGCCGATGCCTTTTTCATAGATATCAGAAACAGTGGAGAAAATTCTGGCGTGCTCATGAACGTGATCGCGGCAGGACCAGGTCGTGCCCCGGCGAGTATCGTCGGCTGGGTGAAGCAGGCAGATCGCCGCTCACAACCCATCTTCATCCGATCTGGAGAAACGCGACGTATCTTCTGTTCGAAGGATGATTTGATCCTTACATCTGATCTTTACATTGTGTCTAGAGTTCCGCCTGGGTATTCATCTCAGAATTGTTGGGCAATGCTAGTGAGTTATGGCGGATTGTATTTGTAATTTGATCACAAACGTGTCAACAACGCAGAAAGGAAAGCAGATGTCACGCCAAATTGCAATCTCAAAACTGAATTTTGCTTCTCGCGAGATTATGATGGAGTCTGTTATTGACTCTTGGGGAGAGGATGATCCTATCGTTAAAATGTGCATCGATGGCACATTTGATGAAAACCAATCTCTCGCCATATGGTCTTACTTAGTACAAACAGCAAATGTTGGAGAACTTTTTCTAGACGTTGGGTCTTATAGTGGTCTTTTTTCTCTTCTCGGCGCGAAGCTAAATTCGATGCCACAGTTCGTGATGTTCGAAGCATCGCGAGTGACATATGGACGTGCCATCAGGAATTTAGTTTTGAATTCAATTGAGCAACATATTTGCGCTGCAAATTTTGCAGTCTGGTCAGAGGAAACTATTGTCGATCTTCCGCATAGATATGGTATATATTCGATGTGTCCGGGGGAGTCTGCAGAGTTCGACCCATCTCAAGCTGACCACGTAGAGCGCTCGCTCGCTATTCCGCTTGATATACTTCTGCGGATAGATCGGGATCTTCCTGGTAGCCTCGGCTCCAAAGCCTTAGGGGTGAAAGCTTTTTCGCGAATTGTAGCAATTAAAATTGATGTTGAGGGTGTCGAAGAAAAAGTATTGTCAGGAGCAATCCAAATTCTGAGAAATCAACGACCTATTATTATTTGTGAAATTTTAGATGATATCACAAAGGATAAAATCACTGAAACACTTACAAATTTTTCGTACTTAGTGCGCAAGATTGCTGACGAGAGAAACTTCTTACTCTTGCCGCTTGAACGTGTCGAACAGTTTGATAGAGAGTTCACAAAATGGTGTAATGAACAATTTCATGGAAAATACATGTCGGCCGAGCGGTTTATTACAATGACTGTCTAACACTACCTGGGCCCTTTGAGGCTGTTTCGTGCGTTTTCCTTCTGGCTGGAGCAGCAGGAGGCGGCCATGAGCGAGGATCGTATCGACGCGGTGGACCTGGACACGTGGCTGGCGCCGTACCTCACCGCGATGGGTCGCAAGACGCGTCGGCACTGGGCGCCGCTCTACCTGCGCGGCCTGCTCGGGCCAGGTGATCGCAAGAGCCTGCAGCCGATGGCCGAGCGCTTGGGGCTCTCCGGGCACGACCAACTCCAACACTTCATCGCCAGCCCGGCCTGGGACGACGCCCCGCTCTGGACCGAACTGGCCCGCCAGGCTGACGGGCTGCTGGGGGGACCCGACGTCCTCCTGGTGATCGACGACACCGCGCTGCCCAAACAGGGCACGCACTCGGTCGGGGTCGCCCGGCAGTACTGCGGTGTGCTGGGCAAGAAGGCCAACGGCCAGTCCCTCGTCTTGCTCACCCTGGCGCGCCACGAGGTCCCCCTGCCGCTCGGCCTGCGCCTGTTCCTGCCCGAGGAATGGACCAGCGACGTGGAGCGCTGCGCCCGCGCGGGCGTGCCCGAGACAGCCTGCAAGGCGCGCAGCAAAGGCGAGATCGCGCTGTGCGAACTCGATCGGCTGCGCGACAGCGGGGTCCGGTTCGGCACCGTCCTGGCCGATGCCGGCTAGGTGTGCAGTCCCGGAGTGTGATGGTGCATTATCGGCGCTGACGCGTCAGGCGGAGGATGCACTATGGCAGGAGTTCTTCACGGCTGCGCCCGCACGACGCCGCGTATTCGAGCCGAGCTCCAAGCGTCGAAAGAAAGTAGCCGCGCCCTTGCTGCCCAGTACGGACTGAACCCCAAGACAGTCGCGAAATGGCGCAAGCGTACGGTGACGACGGATGCACCGATGGGACCGAAGTCGCCGAGGAGCACGGTGCTGACACCGGCCGAAGAAGCGATTGTGGTTGAGTTCCGGCGGCGGACACTTCTGCCACTCGACGATGTTCTAGCCCGGATTATTCATGC
>NZ_LABX01000073.1 GCF_001043915.1 Methylobacterium aquaticum | reverse complement strand
CCCCCGCTCGGCTGGGAGCACGTCAGCCTCACCGGCGACTATCTCTGGGGCGACATCGATACGCCGCGGGAGCGGTTCAGGCCCCTGCGCACCACGGGCTCAGCCGAGCGGCCTTAGCGTACGTTTTGGGGCACATTCTGCGATGACCCCATGCAGCGTCACCGCCACGACGAGTTCCTGCGCTTCCTCAACACAATCGAGGCGGCGGTGCCGGCGGGCAAGCTGATCCACGTGATCCTGGACAACTACTGCACGCACAAGCACCCGAAGGTGCGAGCCTGGCTGGCCCGGCATCCACGCTGGATCTTCCACTTCACCCCGACCTCGGCTTCGTGGATGAACGCGGTCGAGGGCTTCTTCTCCGCCCTGACCCGGCGCAGGCTGAAACGGGGCAGCTTCAGCGGGATCGTCGACCTTCAGGCTGCGATCAACCGCTACATCGCCGAGCACAACGACAGGCCAAAGCCCTTCGTCTGGACCAAGCCAGCCGCCGCCATCCTAGACGCCGTCAATGGCAACGCTGCACCATCCGAATGAGTCAGTGCACTAGGCCCTGTGGACACTTGGGGTTCACGGATGGGTTAAGCCGTGATTCAAGGCTGTCATTTGGAGGACAGCCTTGAGCATTCAGGATCGCTTGGTTCTCAGCGACGCGCAGTGGGAGCGGATGGCGCCGCTCATCATCGGTCGGCCCGATCAGCGGGGCTCGACGGGACGCGACAACCGCATGTTCGTGGAGGGCGTGCTGTGGATCGTGCGCACCGGCTCGCCCTGGCGCGATCTGCCTGACGTCTTTGGCGAGTGGAACAGCGTGTTCCGCCGCTTCAGCCGCTGGAGCCGGAAGGGCGTATGGTGGCGCATCTTCGAGGCGATGTCGGACGATCCTGACTTCGAGTACCTGATCGTGGATTCCACCATCGTGCGCGCCCACCAACATGCGGCGGGTGCAAAAAAGGGGGGTCTGGAGATCGCCCCTCGTCCGAGCCTGCGGCCGATCAAGCCCTCGGCCGCTCACGCGGCGGCCTGAGCACCAAGATCCACCTGGCGGTGCGCGGGCTCGGCTGCCCGGTGCGCTTTGTCCTCACAGCCGGCCAGAAAGGCGACGCGCCACAGGCCGAACTCTTGCTCAAGGACCTCCCGGCTGACGTGATCCTGGCCGATGCCGCCTACGACAGCGACCGGCTGCGCAAGCTCGTCTCCGACCAGGGCGCCAAGGCCGTGATCCCGAACAATCCCTCGCGGGCCAGGAAGTACGACCTCGACAAGGCGCTCTACAAGGAGCGCCATCTGATCGAGTGCTGCTTTGCCAAGCTCAAGCAGTTCCGACGCGTGGCCACCCGCTACGAGAAGACCGCCCGCAACTACGCCGCCGTCGTCACACTCGCCGCCATCGTCCTATGGATCCGGTAACTGTCCACACGGCCTAGCCCGGATCATTCACG
>NZ_LABX01000072.1 GCF_001043915.1 Methylobacterium aquaticum | reverse complement strand
TCAATCTCGGGTACCCGAACGAGTACGACCGCTCCCTGGGGCACACCGGTGCGCACCTGATGGTGCACGGCTCGTGCTCGTCGCGGGGCTGCTTCGCGATGACGGACGAGGCGATCTCGGAACTCTATGCCGTGGTGCGGGAGGCCTTCGCGGGCGGCCAGCGCGCCGTCCAGTTCCAGTCCTACCCGTTCCGTATGACGCCGGAAAACATGGCCCGGCACCGGCAGGACCCGAATATCGCGTTCTGGAGGAACCTCAAGGAGGGGTCCGACCGGTTCGAGGTCACGAGGGCCGAGCCGGGCGTCGGCGTCGCCGATGGCCGATACGTGTTCGATGCCGGCGACGAGGCCACGGCTGGCGCGGTCGCGCGGAAGCAGGCGGATGACGAGCGGCAGGTCGCCGCCCTCGTGGCGAGCGGGACGCCCGCCGTCCGGCTGGTGTACGAGGACGGTGGCCAGCACCGGTCGTTCCGGGAGACCATGATCGCGGCCGGAGGCGGTCTCGGCGAGGTGAGCCGCCCCGAGGCCCTGGCCGCAGGGCCGCGTGAGGTCGCCATGACGGCCTCGGGCCCGGTTGCCGTCGCCGGCAAGCGCGAGCCGGTCCGGGGTGCGGTGGCACTCAAGCCGGCGGGGCCCGGCAGGACCGAGGCGGAGCGCCAACGCCTTTTGAAGATCTTCGCCGCGGCAGGGTCCGGTCAGGAGTGACGATCCTGCGTCCATTACTCCGCCGGGGCTGAACCGATGGCCATCGACGCCTCAAGCGTGGGCTTCCTCGCGGCCTTCGCGGCCGGCGCCGTATCGTTCCTATCGCCCTGCGTGCTGCCTCTCGTTCCGGGCTACGTGTCTTACGTCGCCGGGCAGTCGGCCGCCGGCGAGCGCGACAGCCTTCGCACGCTCGGCCTGAGCCTTTGCTTCGTGCTCGGGTTCACGACTGTCTTCGTCGCGTTCGGCGCGGGGGCGAGCGCGCTCGGCTTCGCCCTGCTCGCTCATCGCGAGACGCTGAACCTCGCCTCCGGCTTGCTGGTGATCCTGTTCGGCCTGTTCACTGCCGGTCTGCTGCGGCCCGCCTGGCTGCAGCGCGAGCTACGCTGGCACGGCGATCCGCCGGGTCGGGGACCCGTCGCTGCCTATCTCCTCGGAACGGCTTTCGCCTTCGGATGGACCCCATGCATCGGTCCCGTCCTCGGTGCCATCCTGGCGGTCACGGCCTCCTCGGCCTCGGGCAAGGGCGTCGCCCTGCTCACCGTCTACTCGCTCGGGCTCGGCGTGCCGTTCGTGGCGGCGGCCCTGTTCCTGTCCGGCTTCGTCGCGCGCCTCCGGACCCTACGCTGGTTCGGCCGTGCGCTTCAGCTCGTCGGCGGGGGCGTGATGGTGGCGATGGGGCTGCTGATGGTCACCGACCGCATGACCGATGTGGCCTCCCTCATCATGGAGACCTTTCCGGCGCTAGGTCGGATCGGCTGAACGGAGAAGACATCGAGGGGCTCGGGCTGCCCCTCGATGCCTGCGGCAGGCGGGCTATTCGGCGGCCTGCCGGAACGGCGCGGCGCCATCGGCGTCCTCGTCATGGCTGACCGGCGGCGTGGCGCGGGCGCCGCCGAAGCGCGCATAGAGGGCCGGCAGGACGACCAGGGTCAGCAGGGTGGCGCTGATCAGGCCGCCGATGACCACGGTCGCGAGCGGCTTCTGGACCTCCGCGCCTGTCCCAGTCGCCAACGCCATCGGAACGAACCCGAGCGAGGCGACGAGGGCAGTCATGGCGACGGGCCGCAGCCGGGTCATGGCGCCCTCCAGGATCGCCTCTCGGCGGGGGCGTCCCTCGGCGACGAGCTGCTTGATGAACGTCAGCATCACGAGGCCGTTGAGGACCGCCACCCCGGACAGGGCGATGAAGCCGACGGCGGCGGGCACAGAGAACGGCATGCCGCGCAGCCACAGGGCCGCGATGCCTCCGGTCAGGGCGAGCGGCACCGCACTGAACACGAGGAGCGCGTCCCGGACCGAGCCCAGGGCGGAGTAGAGCAGGAGGAAGATCAGGAAGAAGCACGCCGGCACCACCACCGTCAGCCGCCGCTTGGCCGAGGCGAGGTTCTCGAACTGACCGCCCCAGGTCACGTAGTACCCGGGCGGCATCCGCACCTGCTCGGCGACCTTCCCCTGGACCTCGGCCACGAGCGAGCCGATGTCGCGCCCGCGCACGTTCGCGGTGACGACAACGCGCCGCTTGCCGTTCTCGCGGCTGATCTGGTTCGGTCCCTCCGAGACCGAGAAGCTCGCCACCTGCTTCAGGAGGACGGAGGTCGAGCGCCCGTTGGGCCCGGGCGGCAGCGGAACCGGGATGTTCTCCAGCGCCTCGCGGTCCTCGCGCACCTTGTCGGTGAGCCGCACCACGATGGGGAAGCGCCGGTCGCCCTCGAACAGGAGGCCCGCCTGCCGGCCTCCGATGGCCGCGCCGATCACCTCCTGGATGGCGCCGGTGCTGAGCCCGAGGCGCGCGGCCTCGGTCTTGTTGACCTTGATCTCCAGGATCGGAAGGCCGGCCGTCTGTTCGACCTTGACGTCCTCCGCACCCTGCGTGCCCCGCAGAATGTCGGCGATGCGGTCGGCCGCTCGCGTCATCGGCTCGAACTCGTCGCCGAAGACCTTGACGGCAAGGTCGCCGCGGGCCCCGGCCAGGAGTTCGTTGAAGCGGAGCTGGATCGGCTGGGAGAACTCGTAGACGTTGCCGGCGAGCCGGCCCACCCCCTTCTCGATCTCCTCTTGCAGCTCCGCCTTCGACAGGCCCGGGTCGGGCCACTCCTCCTGGGGCTTGAGGATGACGAAGGTGTCCGAGGAGTTCTGCGGCATCGGGTCGGTGGCCACCTCCGCCGTGCCGGTCTTCGAGAAGACGTAGGCGACCTGGGGGAAGCGTCCGATGGCCTCCTCCACCTTGAGCTGCATCGCCTGGGACTGCGACAGCGAGGTTGACGGGATGCGCAGCGCGTTCAACGCGATGCTCTTCTCGTCGAGGGTGGGGATGAACTCCGTGCCGAGCCGGGCCAGTAGCGCGCCGCTCCCGGCGAGCAGCAGCAGGGCCAGCGCCACGAAGGCCAGCGGGGCGCGAACCGCGGCACCGAGCATCGGGCGGTAGACCGCCTTGAGGGCGCGGATGATGAGGTTGTCCTTCTCGGTGACCTTGCCGGTGACCACGATGGCTACCATCGCCGGGACGAAGGTGAGGGAGAGGACGAAGGCCGCCGCGAGGGCGATGATGACGGTGAGCGCCATAGGCTCGAACATCTTGCCCTCGACGCCGGTGAAGGTCAGGAGCGGCACGTAGACCAGGATGATGATGGCCTGCCCATAGAGGGAGGGCTTGATCATCTCCTCGGTCGAGGCCCGCACCGTGGTTAGGCGCTCCTCCATGGTGAGGACCCGCCCGAGGGCGTGCTGCCGCTCGGCGAGGTGGCGCAGGGCGTTCTCGGTGATGATCACCGCCCCGTCCACGATGAGGCCGAAGTCGAGCGCCCCGAGGCTCATCAGGTTGGCCGAGATGCCGGCCTCGACCATGCCGGTCGTCGTCATCAGCATCGCGACCGGGATCACCAGGGCAGTGATGACGGCGGCGCGGATGTTGCCAAGCAGCAGGAAGAGGATGACGACGACGAGGGCCGCTCCCTCGGTGAGGTTCGTCGCCACGGTCCGGATGGTTGCCTCGACGAGACGGGTCCGGTCGAGGACCGTCTGGACCTCGATGCCCGGCGGGAGCGAGCGCCGGATGTCGCGCATCATGGCGTCGACGGCGGCCGCGACCGTGCGGCTGTTCTCGCCGATGAGCATCAGGGCGGTTCCGACCACGGCTTCCTGGCCGTTCTCGCTGGCCGAGCCGGTGCGCAGGTCGCGTCCGATCCGCACCTCGGCAATGTCCTTCACCCGGACCGGGACGCCGCCGCGGGTCGTGACCACGACGTTGCCGATCTCGTCCATGCTCTCCAGGCGGCCGGAGGAGCGGACGACGTAGCCCTCGCCGTTGTCCTCCAGGTAGCGGGCGCCTTGGTTCGCGTTGTTCGCCTGGAGCGCCCGGGCGACGTCGCCGAAGGACAGGTCTAGCGCGGTCAGCTTCGTCGGGTCCGGCTGGACATGGTACTGCTTCTCGTAGCCGCCGATGCTGTCGACGCCGGCGACGCCCCGCACGGTCCTGACCTGCGGCCGGATCACCCAGTCCTGAACCGTCCGCAGGTAGGCCGCGCGCTCCAGCTCGGTCGCGAGCCGCTGCCCCTCGGGCGTCAGATAGCTGCCGTCCGCCTGCCAGCCGGGCTTGCCCGGGCGCGACGCCTTCCGCTCGCCGGGCGCCGCGTAGCGCACGGTCCACATGTAGATTTCGCCGAGGCCGGTCGTGATCGGCCCCATGTGCGGCTCGATCTCCGACGGCAGCCCTTCGCGCGCCTCGCTCAGGCGCTCCACCACCTGTTGGCGTGCGAAGTAGACGTTGACGTCGTCGGCGAAGACCGCCGTGACCTGGGAAAAGCCGTTGCGCGAGAGGGAGCGGGTGTATTCGAGGCCCTTGATGCCGGCGAGCGCGGTCTCGACCGGGTAGGTGACCTGCTTCTCGATGTCGAAGGGCGAGAGCGCGGGCGCGACGGTGTTGATTTGCACCTGGTTATTGGTGATGTCGGGCACTGCGTCGATGGGCAGCTTCGTCAGGGCGTGGACGCCGAAGCCGGCGGCCAGCAGCGACAGGAGCACGACGAGCCAGCGCTGACGGACGGAGAAATCGAGGATGCGGGAGATCATGTCCGGTCTCCTGCTCAGTCGTCGTCGCCGGCTTCGGACTTTCCGAGCTCGGCCTTGAGGAGGAAGGAGTTGGCGACCGCGATGGGGTCGCCCGGCTTCAGGCCGGAGACGACCTCGTAGGAATCGTCGTCCGAGCGCCCGAGCTCAACCTCGCGCTTCTCGAAGCCTTCCTCCGTGCGCACGAAGACGACGCGCTCTCCCCCGACCGACTGCAGGGCAGCCTTCGGGACGCGCACCTCGACCGCGTCGTGCGCGATCTCGACCTCGGCGGTGACGAAGGTGCCGGGGCGCCAGGCGAGGTCTGGGTTCGGCAGGGCGACGATGACCCGGGCCGAGCGGGTGTCCGGGTTCAGGAACGGGCTGACGAAAACGACCTTGCCGTCGGCATGGCGGTCGCCGCCTTCCTGGGCCGGGGTGACCGCGACCGGTGCGCCCTCCCGCACCTTGGCAAGCTCGGTGGTCGGCACCGAGAGTTCGATCCAGACGGTCGAGAGGTCGGCAACGGTGTAGACGTCGGCCGGGTCCCCCTCTCCGCCGACCTTCGTCCCGACGTCGACCTTGCGCTCGACGATGCGGCCGGCGAGCGACGAGCGGAGCTCATACCGGCGCAGGGTGGACTGGTTCGGCGTCGCCTCGTCCCGCTTCTGCGCGGCCGCGACCTCGGTCGCGCTCAGCCCCAGGGCGGAGAGCTTCTGGCGGGAGAGGTCGACGCGCAGGGTGGCTTCCGTATAGGTCGCCTTGGCCTGCAGGTAGACCTGCTCCGACGAGATGCGCTTGTCCCAGAGCGCCTGCTGCCGGTCGTAGTTGGTCTTCTCCAGCTCGGCCCGCACGGAGGCGGTGAGGTACTCGCTCTTGGCGTCGGCGACCTCCCGGCTTTCGAGGACGGCGACGACCTCGTCCTTGGCGACCCGGTCGCCGAGACGCTTGCGCATCTCCGCGACGGTACCAACGACCCGGGCCGGGACACGGGCGATCCTGTCGGTGTCGGGGGTGATGGTGCCGGGCACCAGGAGGTGCCGGGCGAGGGTGCCGCCCTCGACCTTCACGACCGAGATGTCCTGCCCCGAGACCTGCTCGGGGGCCATCTTGATCACGCCCGCCTCGGCCTCGGCGTGCCCCTCGGCCGCCTCGTGCCCGTGCCCTCCGGGAACCTGGCCGTGGGCCTTTTCGGGGGACGCGGCGCCCTTGTCGTCATCGTCGTCCTGCCCGGCCCCGACCCTTGCGGGCTCGGGCTTGGCGGGAGCCGGGCCCGCAGCGAACGCGAACAGGTCTTTCGGCAGGCCGGCGGCGGATAGGCTGTCTTGGACGAAGCCGGTGACGGCGGGGACGGCGGCACCGATGGCGACGCCGGCGGCCAGGAGGACCGCGGAGAGGAGGATACGCATGGGGGCCTGCTCGGACGGGCTTCCGTTCGACGCGGGGAGGCGTGCGCGGTCGGACCCGTATGTTCACGTGAGGGACCCGGCACCGCGGACGGCGCAGGGCGGGGACGCGCCGCGACGGCGCCGTCACCTCACGCGCGAGGGGGTCTTGGCAGGCGGTCGGGGTCGATTGACGAGGCCGTCTCGGTCAAGCTGGCGTAGACCGGGGGCACGGCTTCGATGCGGGGCATGACGGGACCGGTGGCCGCCGCCGGGGTGACTTGGTGGCAGCCGCAATGGATGTGGCAGGCCAGGCCGGGGTCGTTCGCGCCCGCGTCCGGCGCGGAGGCCGACAGCGTCACTTGCGCGGCCTGCCGGTGGCCCCCGTGATAGGCGAGGTCGTGCGCGTAGCCCGTGACGGGCGCGACCAGCGACAGGGCGAGGGCGAGCGCGAGCAGGCGGGCGGCGAGCGCCCACCATCTCCGTGCCGCCCGTCGGCGGCTATGCCCGTCTCGCGAGACCATCTCCGGCCTTATGTGCGATTTCCCCGGGTTCGCACAAGGTGCTCCCACGCGGGACGAAGCCTGCGCGGATGTCGATAGGGCGAAGCTCAGAGAGAGCAGGCTAGCGAGATCTCAGCCTGTACACGACTTCCGAGGAATTCGCCCCAATCTCGGCGCCATGATGAGACCGCTGGTTGCCTATCGCCTCACGATTCAAGAGGTATTTCTCGCGTTGTGAATATGGCGCGGTAATCATCGGTTACCCAACCGTTACCGTCGCGCGCTCGACGCCACAACTCTCCTCTCCACCAATTCGCGCCAGTATCTGTAACCCCCTCGCGAATAACCTGAGGTTTATAGCCTCTCGACCCTAAGTCCCGTCGAGCGACTCTGAGAAGGAAGCGCTGGGCCGCATGCTCATGGCTGTCGGCAATAACTGTCTCGATGCGGACGGTCCCATTGATTTTCACGAAAAACTTTAGTGTATCGCTCATATATGCCTCAATTTTTGTCGTAGAATTCAAAACAAGCCGCGACACAGCTAGGCTCGACTTGCTTGTCAACGGGTGCGGCAAGCGTGTGTAAAAATCTACTGCTTGCACGGACGAGCGGCAATCAAGCACTAGCTCCGTGATTAACGTGCATTCGGCCGCACCCGTGATGCGCTGCTGTTTTGCAACGCCTTCAATTGCCGCTTCGGCGCGAGCCCGAACCGCACCCGGCCCGCCTCCGTCAGCGTGGCCGGTATTTGGTACCCGTTCGCCCAGCCGCCCGGCTTGATCAAGCCATCCTCCGCCGCGTGGATGACGGCCCAGGCGTCCTCGACGACCGGCATGACCTGCCCGGACGCTTGCACTTGGAGCCTCGCTATCGCAGCCTCCCGGCCGGGAGACTCGGGTTCCGGGACCCCCGCGGCGTCCATGAGGGATCGTGCGTTCGCGATGGCGAGCCTGCCTTCGATGGCCGCCCGGGCGGCGTACATGGCGACGTAGTCTGAGGTGGTGTGCTCCAGGGTTGCCGCGAGGGACTCCCAGCCCGCGTCGGTCGTTAGATCCTCGGCGTGGTGCCCGCGGTACCGGAAGGGGCTGTCAATCTCCTCGGTGTCCCAAGCCGCCTTCAAGCCACTTATGGCCTCGACCCGCTGAACAAACGCCAAGCCGCTGGCCGATGGGAAATTCAGGAAGAGGCGCACTTCGCCCGACCCGAGGACTTTGGCGAATAGGGGCGTGGCCAGGGACCGCGGCTTCTCCGGAGCATCAGGGTCACGCAGGTCGCCGCCGAGCCGGAGCCACGTTTCATCGACAAGACCCGCCGCGACGAGGCGCTCGCCGGGGGACGGGGCAACGTCGGGCTTGGGCTGATCGGCGTCCTTCGGGTACCGGCGCCATGATCGGGCTTCCTCGTCCCATCCGAAGGGCACCTTCAGGTCTGGCCACGAGTATTCCCGCACCGAGTGCGGGTTGCCCCGGACTCGGACGGTGTGGAGTTGGCCGTCGAAGACGCGCACGCGCCCGACCAGGGCACCGTGCGGGTCACGGACGACCGAGACGACCTCGGTCACCGCCATGGGCACGCCCGGCGGCAAGGCGTCCTTCATGTGCTGGAGGAGCTCCCCGACGAGGGCGTCCTTGGACGCGGTGTAGACGAGGGCGTCGGCGACAAAGAGGTCGCCCTGCCAGGGGCTCTGCTTGCGCTTGGCCATGATCACGCCTCCGAACCGAAGATGGCCAGCCGAAGCTCCGGCCGGAGTTGCTTGCGGTGCCGCCAGACCGCTGCGAGTCCCTGCGACGCCTCGATGACGGTGAACTCGGTCATGCCAGACAGGATGTGCCCGGCGTGGCTGTGGGACTTGCCCCAGCCCACGCCGTTATCCAGCGTCGCGAAATCCTCGTCGTGGCTGGAGAGAATCTGAAGCGCGGTCCTGAGAGGGGCATGGATGGCTTGGTTCTCGGCGAGCTTCAGCCAGCCCTTCGACGGGTCCTGGGCGATGCGCTCACGGACCCGGCGGATGGTCTCGTCGACGTCGGCGGTGAGATCGCGCGCCAGTTTCGCGACGACGGCCTTGGGGATGCCGCCCTCGGCCTCCGGCTCGCGCAGGAGCCCCTCGGCGAGCTCGCGGCGCTTCTTCGACCAAGCCCAATGCAGGTCCCGCAGCGATTCGCGCAGGCGCTGCAGGTCCGCCTTGCGGCTCTCGCCGTGGAGCTCGGCGTCGAGGGCATCCGTCTGCCGGCGACGCTCGTCCTCCCGGGCAATACGACGGTCGTCGTAGGCGAGAGCCTCATCGGCGTCGGTGAGCGCATCGAGGATGGCCTGATCGCCCCTTGTCGGGTCCTCCCAGCACAAGGGCTGGACGACGCCCCCTGCACGTTCGGCCGTCCCCCAGGAGAACCCGACCTCGGCAAGAGGGACGCGGAGGAGGCGGTAGGCACGGCTGTAGATCGCCGTATCGCCGTCGCCGGCCCAGAGCGTCCGGTCGCCCCGCCGGGTTCGGACGTCTCGCAGGCGGCGCCACGTCAGCCCTAGGGCGGCGACCGGGAGGGCCGCCCCGATGGGTGCGGGGACCGCTGGGGCGGTCTCAGGACCGCCCCGGGATGCGGCGATGGCGGCGAGCAGCACGGGGATGACGACCCCGGCAGCGGCGAGAGCGAGGATGAGGAGGGAGAGCATCTGCGGCGAATCCTGGAAGCCTGCGGGATTCCAGAATGCTGCCATCGCAACCAAGAATTTCGCAAGGGGCTTTCAGACGAAATCGGTGTTCATGGGGGGAAGGGGTACATGGTCATCGCGGTTAACGGGCGACGTAGCCTATGGCGCATGTGTAGATCCTACACACTCCTCGTCGGTGACTGAAGACCAAGATGACGCACCCCGTTGACACCATGCCGGCGACCCGTACGCTTCCATGTACACGTTTGGATTCACTGAACGCCGTTCACCAATACTTCCTTCGAAAGTCGAAGCAATATGAGCATGGAGCGCCTGTTCGCGGAGTTCGCTCGCGAGCATCTCGGTGAGACCGAGCACCGTCCGCCCGCCCTGATCGATGTCGCCCTACGGGAGCATGCCGCCTTCTACGGCCGGCACATCCCGTTCGCCGTCGGCGACCTCGTCACCCCCCGAAAGGGCAAGACGATGAAGGGCGCCGGCGAGGCCCACATCGTCATCGCCACCCTGGAGGAGGCCGAGCACGATCTCCGCGTCGGCACGCCGGGCAGCAACAACCACGGCAAGCGCTACGACATGCGCGTGCTCTCATGGATGCACGGGAACTACCCCGCCCATTGGGTCGAGAGCGCCGAGTTCGAGGCCTGGGTCGACCCCCACGCCAAGCCCGCCACCGAGCCGGCGACCGCGGCGTGAGCCAGCCCGCCGACACGAAGGCCGTCCTCGCGCTCCTTCGGGAGCGCGTGGGCGCGGCCGGGTCGCACCGTTCATGGGCCGCCTCGGTCGGCCTCTCGCACACCTACGTCTGCGAGGTCGCCCGCGGGGCCAAGCCCCCGGGGCCCCGCCTGCTGGCGGCTCTCGGGCTGCAGTCGCACACCGTCTACACGCTCGCGCCGCGGGAGGCCGCCCATGCGTAACCCGTTCCTCGACGACCCGGACCTCGTCGACCTGCCCGATTTCCTTCGGCACCTCGAAGCAGACATCCGCCTCGCCGCAAGCCCCTCCTTCAACAGGCACGCCGCCCGTGCGCCTGTCGTCGACATCCCGTCGGAGATGCCCCCGGCCGCGCCGGTCGACGCCCGTCCCGTCGCCCAGGTCCGCACCATCCCGGCCGCGGCGACGCCGGTCCCACCCCGGCGCCCGGTGCTCATGCCCTCGGCCGATCCCCGCCGCCCCTCGCAGGGGAGCCTGCTATGACGGGCGGCGCCCTCTCCAGCATCGACGGCGACGTCTACGAGACGCCGTCGCCGGCGCTCGTTGCCCGGATCGTCGATTCGCACGGCCTGGATATGGCCTGCGAGCGCTGGTTTTGGATTGGCGAGCGCACGCTGAGCTCCCTCGCGCAGAAGGGGCGCGCCCAGGCAGGCCGCGTCTCCCCGCCCCGCACCGGGGGTCGCTCGATGTCGTGCTCGGAAGCCGAGGCGGCCGTCGCCATCGAGACGGGCTACGCCCTCGGGAGCGCCAAGCGGGGCACCCGGGCGGCCGGCATCAGCGTCGGCGCGCAGGGCCTGTATTCGCGCCGCGGCCTGACGCCGCCGACGATCTCTTCCGAGGAAAGGGGCGTCGCGACCTCGCTCGGGGCAAGGGCCCGTCGCGGCGACGTCGAGGCCATCTCGGCCTGGGAGGCGAGGCTGACCTTCGAGCGCGCCGTCGGTTCCGTCATCCGCGCGGCGCTAGCCCTGGTCGCCGCGCAGCCCGCCACCGGCCGCTACGTCCTGCCCCCGGTCGACGCGGTTCTCGCAGCGGCACTCCGGGACGAGGACCCGGCCGCCGTCGCCGCCGTCTTCCCCGACCTCGCTGCGCTGGAGCCGGAGCCCGAACCGGCCGAACCCGAGCCCCCTGTCACCGTCACGCCCCCCATCCCGGAGACCTACCCCATGCCCCGCATGCGCCGCATGCCCACCGACGACGTCATCCGGGCCGAGCGCGCCCAGGGCAAGACCGCCGCCCGCATGGCCTACGATTGGGAGGTCTCGGTCCAGACGGTCTACGCCCATTGGCGCCGCCTCGACGCCGCCGCCGCCCTGGCTGCCCAGGTCGAGGCGGTTGCACCCGAGCCGGTGCCCGCACCGCGTCCGGAGCCGATCTTCCGTCCCGCCGCGCCCGTCCAGCCGCCCGGCCGCCTGACCGTTGGGGATCTCGCCATCGCGGTCGACCTGGCGCAGCGCGCACAGATCACGCCGGGGGAGGCTGTCGAGTTCATCCGTGCCGACGTCGACCAGGCCCGGGCCCGTCCCGCGGCGCTCGAACCGGAACTTGCCGGATTTACGGCGCCGCGCATGTCCCCTGCGCTAGCCAGCTGGTTCCAAGCGCTGGCCGACGGTCGCGATCTGCCCGAGCTTGAGATGGCGGACTTCCATGTCTGAGGCATCCCCAGTCCGGCACGAGCCGGCCCCCGCTGCCGAGGCTCCCGCCGAGCGCCCAATCGACGTCATCGCCCGCATCGGACGGGCGATGTACGGCCCCCTCTGGATTGGGAAATTGGCCGCCGACAACGGCCTGTCGCACCAGAGCGTCCGTCGGTGGCTGGCGGGCCAGGGCAGTCCCACTGCCTTCGACTTCAGGCTTGTGAAGCTCATCGCAAGGGAACATGCCGCCCGCGTGATGCGCGCTGTCGGGGATGAGACGCCATGAAGCTCAGCCTCGACATCCCATCTCCCGCTGCCCGTGGGAACGGCGGCCCGGCCCTCGACGAGACGAACTACGAGCAGTTGGAGCGGATCGGACGCGCCCTGCATGGCGACCTTTGGCACGCCAAACTGGCCAACGACCTCGGTGAGAGCGAGCGCGACGCGCGCCGTTGGCGGGCGGGTCAAGGTCAGCCCTCCGACGAGACCCTCCGTATGGCACGCTGGTATGTGCGCCAGTACATCAAAATCCTCCAGCGCATCGTCGAGGAATAGCCGATGAGCGAGTCCCCCTTCGAGCTCCCCGGCGCCGTCCTCCTCGCCGGCGCGGACGCTGCCATTGAGGCCGACCGCATCCGCGCCGGCGAGCCCTGGGCCGGGTGCGAGATCGCCGGCCTGCAGTTCTACGATTACGAACGTGAGGGCCTCGACGGCGATCCCGTCCGTCCCCGCGCCGGGGACCGCCTCGTCCTCGTCCGGGCGCCGGACAACGAGCACGACCCACGCGCCGTCGAAGTTTGGTGGCGCAACGATATCAGGCTCGGGCATCTGCCTCGGGGCGTCGCCCGCGAGGTTGCCCCGCACATGGATGCCGGGGCACCACTCCGGGCTTACGTCAGCGACCCGGGCACGGGAGAGGCCTGGTCCGCCCGGGCGCTCCTCGTCGGCCCCGCTGTCGGCGACCTGCACGCCAAGTGGATCGCGCACGCCACCGCCCAGGCGCTGGACGAATGGAAGTGGGGCGAGCGCCTCGCCGAGATGCGCCGCGAGGGCGACAGCCGTGCCAGGGGCGCGCGGTTCGAGAAGCAGCTGTCGCTCGCCCGGGCCGCCCGGCTCGCTCAGGCGGTCAACACGTTCGTCGCGAAGATGCCGCCCGAGCCCATCGACGAGGCGCTCCTCCCCCCGGTCGGTGCCTGCGTGGAGATCTTCGCCATCGAGAAAGCCGTTGGGTGCTCGCGCTCGACCGCGAAGCGCCTCGCCTAACGGGCCGGCGCCCGCGTCCAGGTTCGCATGCGCGGATGGTTCGCCGAGCGCTCCGACGTCGTCGTCACGGCGGAGCTCCGGGCCGCCATGGCCGAGTGGGCATCCCGGCCGCGGCGGCGGGTGACCGTCGCCGAGCTCGTCTAAGCCGGGACCAACACGGCCACGACATCAACCATACGCACTTAACCTTCGCCGGCGGCCGTTGATCGGTTTCGGCAAACACCCGATCGTGCTCGTATGACGCTTCCCGACATCATCGTCTCCCGCGACGTCTTCGAAGGCAGGCCAGCGTTGGCTGCTGCAGCCGAAGATGACACGCCGCTCGACCTAGAGACAGCGGTCTGGCTTCCGACGCTGTGCATGCCGGTGACGCTCCCCGGAGCCACTCGGCCGACGTACTGGCCCATCGTCGAAGTCCGCCAACTGCGCTCGGCCATCTCGCGCGGGGAACTGCGACCTGAGCGATGGGGCCGGCAAATCGTCGTCACGAAGCGCATCATCAGGGAGTGGAGAGAAGCATGCCGCGACGCGCCCTCGGAGCGAGACTCTGGGAAAAGCCGGCCGAGCACAACAAGGACGGCACGCTCCGGAAGCGGCCGGTCTGGGTCATCCGCGACGGCAAGGCAAACATCGTCACCGGCGTCCCAGTCCTCCCTGAACTCCCTGACCGCAATCGCGGCGCGGCTGAGCCGGCGCTCGCCGAGTACCTGACCCGCAAGCACAACCCCGCCCGGGACGAGGACCGTGCGCTGGGCGAGATCCTGGTGACGGACGTCCTCGCGGTCTACGGAGAGGACATCGCCCCCAAGCACGCTCGTCCCGAGAAGACCGCCGCCCGGCTGCTCCAACTTGGGGCCTGGTGGGATGGCATGACGGTCGCCGAGGTCAACGGCAAGAGCGTCCGGGCGTACGGCACGTGGCGGAAGAAGACCGCGTGGAAGTCGGCCAAGCCCGACAAGACCGGCAAGCGCCCGCGCACGGTCACCGATGCCGGCGTGCGCCGGGAACTAGAGGACCTGCAGGCGGCGCTGAACCACTACCTAAAGGAAGGCCACATGCGGGCCACCGTGAAGGTCCCGCTACCGCCCAAGAGCCCGTCGAAGGAGCGCTACCTGGAGCGCGCGGAAGCGGCGCGCCTGCTCCGGACGATGCTCCACATGCCGGAGATGCAGACGCGCCACCGGGGTTCGGACAAGGGCAAGGTCGTGGCGACGAGCAAGCGCCCTGCTCGGCACCTCGCCAGGTTCCTTCTCGTAGGAATCTACACCGGTACCCGTGCCGCCGCGATCTGCTCGGCCGGCTTCGTCCCGGCGGAAGGCCGGGGGTGGGTCGATCTTCGGCGCGGCGTGTTCCACCGGCGGAAGGCAGGAGCGGCCGAGACGAAGAAGCGACAGCCGCCGGTAAAGCTTCCGGCGCGCTTGCTCGCTCACATCCGGCGTTGGGCCAGGACCCCGCGCAAGGACGGATCGATGCCCGAGTTCGTCGTTGAGTTCCGGGGCAAGCCAGTCGGCGAGGTGAACAAGGGCTTCGCCTCCGTCGTCACCGCGGCCGGGCTCGGTCCGGACGTCACGCCTCACACCCTGCGGCACACCTGCGCGACTTGGCTGATGCTGAACGGCGTCGATCTCTGGCAGGCGGCCGCCTACCTCGGCATGACCGTCCAGATGCTGGAGCGGGTCTACGGGCACCACCGGCCGGACTTCCAGGAGGCCGCAGCCGGTGCCCTGGACAAGGCCGGGAGGCGGGCGACCGAGACCCTCGACATCGAGGACGCCTTCACCCGTCGGGCTGCGTAACCGGGCTAGACATCGGCCAGCCCCCCGTACAGCAGGGCGTTCAGCGTCAGGCTGCACGCAGTATAGGCATCGGCCGCATCGTCGATTTCCTCGGGCGTCCACGGCTTGCCGTGGCGGAGAAGCCGTTGCGCCCCGCCCGGCACCGTCGCCGGGTAGGCGTGCACGATCCCGTTCCGCAACCGGACGAGACGCTTGAACTCGGTCGCCGCCGCGACGCATTCGGCGCCCAGGGCAGCCTCCGCCAGCTCCCCCGATAGCCGTAGGAGGTCGTCGGCAATAGTGCCTGCGGTCTTCAGAGCCACGGTGTCGAGGTAGCCGTCCTGCATCCGCGCGCAGCAGCAGACTGCGTTCCACTCCAGGCTGGCGAAGCAGTAGGCAGAGCGCCCCAGGGAGATAAGGTACGGATCATCGACGGGGGTGCGGAGGCGGTCGTCCTTCATGCCTCCCTCCTACCCAGGGGTCCCCTTTCGTTCTAGGGGGACAACGGGGGGACAGGAACGCGGGGGAAACCGGGGGGATTGGACGGTATCCGAGGGGTGTTGCCAGAGCGCGGCGCAGGGCGTGGGAACGTAGCGCGGACCCGCTCATAACGGTCTGGTTGCAGGTTCGAGTCCTGCCGGGCCCACCACCTTGCCCTGCGATCCCTCAAGGAGAGGTCCAGCAAGGCCCACCATCTTGCGCGGCGCTTCGGCCGCGATGGAAAAATCCATCCCAGCCACCATACGACCCTGTTTCAAATCCAACTCCTGCGTGTGCCTGGGGGCGTTCGGATTTTGTTGCCACGTTGAGGATGCCGGCGAGATCGCCGTGCAGGTCGATCAGCAGTCCTTTCGACTTCGGGTCAGGCGTCAGGACGATGCGGTCGACCAGCGATCGAATCAGTTCGGCTGCTTCATCGCGCCGCGCCTCGTCGTTCAACGCATCGACGAGCGCTGTCACCTCCGTCCGGTAGCAGAGCGCCATGTTCGGATGGAGGAGGATCGGCGCAGGCTCCTTGCCAGCTAGATGTTTGGTCCCGGAATTTGGTGGTGCGGGTCATTCGTGAACCTGGACGGATCGTCTGTCCAGGCTTTGCAGATGGCTTCGTAAGGGGTGAGGCCGCGTAAGGTCTTGAGGCGACGCGCGAAGTTGTAGGCTGCGACAAGGTCGGCGAGGTGCTGCCGAAGCTGATCGTGGCTGTCGTCATGAAAGCGTTTGACGGTCGCTTCCTTGATCGTCCGGTTCATCCGTTCGACCTGTCCGTTCGTCCAGGGATGACGAGGCTTGGTCAAGCGGTGCTCGATCTCGAGATCAGCGCAAGTTCCCTCGAAAGCATGGCAGCGAAACGGCACCTTCTCAGCCCTCATCGCTTTGATGTCTTCGAGTGTCCAACCATCGCCGGCTGGATCGGTGAAGTGCGTGCCATTGTCGGTGAGCACGATCTGGATTTTGTAGGGAACAGCGCTGGCAAGAGCTCTGAGAAAGTCTCCTGCAATGCGGCGGGGTCGCTTGCTCATGCAGCTCGACGAAGGCGAACTTGGATGTTCTGTCGATGGCTACGAAGAGATAGATTTTGCCCTCTTGTGTTCTGACTTCGGCGATGTCGATGTGGAAGTAGCCGATCGGGTAGCGTTTGAACTTGGATCGCTTGGGCTGCTCATCGGTCGCGTCGGACAGCTGCGAGATGCCGTGGCGCTACAAGCAACGATGCAAGGACGAGCGCGTCAGATGTGGGATTGTTGCCTGGAGAGCGTAGAGGCAATCATCCAGCGGAAGGAGTGTGTAGCGTCGGAACGCCACAATGACGGCCTCGTCCTCGCTGGACAGTACCGTGGATTTTGGCTCGCTCGGCCCTGTGTTGTGATCCTCGGTTGAGGTTCGCTTCTTCCAATTGGCCACCGTCTTGGGATTGATGCCATAGCGCGTCGCGAGGTGCCTCAGGCTGTCTTGACTATGCTGGATCGCTCGACGGATTTCCGCAGTCGTTGTGGCGCAGCCGTGGTGAACCTAGCCCATAGCGCATCCCTGCACTCGAGCGCGAAGAGTGCACCATCAAACCCTGGGATCAAACATCTAGGACAGAATTCTAGCGAAAACTCGAGAACCGGACCAAAGGTCGTTTTCAACGACCGTTGGCCTTACCCGTCGCAGGATCCCTCTCCCCGCAGGGAAGAGGGGCCATGCGTCATCGTGTCGGCGCCGCGTTCACGCCGCCGTGGTCATCCCGGCTTCGTTGCGCTTCACGTCGTAGCGGTCGAGCATCATCAGCTTGTGCCAGACCTTCACGAAATCGCGGACGAACCGCGCCTGGCCGTCGCTGCCGGCATAGATCTCGGCCACGGCCCGGAGCTGCGCGTTCGCGCCAAAGACGAGATCGCAGCGCGTCGCCGTGAACCTGGTCGCGCCGGTTTGCCGGTCGTCCAGGGTGAAGGTCATGCCGGCCGCATCCGCCTTCTTCCACTCGTAGTCCATGCTGGTGAGCACGGTGAAGAAGTCGTTGGTCAGCACGCCGACGCGGTCGGTGAAGACGCCGTGGCGCGAACCGTCGTGATTGAGGTCGAGCGCCCGCACGCCCCCGGTCAGCACCACCCAGTCGGGCGCGGTGAGCGCCAGGAGGTTGGCCTTGTCGAGGAAGACCTGCTCGGGGGCGACGCGGCCCTGCGTGATCTCGGCGAAGGACGGATCGACGTAATTGCGAAACCCGTCGACCAGGGGCTTCAGCCACTCGACGCTCTCGGCATCGGTGAGCGCGTCGGTGGTGTCCATCCGGCCCGGGACGAAGGGAACCGGCGTGGCCGCCCCGGCCGCCTTCGCCGCCTCCTCGACGGCCGTGCAGCCGCCGAGCACGATGAGATCGGCGAGCGAGACCTTCTTGCCGCCGGACGCCTTGCCGTTGAAGCCGGCCATGATGCCGCGCAGACGCTCGATCACCGGCAGGGTGCGCCGGTTGACGGTCCAGCCCGATTGCGGCGCCAGCGCCAGACGGGCGCCGTTGGCGCCGCCGCGCTTGTCGCTGTTGCGGTAGGTGGCGACCGACGAGAACGCCGTGAAGGCGAGATCGGAGACCGACAGGCCGCTGCCCAGAATCTCCGCCTTCAGGGCGGCGATGTCGGATTCGTCGATCAGCGGGTGGTCGACCGGCGGGATCGGGTCCTGCCACAGCAGGTCGTCCTCGATCTTCGCCTCGGGCCCGACATAGCGCTCCTTCGGACCCATGTCGCGGTGGGTGAGCTTGTACCACGCCTTGGCGAATTGCAGCGTGAAGTAGTCGAAGTCCGACAGGAACTTCTCGCAGATCGCGCGATAGACCGGGTCGGTCTTGAGCGCGATGTCGCTCGTCATCATCATCAGCGGGTGGCTCTTGCCCGGGATATGGGCGTCAGGCGTGCGCGGCGCGTCCGGGTCGGTCGGCTCCCATTGCAGGGCGCCGGCGGGGCTGCGGGTCTGCCTCCACTCGTACTTGAACAGGTTCTCGAGGTAGCTGTTGTCCCAGTTCGTCGGGTTCGGCGACCACGAGCCCTCGATGCCGTTGGTCATGGTGTATTCGGCAAAGCCCGTGCCCTCCGGGTTCTGCCAGCCGAGGCCCATCGCCTCCATCGGGGCGATCTCCGGCGGCGGCCCGACCTTGTCGGCCTTGACCATGCCGTGGCTCTTGCCGAAGGCGTGGCCGCCGGCGATCAGCGCGACGGTCTCCTCGTCGTTCATCGCCATGCGGGTGAAGGTGATGCGGATGTCGCGGGCAGAGCCCATCGGATCGCCGTTGGCGTAAGGACCCTCCGGGTTGACGTAGATCAGCGCCTGGTGCGAGGCGGCGAGCGGATTCTCGAGGTCGTACTCGGCCTCGCCGTTCTGACCGCGCCAGCGCTTGTCGCGGGTCACCATGCTGTCGAAAGCCTGGACATTGGTCGGATCCCACTGCTCGGGACCCCAATAGGTCGCGTTGTCGGCCTCCCAGGCATCCTCGCGGCCGCCGGCGAAGCCGTAGGTCGGGAAGTTCATGATCTCGAGGGCGCAAGTCCCAGTCAGCACCATCAGGTCGGCCCAGGACAGGGCGCTGCCGTATTTCTGCTTGATCGGCCAGAGCAGGCGGCGCGACTTGTCGGTGTTGCCGTTGTCCCACCAGCTGCTGATCGGGGCGAAGCGCTGCAAGCCCTGGCCGGCGCCGCCGCGCCCGTCGGCGATGCGGTAGGTGCCGGCCGAGTGCCAGGCCATGCGGATCATCTGCGGGCCGTAATTGCCGTAATCGGACGGCCACCACGACACCGAGCTGGTCAGGAACTGCTTGATGTCGCGCTTCAGCGCCTCGTAATCGAGCGACGCGAAGGCGGCGCGATAATCGAACGCCTCGCCGAGCGGGTTCGCCTGCGGCCCGTTCTGGTGCAGCATCTCGACGCGCAGGCGGTCGGGATACCAGTTCTCCAGGGTGGGCGGTGAGGTGAAGGCGCCGCCGACGCGATCGCCGCCGAAGGGGCACTTGCCCGACAGGACGTCAGTGTACTGTTCCACGCCGTCGTTCCTTCCATACCGATCGCGCGCGGCGACCGTGAGGCATGAGCAGGCGGTCCCGGCCGCGCGAGGCCGTCCGCTCAAAAGTCGTGATCCGATCCCGCAGGATGCTCTATACTGATGCTGGGTATATGAATGAGGCCGTGAATGCGGGCGATGGGCGGAATCACCCAGGGCTCAGACTTGCGGACACGATGCGTCATCCCAGACCCGTCACGATCAGGCAGTGCGCCGACACAGATAGGCGCCGCTTCCGTTGCGGCCACTCTCATCGCGTCGCGCGCGTCACGGCGTCTCGGCGGGGGGCGCGGCAGCCCGTCCCGCCTGCGCCGCCCTGGCCCGGCCCGTGGGAGGTGCAGGTGGAGCGATCCGACCGGCGGAGCGTCGGGCCAGAGGACGATGCGGCCCGCATCGACCGCGACGAGCCGGTCGACCGCTCCGGCGCGCGGCAACCCGCGCGGCCGTCATGGCACTTGGACATCGTGGCCGAGGGCGGTCGTAATGCCATCGGCCCAAGATGCTGACGCATCGGGCCGATGAACCATCTCAAATTTTCGATTCTAAGCCAAAGGCTTAGCGAAAATTGGAGAACGGAACCAAAGGTCGTTTTCAACGACCGTTGGTATAACACGCCCTGCTCTGGTCGACTCAAGCCACCGCCATCGCGTCAGGCGGGCGGCGACGAGCCACCATCGTGCCTTTTCGATCAATCCTGAGCGAATCCGCTCTCACCGGCGTCTCGGGCATTCCGCCAGGGGCGCTGCCTCCAATTTAGGCATAGCCGCGAACCCGGCAGCAAAACAAACAGGCTTGCGTGTTCGTAACATCGTGTCACAGTTCCGGAATGACGAAGGGGCAACGATGCGCAGGACACAGGAGCAGCGGAGTGCGGAGACGCGGCGCGCCCTCCTGGAGGCCACGATCCGCCTGCTTCACTCCGACGGGTATTTTCGCCTGACCACGCCCGCCATCGCCCGGGAGGCCGGCATCTCCCGCGGCGCTCTCAACCATCACTTCGCCTCCAAGGAAGACCTGCTGATCTCGGCCCTCGAGTTTCAGCTCCGCACCGTCATCGTCGACATGCGCGCCTTCGCCGAGCGCACGGCCCACCGCGCCGACACGTCGGATCTCGTGGTCGACTACCTATGGGACCTGATGGCGGGCGGCCTCTATTACGTAACCCTGGAGTACCTGCCGCAATTACGGCACAACCCGACGTTCAAGGGCCGGATGATCCCGGTGGTGCGCGAATTCCACCAGGCCCTCGACGAGGTCTGGACCATCCTCGCCGAGACCGAGGGGATCGAGCCGGAACGGGCACGGGCCACCCTGACCCTCACCATGGCGATGATCCGCGGCATGGTCGCCCAAACCATCGTGCGCGACGACGAACCCTATTTCCGCAGCCTCCTCGACTTCTGGAAGGCCGGCCTGCGCGTGCTGCTGCACCAGCCGGTGGCCCTCGACGCGACCAGGAAAGCCATCGAACCGTGACCTCCGTCCTGCTCATCAAGAACGCCCGCCTCGTCGACGGCAGCCAGGACCGGCCGAGCGACCCTCTCGACGTGGTGATCGAGGGCAACCTCATCCGCGAGGTCGGCCCCGGCCTCGCCTCCGGCGCCGAGACGGTGATCGATCTCGCCGGCCGGACCCTGATGCCCGGGCTGATCGACTGCCACGTCCACGTGATCGCCTCGACGCCCGATCTCGGCGCCAATGCCGAATTGCCCAATTCCCTCGTCGCCCTGCGGGCGGCGCGCATCATGCACGGCATGCTGATGCGCGGCTTCACCACCGTGCGTGACCTCGGCGGCGCCGACCACGGCCTCGTCCAGGCGATCGAAGAGGGGCTGATCGCGGCGCCCCGGCTGGTGATCTGCGGCAAGGCCCTGTCCCAGACGGGCGGCCATACCGATTATCGCGGCCGCAACCACTCGCGGCCGGTCGATTACTACGCCGAGCGCCTGGGCACTCTCGGCCGGATCTGCGACGGCGTCGACGCGGTGCGCCGCGCCTGCCGCGAGGAGATCAAGGGCGGGGCGCGCTTCATCAAGATCATGGCCAATGGCGGCGTCTCCTCGCCGACCGACCCGATCGCCTTCCTGGGCTTCTCCCGCGACGAGGTGCGGGCGGCCGTCGAGGAGGCGGAGAGCGCCCAGACCTACGTCGCCGCCCACCTCTACACCGATGCGGCGATCCGCCGTGCCCTCGCATGCGGCGTCGTCTCGATCGAGCACGGCAACCTCGTGACGGCCGAGACGGCCCGGCTGATCCGCGAGGCCGGGGCCTTCGTGGTGCCGACCAACGTCACCTTCGAGGCCCTCGCCCGCGACGGGGCGGCCCTCGGCCTGCCGCCGGAATCGGTCGCCAAGATCGAGGACGTGCGCGAGGCCGGCCTCGCCGCCCTCGCGACCCTGAGCGATGCGGGGGTCCTGATGGCCTACGGCTCCGATCTCCTCGGCGACATGCACCGGCACCAGTCGGAGGAGTTCGTGATCCGCGGCCGCGTCCTGCCGGCCGCGGCGGCGATCCGGTCGGCGACCCTGGACGCGGCGAAGGCCCTCCGGATGGAGGGCCGGATCGGCACCGTGGCGCCGGGCGCCTTCGCGGATCTCGTCGCCGTCGACGGCAACCCGCTCGAGGATCTCGCCCTGCTCACCGGCCAGGGCCGCCACATGCCGCTGATCGTCAAGGACGGCGCCGTCGTCAAGCAATCCGCCCGCTTCTGACCCCCTCCCCGTCCCGCCTTCTCGAGGAACCCCGACCATGCGCTTCGACCGACGCCAAACCCTCCGGCTGATGGCCGCCGGCACCCTCGCGGCCGGCCTGCCCCGCGGGGCCTCGGCCCAGGCGGAGGAGTTCCGCGTCGGCGCGCTCTGCCCCGTGACCGGGGCGGGCGCCACCTTCGGCGCCGGGATGCAGAAGACGATCATCGCGACGGCGGCCCGGATCAACGCCGCGGGCGGCGCGGCCGGCCGGACGTTCCGGGTCTTCGCCGATGACGACCAGACCCAGCCTCAGGCCGGCGTCCTCGCCGCCAAGAAGCTCCTCGAGGTCAACCGCGTCCAGGCGATCCTCGGCACGTGGTCGTCGGGCGTGTCCCTGGCGGTGATCCCGCTCACCAACGAGGCCGGGGCGATCCTGATGAACACTTCGGGCGCGCCGGCCCTGTCGGTGCCACCGGCCAACGCCAAGCACCTGTCCTACCGCTTCCAGGCGACCAACGACCGGTTCGGCCGCGCCTTCGCGCAGATCGCCGCCCGGGAAGGCTTCAAGCGGCCGGCCACGATGGCGTTCAACAACGCCTCGGGCATCGGCAACACCGAGGGCTTCGCCAAAGCCTGGAAGGCGCAGGGCGGCAGCCTGACCAAGGCGGTCGTCTACGAGCCCAACCAGCCGAGCTACCGCAGCGAATTGCAGAGCGTGCTCGACACCAAGCCCGACGTCATCGTCATGGGCTCCTACGTCGCCGACACCGCGATCATCCTGCGGGAATGGTACCAGACCGGCGCGACCACCAAGTTCATCCTGCCCGACTGGGCGGTCAACGCCAGCACCATCGCGAGCCTCGGCGAGGATGTGCTGTCGAACTGCATCACGGTCGAGAGCGTGGCGAACGAGGGCTCGCCGGCCTTCGCGGATTTCGACGCTCTCTACCGCAAGGAGATGGGCGCGCCGGGCCGCGGGAACAACTACGCGGCGATGGCCTACGACATGATGGTGCTGCTGGCGCTGGCCGTCGAGGCGGCCGGACCGGGGGCCGACGTGGCGGCGATCAACGCCCGGATCATCCCGTTGAGCGGTCCCGACGGCGAGGTGGTCTCGTCCTTCGCGCAGGGACGCGACGCCCTGAAGGCGGGGCGCACGATCAATTACGACGGCGCATCCTCGGTGCTCGACCTCGATCAGTACGGCGACGTCACGCCCGATTTCGGCGCCTACAAGTTCAACGGCAAGAGCTTCGAGCGCAAATATATCGTCAAGATCTGAGCGCTCCGCTTCTCCTCCCGACACTGATCCTCCGGCAGTCGACGACGCGGCCGGGCGCGGGGCTTCGGCCGGCGCGCCGGCGCCCCGCCGTGCCGGCCGCCCTCGCCCAGGCACTCCGATGCTCTCTCTCGACCTGCTCGTCGCGGGCCTGATCTCCGGCCTCGTGATCGGGCTCTCCGCCCTCGCGGTCACCCTGGTGTTCGGCGTCGCGCGCTTCCCCAACGCCGCGACGGGCGACGCGATGTCCCTCGGCGCCTACGCGGCCCTCGCGGTCGCGGCAGGGACCGGGTCCCTGGTGGCCGGCGGCGTCGCCGCGGTCCTCGCCGGCATCCTCCTCAACGTCATCCTCTACCTCCTGGTGTTCCGACGCCTGTCGGACCGCAGCCCGATCATGTCGCTTTTGGCCTCGATCGGCGCCGGGTTCATGATCCGCTCCAGCCTCGGCCTGGTCTACGGGCAGGATCCGCAGGCTTTCCGGGTGCCGCTCGCCCGTCCGCTGGTGCTGCTCGACGTGCGCGTGCAATGGCTCGACCTGAAGCTCGCCGGCCTCACCCTGGCGACGCTCGCGGTCGTCTATCTCATCCTGGCGAAGACCGCGGCCGGGCGGCGGATGCGCGCGGTCTCGGCGGATCCCGCGCTCGCGCGGGTCTCCGGCATCGACCCGACCCGGGTGATGCTGACGCTGTGGGCGCTGGCCGGCGGCGTCTCGGCGGTTGCCGGGCTGGTGCTCGGCCTGAAGACCGTGGTGACGCCCGATCTCGGCTGGAACCTGCTGCTGCCGGCCTTCGCGGCGGCGGTGCTGGGCGGGATCGGCAGCCCGCTCGGGGCGGTCGCGGCCGGCATCCTGCTCGGCATCGTCCAGGAGCTGGCGACGCCCTTCGTCGGCTTCACCTACAAGATCGCGATCGCCTTCGCGGTCCTGATGCTCGTTCTCCTGATCCGGCCGCGCGGCCTGTTCGGCCGCGCCGAGGGAGCCCGCTGATGGAAGCCTATCTCCTGGCGATCGCGATCTTCGTCGCGATCTTCACCCTCCTGACGCTCGGCCTCAACCTCCAGTATGGTCTGACCGGGCTCACCAATTTCGGCCTCGTCGGCTTCTTCGGCATCGGCGCCTACGCCTCGGCGATCCTGACGACGCATGGCTACCCGGTCGTCGCCGGCTTCGCGGCCGGCGCGGCGCTCGCCGTGATCGCCGCCTGGCCGATCGGCCTCGTCGCCTTGCGCCTGCGCGACGACTACTTCGCCATCGCCACCCTGGGCTTGTCGGAGGTCGTGCGCGTCGCGATCATCAGCGAGAAGGAACTGACCGCGGGCGTGCAGGGCATCCCGGGAATCCCGCGCCTGTTCGCCGTCCTGGAGTCGCGCACGTGGCAGCCGCTCCTGCTGCTCGCGGTCCTCGTCGCCGCCAATCTGGGGGTGGTGCTGGTGATGCGCCGCATCGCCCGCTCGCCCTTCGGCCGGGTGATCGGGGCGATCCGCGACAACGAGGAGGCGGTGCGTGCCCTCGGCAAGGACCCGGCCCGGTTCAAGACCCAGGTCCTGATGGTCGGCGCCGGGCTGTCGGCGGTCGCGGGCAGCTTCTATGCCCATTACGTCGGCTACGTCACGCCCGACCAGATCACGCCGCTCGTCACCTTCCAGATCTGGATGGCGATGATCCTGGGCGGCACCGGCCGGATCTCGGGGGCCGTCCTCGGCACGCTGCTCCTGATGCTCCTGATCGAGGGGGCGCGCTTCCTGCCCGACCTCCTGCCCTTCGTCTCGAGCACCGCCATGGCGGAGCTGCGGGTGTTCGTGGTCGGCCTCGCCCTCGTCCTCTTCACGGTGTACCGCCCCCAGGGGCTGATGGGCGAGGTGGCCCGGCGATGAGCCTCGAGATCTCCCGACTGGTGAAAGCCTATGGGCCGATCCGCGTCACCGACGACGTGTCGTTCACGGTGCCGGCCGGCGGCCTCGTCGGCCTGATCGGGCCGAACGGCGCCGGCAAGTCGACCCTGTTCTCCCTCGTCACCGGCTTTCTGGCGCCGGATTCCGGCAGCGTCTCCCTCGACGGCCGTTCCCTCGACCGCACGGGCCCGGCCGAGCGGGCCCGGCGCGGCCTGGTCCGCACCTTCCAGGTGCCGCGGGAATTCTCGCATCTCACGGTGCGGGACAACCTGATGGCCGCGGCGCCCGGCCAGGCCGGCGAGACCCTCGGGGCGCTCTTCCTCCTGCCCGGCCGGGTGCGCCGGGAGGAGGAGGCGCTGCGTCGCCGGGTCGAGGAGATGATGGCCTTCCTCAAGCTCGACCGGGTCGCGGAGGTACCGGCGGGCAACCTGTCGGGCGGGCAGAAGAAGCTCGTCGAACTCGGCCGCGCCCTGATGACGGGGGCCCGCACGATCCTGCTCGACGAGCCGTTCGCCGGCGTCAACCCGGTCCTGATCGAGGAGATCTCGGCCCGGGTGCGCGAGCTGAACGCCCGCGGCATCGGTTTCCTGGTGATCGAGCACGACCTCGCCGCTCTGTCGCGCCTCGTCACGACCCTGCATGTCCTCGACCGCGGCCGGCTGATCGCCGGCGGCCCGCCGGCCGCCGTCCTGGCGGATCCGGCGGTGCGGGACGCGTATCTGGGAGGAGCGTCGTGAGCCTGTTGTCCATCGAGGGCCTGACCGGCGGCTACGGCGAGGTCGACATCCTCAACGGGGTCGACGTCTCGGTCGCGGCCGGCCAGATCGTCACCATCGCGGGCACCAACGGGGCCGGCAAGTCGACGCTGGCGAAGGCGGTGGTCGGGCTGCTGCCCCGGGTCGCCGGCCGCCTGCGGCTCGACGGCGCCGACCTGATGCCGGTACCGGCCGAGCGGCGGGCCGCCCGCGGCATCGGCTACGTGCCGCAGGTCGCCAACGTCTTCGGGCCGCTCACCGTGCAGGAGAACCTGGCGGTCGTCGAGGGCGTCGCCGGGCGGCGCGGGCGCATCGCCGAGCTGTTCGCGATGTTTCCCGCGCTGGCGGAGCGCCGCCGTGCCCGCGCCGGCAGCCTGTCGGGGGGCGAGCGCCAGCAACTGGCCTTCGCCCGCGCCCTGATGACCCGCCCGCGCCTCATCGTCCTCGACGAGCCGACCGCCGCCCTCTCGCCGGCCCTGGTCGCGGACAGCTTCCGGCGCATCGCCGGCCTCGCCGCCGGCGGCACCGCGGTGCTGCTGATCGAGCAGCGGGCCCGCCAAGCCCTGGCGATCTCCGACATCGGCTACATCCTGGATCTCGGCCGCGTCGCGATGACCGGTCCAGCGCGGACCCTCCTGGACGACGAAAGGGCCGCGCGCCTCTATCTTGGGCAAGAGACGGCCTGATTGTCCAAGAGGCCGGAGACGGCCTGATTTCCAAGAGGCCGCCTCGATGGATCCTGTGCCGAAGCCGCGCGCTCACCCGACGGCGGAACCGTGGGGCGGGAGGCATCCGGGAAACACCGCGAAGCCGTCGTCCCGCACCCGGTCGAGGAACCGGCGGTAATCCTGCTCGCACGCCATGCCGGGCAGGATCCGCCCGTAATGCGCCGCCGGCGCGGTCCGCTCCGGGAGCAGGGCGAGAGGCGTCGCCGCGGGCGTGAGGTGCGCGCCCCTGCCCGAGACCAGGGTGGTCAGGATGCCGAACATCTCGCCCTGGATGGTCGGCCGGCCCAGCATGGCGAGACGGTACTGCCCCTGGAACTCGGTGACGAGGTAGATATGCCCCGACTGGTTGGACACCGAGACGGTGCCGGTCTGGGCGAAGGGCGCGTCGAGGCGCTCGGCCTCGCGGAAGACCAGCTGGGCGCTCCCGGCATCCCAGGCGATCTCGGTGCGGTAGGCGAAGATGGCGTCGGCCTGCCCGAAGGAGGGCCGCAGCGTGAGATAGCATCCCTCCAGGAAGGCCACCGCCGCACGGGTATAGGAGCCGAGGGCCGCCGGAGCCTGGCGCGCCGCCGCCGCGGGGGCCGGCGCCGACCGCCGCAGCGGCGTCCCGAGCGCCTCCTCGAGGCGGATCGTCGTCGCCAGCGTGAACGGCCGGCGGCCCGACAGGGCCTTCTCCAGGGTCGAGATGCTGATGCGGGCCGCATCCGCCAGCGCCTGGCGCGACAGGCGGTTGCGGGCGAGCGCCTCGCGCACCGCATCGGCGACCGCCTGGCTCTGCCCGTCCGGGAGGGCCGCCTCCTCGGTCTCGCGCGGAGTCTCGAAGGGCGGCATCGGGCGGACCTCGCGCGGAACCCGGCCGTGTGCCGGACGGATCCGCACGAAACCGCACAGCTGGACCGGCGTCAAGGCGGTGTCGTCGGCGCTGGGCCGGGCTCGGGCGCCGCCTCGGCGACCGCTTCCACCACCAGGCGCTTGGGCCCCGGGGCCAGGCCATCGAGCGGCCAGCAGGTCGCGAGGACCAGCCGTCGCCCCGGCGCGTCCGGATCGATCCCGGATCCGTCGAAGCGCACGATCCGGGACCGGACGACGCGGAACCGGACGATGCGTCCGTCCCGCCCCTGCACCGTGACCGGATCGCCCGGCGAGAGGCGGCCGAGGCTGCGGAACTGGGTGTCGCGGTGGGCCGCATAGACGGCGGTTCCGGGCTCGCCCGCCTCTGGCGTCCCCTCGACGTGGCCGGGCCCGAAGGCCAGGGCCTGGCCACTCGATCCGGCGAGGGCCAGATACGCCTCGTCGAGGCTCGGGAAGGCGATGCGGGCGACCGGCATGGTGTCGGCCCACGGCCAGGGGCGGGCCGGGGCGCCCTCCGCGAGGGTGCGGGCGAAGGCGCGGGCGAGCAGCGCCTGCGCCAGGGCCGCCTTGGCGGGGATCCAGGCGCCCTGGCCCGCGAGCGCGATCCCGCCCGCGGCCAGGAGGGCGGGCAGGGCCCTCACGGCGCCACCCGCGGCAAGCGCGCCCGCAGGAGCAGGGCGAGGCCGAGCAGGCCGGCACCGGTCAGCAGCAGGAGGTCGGACGCCGTCCCGGTCTGCGGCAGGCTGATCGAGCGGGTCGAGGCCGGGATCAGCTCGGCCGGGCCGTGTTCGGCCCGCCGCCCGGGCCGGGTCGAGACCGGGTCTTGCGGGAGATCGCGTCCGAACAGCGCCTCGAAGTCCCAGCCGGCGGGCAGGTTAAGCGGCAGGTCGGTGCGTGCGAGGCGCGTGCCGGCCGGCCGCCGCGGCGTGGCGTCGATCGCCACCAGGGAGGTCAGCCGGGTCGTCAGCCCCTGTTCGAGGGCGAGGCGCAGGATCGCGGCATCGGCGGCCTCCGCGGTCATCCGGCCGGTGATCCGCGCGGTCTCGGCCTCGCCGATCCGGGCGCGGGCCCAGACCTTGCCGATGCCGATGCCGGTGCCGGTCTCGGCCTCGTCGAGGTTCAGCACCGTGCGCCAGGGCTGCCCGCCGATCCGGCCGGTGAGGGTCAGGGTCCCGGTGGCGTTCCGCATCCGCGCCGCGATCGTCACCGGCTCGCCGCGATAGAGATCCGGCAGCGCCGCCGGACTCGCCTCGGCCTCCTCCGAGAAGGTCGCGGCGAGGTCGGTGACGACCGGGCTCTCGAGCTTGAGCAGGAGGTCCCGCATCCGGTCGGCGACCTGGTCCACCGTCGCGATCTGCGTGAAGGTGCCACGGCCAAGCTCGGCGGCATGGCGCATCAGGTGGCCGTTCGGGGCCGAGCCGATCCCGACCATGAACAGCCGCGTGCGCCCGCGCTCCTGCGCGATTGCGGAGAAGATCCGCGCCTCGTCGCCGATCGCCCCGTCGGTGAGGAACACGACCTGGCGCACCCGCCCGGTTCCCTCCGGATCGGCATCCCGCAGCGCCGCGCGGAGCGGCGCCAGCATCTCGGTCCCGCCGCGGGCCTCCAGGCTCGCCACGAAGCGCCGCGCCTCGGCGAGATGGCCGTCATCGGCGGGCGCCAGGTCGGGGAAGATCGTCTCCATCGTGTCGTCGAAGCGGATCACGTTGAAGCGGTCGCCCGGGCGCAGCCGGTCGAGACCCGCGAGCAGGCCCGCCTTGGCCTGGCGGATGGAGGTGCCCCCCATCGAGCCCGAATTGTCGATCACGAAGATCACGTCCCGGGGCGGCGGAGCGGCCGGGAGCGCCGCCGCGGGCGGGGTCACGACGGCGAGAACGGAATCGGCACCGGCCTTCCGCTCCCGGAACAGGCCGATGGCCGGAGCCGTTCCGGGAGCGGGCGTCCAGGTCAGTTCGAAGTCCCGGTCGGCCGCGGTGGCGCCGTCGGTCAGGGCGATGCGGCGTTCGCGCGCCGAGGGCGCCTCGACGGTGATCGCATGGGTGGCGCTCGTGACCGCGCCGAGGGTGAAGCCGGCCTTGAGGTCGACCGAGAGCGTCAGCGGATTGATCGGGGCGTGACGCGCCGGATCGAGCACGGGGGCCGTGATCGCGTGCCGGTCGGGGACGGGATCCGGCTCCGCCGGGCCGTCGGCGGTCCGCTGGACGGGCGGCGGTGCCGGGCTGTAGCGCGGCGCCGCGACGGTCGGCAGCCGCAGGGAATAGGTGTCGCCGGAGCGCCGCACGCTCTGCTGGTATTGGATCTGGACCAGCACGGTCTCGCCGGGGGCGATGTTGGCGACGGCGTTGGTGAAGAGGTTGGGCCGCTGCTGCTCGGTCAGCGCCGCCGTCTTGCCCTCGGCCCGGGCGGCCTCGTAGTCGCGCTTCGCCGCCTGCCGCTCGCGGATATCGGCCACGATGACCCGATCGCCGACCACGAGCCGCATCGCGTCGACGGCGGCATCCTCCGGCAGGGGAAACAGGTAGGTGCCCTCGACCCACTCCGCCGTGGTGTTGCGGAACGCCTGGGTGATCGTGGCCCGCGCCGTCGGCCCGCTCACCGCGATGGCCGCGTCGGCGGCCAGGCGCGGCGCCTCGACCGGCGCGCCGCCGCCGTGACGCAGCAGCAGGGTGCCGCCGCCTCCCTCCTCGGCCTTGGCCGGCGGCCCGCCGAGGAGGGCCAGCACGGCCGCGACCAGGGGGCCGACGAGGAGGTTGCGGGGCAACGGTTCGGGGAAGGGATGTCGATGCATGGGGAGCCTCGCCGTCGGGGCGCACCGGTTCGCGACCGGTCGACCGGAGACTCGCCCGGGCCCGGGACACCCGCCACGGGACAGTTCGCCAACCTTCGGGCTGCTCCCGCACCGGTCGTCCGAGCCGGTGGGGCATGCGGGGCGGCTGCCGACGGTGCGGTGCGGACCCGTGCGGGCGCGTCCGCCGGCCGGGGAGCCGGTTGACTCACTCCGGGTTCTCCGGCGCTCTCCCGTCTTTGAGGGATCGTGTCCAGAGAGGATCGTGTGATCGCGGCCCTCGGGCGCGTCACAGCTCCGACGCCCAGGTCCGGCCGCGCGCCGCGCGCGCCTACAGGCTCACGCGAGGCAACGCGCCCGAGGGCCGCGATCCGCCGTGACCCGCCGGACGGTCGGGAACCGTGACAGGGGCATGGTTGGTATGCTGCGCTGCGGCACCCGGTGCGCTTGGCGGAGGGCGGGGACCACCTACCTTCTGGGCTGACGACGGCCGCCATCGGCCGGACCATCCCGGAGAGATCCTTGCCTTCCCTGTTCGATCCGATCCAGCTCGGCGCCATCCAGGCGCCGAACCGCATCCTGATGGCGCCGCTGACCCGCGGTCGCGCCTCGCGGACCCACGTGCCGACCCCGATCATGGCCGAGTATTACCGGCAGCGCGCCGGCGCCGGCCTGATCATCAGCGAGGCCACCGGCATCTCGCAGGAAGGCACCGGCTGGCCCTTCGCCCCGGGCCTGTGGTCGGCTGAGCAGGTCGACGCCTGGAAGCCGGTGGTCGCGGCGGTCCACGAGGCCGGCGGTCGCATCGTCGCGCAGCTCTGGCATATGGGCCGGGTGGTCCATCCCGACTTCCTCGGCGGCCAGGCGCCGGTCTCGGCCTCGGCCACCACCGCGCCCGACCAGGCCCATACCTACGAGGGCAAGAAGCCCTATGCCGAGGCGCGGCCCTTGCGCGAGGACGAGATCCCGCGGCTGCTGGCGGATTACGCCAAGGCTGCCCGCAACGCGGTCGAGGCCGGCTTCGACGGGGTGCAGATCCACGCCGCGAACGGCTACCTGATCGACCAGTTCCTGCGCTCGGGCACCAATCTGCGCCAGGACCGCTACGGCGGTCCGGTCGAGAACCGCATCCGCCTCCTCGCCGAGGTCGCCCGCACCGTCGCCGACACCGTGGGGGCCGAGCGGACCGGCGTCCGGCTGTCGCCGAACGAGCCGATTCAGGGCGTCGACGATCCCGAGCCCGAGACCCTGTTCCCGGCCGCCGCCGCCGCCCTGTCGGAGATCGGCGTCGCCTTCCTGGAACTGCGCGAGCCAGGCCCCAACGGCACCTTCGGCAAGGCCGCCCGCCCGGCGGTGGCCCCCGCCATCAAGGCCGCGTTCCGGGGCCCGCTGGTGCTGAACTCCGATTATGACGGGCCGCGGGCGCAGGCCGCCCTCGACGAGGGCCACGCCGACGCCATCGCGTTCGGCCGCACCTTCATCGCCAACCCGGACCTGCCGGAGCGGATCGCCAAGGGCGCGCCCCTCAACAAGGACCATTACAAGACCTGGTACAGCCAGGGCCCCGAGGGCTACATCGACTATCCGACCCTCGACGCCGGCTGACGGCGGCGTCCCGGATCAAACCGCTTCCGCCGTGGAGGCGCGTGCACCGCACCTTGATCCGGCTTGACGTCTGGCCCCGCGTTTGCGACGCCGCTCGGCGCCTGCCCATCGGGCAGGCGCCGTCCGTCGGAGCGGACAGGCGGCATCGTGGCGGCACGCGGAGTCGATGCATGAGCAACCCGGGCAACACCTCTGCGACCTCCCAGGAGCCGAAGCAGCTCCTCCACCTGGTGTTCGGGGGCGAGCTGACCGACCTCGACAGCGTCACCTTCCGCGACCTGTCGACGCTCGACGTGGTCGGCATCTTCCCCGACTATGCCAGCGCCGCCATGGCCTGGAAGGCGAAGGCCCAGCAGACGGTGGACAGCGCGCAGACGCGCTACTTTATCGTGCATCTTCACCGGCTGTTGCAGCCCTGAGGCGAGTTCTTCCATTCAGGCATGCCCTCGCGGTGCATGTGACACGTCGGGGCTTGCGCAGTCCGGCGCCCATGAAGGCATTGTGACGATTTCCCGGCGCTGGTAAGAGCGTCGCCCGTCACACATGAGAGCATCGCCGCGCGAGGGGCCCGCATTCGCGCGACCTCGATGCGATTCCTCCCTCCCCCGGCGCGCGCGGTCTCACGGCGAGCACCGCGCGGCAGCGCCGGGATCTTCGCGCGGGCACGATGGAAGCACGATGAAATCCTCGATCAAGATCGTCGCCGGCAATGCGAGCCGCCCGCTGGCCGAGGCGATCGCGGCCTATCTCGAGCAGCCGCTGGCGGTCTGCTCGGTCCGTCGCTTCGCCGACATGGAGATCTTCGTCGAGCTCCAGGAGAACGTGCGCGGCGAGGACGTGTTCATCGTCCAGTCGACGTCGTTCCCGGCCAACGATCACCTGATGGAACTGCTCATCATGATCGACGCCGCGCGGCGCTCCTCGGCGCGGCGGATCACCGCGGTGCTGCCCTATTTCGGCTATGCCCGCCAGGACCGGCGCACCTCCGGCCGCACCCCGATCTCGGCCAAGCTGGTGGCCAACCTCATCACCGAGGCCGGGGCCGACCGGGTCATGACCCTCGACCTGCATGCCGGCCAGATCCAGGGCTTCTTCGACATCCCGACCGACAACCTGTTCGCCGCCCCGGTGATGGTGCGCGACATCAAGGAGCGGCTCGACCCGGCCGACATGATGGTGGTGTCGCCCGATGTCGGCGGCGTGGTGCGGGCGCGGGCGCTCGCCAAGCGCATCGACGCGCCGCTCGCCATCGTCGACAAGCGCCGCGAGCGGCCCGGCGAATCGGAAGTGATGAACATCATCGGCGAGGTCGAGGGCCGGTCCTGCATCCTCGTCGACGACATCGTCGATTCCGGCGGCACGCTCGTCAACGCCGCCGAGGCCCTGCTCGCCAAGGGCGCCAAGGACGTCTCGGCCTACATCACCCATGGCGTGCTCTCGGGCGGCGCGGTGTCACGCATCGCCTCCTCGAAGCTCAAGGAATTGGTGATCACCGACTCGATCCAGCCGACCGCCGCGGTCAAGCTCGCTCGCAACATCCGGGTCGTCACCATCGCGCCGCTGCTCGGCGAGGCGATCGGGCGCACCGCCGACGAATCGAGCGTGTCGAGCCTGTTCGTCTGAGCCTCGTCCGGCCCGTCGCCCGACGCCCGACCGGCGCGGGATGCTTGCCGGGGCTGGCACCTCACCTCCGCGCAACCGCTTCGCCCACGAAAGCGGTTTGCGCCTGGCCTGAGACGCGCCTATATATCGGGCGATTCCCTCACAATGTGAGACAGGCCGTCCTGATATCCCGGGACGCTGGCGGGGCCTCCCGGCTCCGCCCCGGGCGCCCTGTCGCCGGCGAGGGACCCGTGTTTGTACAGTGCCGCTTCCCGGACGGGCGGCCGTCGCGCTCCCGCTCCAGGAGCGCCCCGAGGAGGTGTGGTATGTCCCAGGGACCGTTGATGCCGAAGGCGACGGCCGTCTGGCTCGTCGAGAACACGTCGCTGTCCTTCGATCAGATCGCCGATTTCTGCAAGCTCCACCCCCTCGAGGTGAAGGGCATCGCCGACGGCGAGGTGGCGGCCGGCATCAAGGGCCTCGACCCGGTCTCGACCGGCCAGCTCACCCGCGAGGAGATCGAGCGGGCGCAAGCAAACCCGAACCACCGCATGAAGGTGGCGGTGTCCAAGGTGAAGCTGCCCGAGGTGAAGCGCGCCAAGGGTCCGCGCTATACGCCTCTGTCCCGCCGCCAGGACCGGCCCAACGCCATCCTGTGGCTGCTGCGCAACCACCCCGAGCTGAAGGACGCGCAGGTGATGCGCCTCGTCGGCACCACCAAGTCGACGATCCAGCAGATCCGCGAGCGCACCCACTGGAATTCCGGCTCGTTGCAGCCGATGGACCCGGTGACCCTCGGCCTGTGCTCGCAGATCGATCTCGACTTCGAGGTCCAGCGCTCCGCCAAGGACCGGCCGCTGGTGGACTCCGCCGAGGGCGGCGCCACCCTGATGCCGCCCGAACTCTCGGTCCTGCCCGAGGCCGAAGAGGAGCGCGACGCGGGCCACCGCCCCGGCCGCGGCGACGAGCGCCTCGACGCCAATTCGGTCTTCGCCCGTCTCAAGCCGCTGCGGAAGGGCGAACAGGACGACGACGACGAGTATTGACGGCTGCCGGACGGCTGTTCCCACGGCAATGGCCGTGCCCCGCCTGAACCCTCCCCCCTCCGCGGGGAGGGTGGCGAACGCCGCGGGACGCGGTCCCGCCGAGAGGGGACGCCGCTTCCGGAGAGGTCGCGACCGATCTGAAGGGCGCCCGCGTCAATCAGCGTCGCGCTGCCCCTCTCGCGGCTTCTGCTCACGCAGGGTCCACCCTCCCCCGCGGAAGCGGGAGGGTTTGGGGCACGGATGTCACGTCTCGAACAGCGACCCCTGCACGGCGCCCTCCACGGGCGCCTTTTTCGTGTCAGCGGCGGGCTCCTTGCGCCGGGCGGCCCGGCGCGGGGCCGGCCGCGCCGGCGCCGGCGGGGTTTCGGGTGTCGCGGCGCCCTCGACGGTCGCCGCCACCCGCCCGTCGGCAAACTCGACCGTCAGGCGGCCTGCCGCCCGCGCCGCCTCCGCCGTGCCGACCGGCGTTCCGGATGCATCGAGCACCAGCGCATAGCCGCGGGCCAGCACCGCCCGATAGTTGAGGCTGGAGAACAGGGCGGTCGCCCGCGACAGGCGGCCCGCCAGGCGTTCGAGCCCGTGGCCCGGCGCCCGATGCAGCCGGCGCGACACGCCGTTCAGCCGCTCGCCCTGCACCGCCAGCACCCGTTCCAGAGCGTGGCGCGGGCGATGGTCGATCGCCGCCAGGCGCTCGCGGGCCCGGGCGAGGCGCAAGGAGGGCGGGTTGCGGGCAAGCCCCTGGAGCGCTCGGTTGAGGCGGCCTTGCGCGTCCCGGGCATTGGCGGCCAGCGCCGGGGCGAGGCGGGCTTCCGCGAGGTCGAGGCGCTGGCGTTTCTGGGCGAGCAGGGCCTCCGGACCCGGCAGCGCCCGGGTCAGGCCGCGCAACTCGCCCCGGCGCTGGTCGACGAGGCGCGAGAGCGCGCCGGCATGGCGGCGGCCCAGCGACTCGAGGTCGGCCAGCAACTCGTGCAGCACCGGCACCGCCATCTCGGCGGCGCCGGTCGGGGTCGGGGCGCGCCGGTCGGCGGCGTGGTCGATCAGCGTGACGTCGGTCTCGTGCCCAACGGCGGCGATCAGCGGGATCGTGCTCGCGGCGGCGGCGCGGACCACGATCTCCTCGTTGAAGCACCACAGGTCCTCGATCGAGCCGCCGCCGCGGGCGACGATCAGCACGTCCGGCCGCGGGATCGCGCCGCCGGGCTCCAGCGCGTTGAAGCCGTGGATCGCCGCCGCGATCTCCTCGGCCGCGCCCTCCCCCTGCACCCGCACCGGCCAGACCAGAACGGGGCGCGGGAAGCGGTCGGCGAGGCGATGCAGGATGTCGCGGATCACCGCCCCGGTCGGCGAGGTGACGACGCCGACGACCATGGGCAGGTACGGCACCGGCCGCTTGCGGGCGGCATCGAACAGCCCTTCCGCGGCGAGCAGGCGGCGGCGCTCCTCCAGCAGCGCCATCCAGGCGCCGGCCCCGGCGGGCTCCAGCGAATCAACCACGATCTGGTAGGCGGACTTGCCCGGATAGGTCGTGATCCGGCCGGTGACCACGACCTCCAGCCCCTCCTTGGGCTTGTGGCGCAGCCGCAGCATCGTGCCCTTCCAGATCACGGCGTCGATCTTGGCGCCGCCGTCCTTGAGGCTGAAATAGGCGTGGCCGGAGCCGTGCGGGCCCCGATAGCCCGAGATCTCGCCCTTCAAGCGCACATGGCCGAACGCATCCTCCAGGGTGCGCTTGAGGGCGGTCGCCAGTTCGGTGACCGACCATTCGGGCACGTTGGCGATCGGGGCGGAGACGGCGGAAGCGGACATCGCCCGCGAGGCTAGCGGCTCGGGCCGGGCCGCGGAAGGCCGCTCCGCCGCTTGCGGAAGGCCCGTGTCCCAGGCGCATCAGTGCCGGTTGCCGCGCCGCGCCCGCGCCCCTAAACGTCTGGCGCAGGACTGACCTTCCGTTCCGGGACCGGCGATGCGCGACCAGCACCCCCTCACCCTCCTGCTGATCGGCGCCGGCGGGCGCGAGCATGCCCTGGCCTGGAAGCTCGCCCAGAGCCCGCTCTGCCGGCGCCTGCTGATCGCCCCCGGCAATCCGGGCACCGCGGCCCACGGCACCAACCTCGCCCTCGACGTCACCGACCACGCGGCCATCGTCGCCGCCTGCCGGCAGGAGGGCGTCGATGTCGTGGTGGTCGGCCCCGAGGCGCCGCTGGTGGCCGGCCTCGTCGATGCGCTCTCCGAGGCCGGCATCCGGGCCTTCGGGCCGAACGCCGCGGCAGCGCAGCTCGAAGGCTCGAAAGCCTTCACCAAGGAATTGTGCCGGGAATTCGCGATCCCGACCGCCGGTTTCGCGCGCTTCCGCGCGGTCGAGCCGGCCCTGGCCCATCTCCGCGCCGGCCGCATTCCGGTCGTCGTCAAGGCCGATGGCCTCGCCGCCGGCAAGGGCGTGGTGGTGGCCGAGACCTTGGGCCAGGCGGAGGCCGCCGTCGAAACCATGCTCGGCGGCGGGATGGGCGCCGCCGGGGCCGAGGTGGTGATCGAGGACTGCATGGTCGGCGAGGAGGCGAGCCTGTTCGCCCTCTGCGACGGCACCCGCGCCGTGCTGCTGGGCACCGCCCAGGACCACAAGCGCGTCCATGACGGCGACAAGGGCCCGAATACCGGCGGCATGGGTGCCTATTCCCCCGCCCCGGTGCTCACGCCGGACCTCGAAGCCGAGGTGATGGAGCGGATCATCCGCCCGACCCTCGACGGGATGCGGGCCCGCGGCACGCCGTTCTCCGGCATCCTCTATGCCGGGCTGATGCTGACCGCGGACGGCCCGATGCTGATCGAGTACAACACCCGCTTCGGCGACCCCGAATGCGAGGTGCTGATGCCGCGCCTCGCCTCGGACCTGGTGCCGCTGCTGCTCGCCGCCGCCGAGGGCGACCTGTCGGGCGTGACGCCGGAATGGCGCGACGAGGTGGCGCTGACCGTCATCATGGCGGCGCCCGGCTATCCCGGCCCCGTCGCCAGGGGCTCGGAGATTCGCGGGCTGTCGGAGGCGGAAGCCGCCGGTGCCCTGGTGTTCCAGGCCAGCACCCGGCGCGACGGCGAGCGGCTGGTGGCCGAGGGCGGCCGGGTGCTGGCCGTGACGGCGCTCGGGCGCACCGTGCGGGAGGCGCAAGCCAAAGCCTATGCCGCCCTCGACCGGATCGACTGGCCGGAGGGCTTCTGCCGCCGCGACATCGGCTGGCGCGCCGTGGCCCGCGAGACCTGAGCCGGGCTCCCGCGTTACCCTGGCTCAGGTCCGCGCGGTGGCGCGGGCCGAAACCCGTGGGGAGCCTCGATGCCCGCCGACCTGTTTCCCGGCTTCACGTCGCACTGGATCGACCTGCCCGATGGGCGCTTCTTCGCCCGGGCCGGCGGGCCGGAGGAGGCGCCGCCCCTGGTGCTGCTGCACGGCTTTCCCCAGACCCATGCCTGCTGGCACCGGATCGCCCCGGCGCTTGCCCGCACCCATCGGGTGATCTGCCTCGACCTCAAGGGCTACGGCTGGTCGGCGGCGCCAAAGGGCGATCCGGCGCATGACGCCTATTCCAAGCGGCAGATGGGCCGGGAGGTGGTCGCCGTGATGGAGCGGATGGGCCATGTCCGTTTCGGCCTCGTCGGCCACGACCGCGGCGCCCGGGTCGGCTATCGCCTCGCCCTCGACGAGCCGGGCCGGATCGATCGCCTCGCCCTCCTCGACATCGTGCCGACGCTCTCCCAGTGGCAGAAAATGGACCGGGAGCCCGGCGCCTACCCGCATTGGCGCTTCCTGGCGCAACCCGCGCCAATCCCCGAGCAGGAGATCGGCAAGGCACCGATCCCCTATTACGAGGACCTGCTGCGGCTCTGGACCGGCAACGGCACCCTCGACGCCTTCTCGCCCGGCGCCCTCGATCTCTACCGCCAGAGCTGGAACGTGCCCGAGCGCATCCACGCGAGTTGCGAGGATTACCGCGCCGGGGCCGGGCCTGACCGGGCTGCCGACGAGGCCGACATCGCCGAAGGGCGCCGCCTCGCCGGCCCGCTCCTGGTGCTGGTCGCCGACCGCTTCGTCGGCCGCGACGGGCTCGATCCGGTGCGCCGGGCCTGGACCGGCACCTTCGCGCCACAGGACACCACCTTCGAGATCGTCGCGTCGGGGCACTTCGTGGCCGAGGAAAATCCACAGGCGACGCTCGCCGCGCTGGAGCGCTTCCTGGCCGCCTGACCGGGGTCCTGCCCGCGCGGCAGACCCGCGCGGGGCGGGAGGCCGCTCCCCGCCCGGGACCGTAGCCGGACAATGGCCCCTGCGGCACAACCCGGGTGGGTGCACGTCGCCCGGGGGAAACATCCGTGGGTCTGATCTACGCGCTCGGCGCCTTCCTGAGCTGGGGCCTCGTCGTCCCGGTGCATTTCCGCCTGCTCGACGGGGTGCCGGCCTGGGGCATCCTCGCCCACCGCATCGTCTGGTCGGCCCTGTTCATCGCGCTGCTGCTCGTCGCCCTGCGGCTGCTGCGCCGCGGGCCGATCGTCTCGTTCGAGCGCCGCCACCTCTTCCTGCTGCTCTCCGCCCTCATCATCGCGGGCAATTGGTCGCTTTACCTGTGGGCGGTGCAGAACGGGCGGATGCTGGAGGCGAGCCTCGGCTACTTCGTCAACCCGCTCGTCAACGTCGCACTCGGCGCCCTGGTCCTGCGCGAGAGGTTGCGCCCGCTCCAGCTCGCCGCGGTGGCGCTCGCCGCCCTCGGGGTCGTCGCGGCGGTGGTGGCGGCCGGCTCCCTGCCCTGGATCGCCCTGACGCTCGCCGTCAGCTTCGCGATCTACGGCCTGATCCGCAAGCTGGTGCCGATCGATCCGATTCTCGGCCTCGGCGCCGAGACCGTCGCGCTCCTGCCGATCGCCCTGGCCTATCTCGCCGTCGCGCCGACGCCGCCCGGGCTCGGAGGCATCGACTGGCTGCTTCTGGTGCTCACCGGCGTCACCACCGCGGTGCCGCTGATGTGGTTCGCGGCGGCCGCCGCCCGGCTCAAGCTCTCGACCCTCGGGCTGATGCAATACCTCTCGCCGTCCTGCCTGCTGCTGCTCAGCGTGCTGGTCTACGGCGAAAAGCTGCCGCCCTCCCGGGCGCTGGTCTTCGGGCTGATCTGGGCCGGACTGGCGCTCTACGCCCTCGACGCCGCGCGTCCACGCAGCGTGGCGGCGCGGGCCCCCGAGGACAGGCCAGCCTGACGCAAGCCCCATTGGTCAAGCTTCCCCCGTCCAACCATAATCGCCGGGCTTTCTCGCCTCACGCGACGAATCGGCGGGGGCCACGATGATCCTGAACCAGGTGAAGACGAGGGACGAGGACGGGCCGCACCCGATCTGGCTGGTGGTCGGCCCCTGGGCGGTGTTCGCCGTGGCGGTGGGAGGATTCCTGGCGCGGTGGCTGCCCTGAGCGGAGTGTGTCCGCCGCGAACCGACCCGGATGCGTCACCGCGCCGTTCGGGGTTTCACAGCGCGAACACGCTGTCTCTTGCACCGACGGCCTAAGATCCTGACGCATCGAGTCGATCTCGGGCTTGCCCGAGATCGACGAGGCCGTTGACCCATCGCGAATTTTCGATGCCAAGCCCAGATGTCCAGGACCGTAGGCTTGGCGACGGGTCGAGAACGAAACCAAAGGTCGTTGTCTACGACCGTTGATATTACAGGTAGCTCGTCAGCGACAGCTTCGAGAGCATCGAGGTGGCCTGGTAGCTTGCCTGCAACTGCGTTTGCAGGGTCATGAGCTTGGCCGCCGCCTCCTCGGTCGTGACCGATTCGACGCCGTCCACGGTCGTCTGGAGCACTGCCTTGGTGGCGGTGTTCTGGCTCTTCTGGGTGTCGATCTGGGCCGAGGCGAGGCTCAGCTCCGAGGCGATGCCCTGCACCGAGGGCTGGCCGTCGCCGGGCTTGAAGAGGCTTTGCAGCCGGCCCGAATAGGCGTCGAAGCGGCTGCCGTCGGTGTCGGTGTCGTCGAACGGCGTGGTGGCGAGGACGGCGAGGCCGCTCAAGGTCGCGCGGAGCGGCTCCTCGTTGGCCTGGACGCCGATCGCCACCGACTGGTCGCGGGAGACCGGCACGGTCGCGGTCTGGCGCGGATCGGCGGAGGTGTCGTCGCCCTTGTACCAGATCAGGGTCCGGCCGCTCGGGTCGGCGAGGTAGCCGGTGGCGTTGCCGGCCGCGTCTGTCGCGACCCGGCGCGGGCTCAGGCCCGGCGAGGACGAGCCGGCGAAGAAGTCGCTCGCCGCCCGCGTCGCGGAACTCGCCGCGAGGTCGGTTCGGGCCGTCGCATCGAGCGCCGTCGCCAGCGCCGTCCGGAGGTTGGCGGCGGTGTCGGCCGGGCTCGCGCCGATCGCGAAGGTGCCGGCATTCTTGGTGTCCGCGGCGGCCTTCAGGGTCAGGGTCTTGCTGGTGCCGTCGCGCAGGCCTACCGTGACCTGCACGCTGTCGCCGGCCTTAAGCCCCGCCCCCACCGTCAGGGTGGCGGAGGCCGGGCTGCCGCCCGACAGCGTCGCCGTCGCCCCGGGCGGGCTCGCGCTCTGCACGCCGGTGACGGTCCTGCCCGCCAGCGCCGCGGTGAGGCTCTGCGCGCTCGCCACCGGATCGGCCCCGATCGTGAAGGTGCCGTCCCCGCCGCGCCCCGGCGCGCGGGCGGTGAGGTCGACGACATCCTGGCTGCCATCCGGGTTGCGGACGCTCACCCGGACGATGTCGCCGTCCTTCGGCTGGCTGGCGAAGGACAGGGTGGCGGTCGACGGCGATCCGGGCTGGAGCGCGACCGAGAGGCCGGCCGGGTTCGCGCTGACGGCGTTGGCGATGGTGAAGCCGAATTGCGTCCGCACGTCGGATGACGGGCTCTCCGACAGGCTCACGCTCGCGCCCGTGCCCGAGAGGTCGAGCCGGCCGGTCTTCGGCGTGCCGATGCCGAGATCGGCGGACTGGCGCTCGGCGATCACGGTCCGCACGCCGTCCAGGCCGGCAGCGGGGTCGCCGTCGAGGATCCGGGCGGCGCTCTCCACCGGCGCCCGGTCGGTGACCCGGCCGCCCATGATGTACTGGCCGCCGGTGCTCTGGTTGAGGGCGTCGAGGGCGCCGCCGAGCTGGCCCGCCGCGTTCTGTTGCAGGGTCGAGCGGGCGGCGGTGCCGGTGCCGGTCCGGGCGCTGACGAGGCTGTCCCAGGTCGAGGAGCCCAGGGTCGCGATCTGCTGCACGCTCGCCGAGGCCAGGGCCACCCGGGTCGACCCGGTGCCGGCCGCCGCGATGTAGCTGTCGAGGGCGCTGATCTGCGCGTGGGCCGCGAGGCTCTGGGTGCGCCCGCCGCCGAGGCCGCCATAGGTATCGGCGGTCCGGCCGCTGCCGATCTGGGCCGAGAGCGTCCCGAGCGACGCCTTCATGGCGACGAGGCGCTGGGTGTTGAGGTCGGCGGCGGCGGTGCCGGCCGCGAAGGGAGCGATGGTCATCGCGGTCGGTCCTCTCAGATGCGGAGCAGGGTGTCGAGCATGTCGCGGGCGGCCGTCAGCACCCGGGCATTGGCGCTGTAGGCGGTCTGGAGCTGGATCAGCCGGGACATCTCCTCGTCGACGCTGACGCCGGATTCCTTGCCGAAGCGGCTCTGGGCCGAGGCCAGGGCGATCTGCTGCCCCTCGTCGAGCTGCTGCGCCTCGGCGCTGGCCGCGCCCCGGGCATCGACCACCGACTGGGTGAAGCCGGTCACGGTGGCGGCGCGCGGGGCACTGACCCCGCCGATGCCGCTCGCCGCCGAGAAGGTCAGGGTGCGGCTGGTCAGGGCGGCGGTGAGGTATTGCGGCCGCGCCGTGTCGCCCGAGGCGGTGGTGTCGGCATAATCCACCAGGGTGGACGAGTCGGCGGTCACCGCCGGGTTGACGCCGAGGCGCTGGGCAAAGCCCGTCAGGTGCGAGCCGCCCTCGAACGAGCCGGTGAAGACGCCGTTGCCGGTCCCGGCATCGACGAACAGCGCGAGCGGGCCGCTGCCGGTCTTGGTGTCGGACGCGCTCGTCGGCACGGTGACGGAGGCGCTGGCGCTCGTCAGCGCGAGACCGGCGGGATCCGACAGGATCCGCACCGAACCCGCGGCGCCGCCGGGCGTCGCCGACACGGTGAAGCCAGTGCCGAGCACGGCGCCGATCTGCGGGGCGAAGGTCGCGGGCCCGCCCGAGATGTCGACCGGCACCACCAGGGCGGTCGGGTCGTCGGTGAGCGCGGGATCGATCGGGTTGGCGGCCGCGCCGTTCGTCGGCATCAGGATCAGGTTGCGGCCCATCCCGGCGGCGTTGCGCACGCCGAGCGTCACGGCGTTGCCGGCCTGGAGACCGGTGAGGTCGATGTCGAAGCCGGTGAGCCCGTTCGCGGTGGCGGCCGTCCCGGTCGCCGGGCGGTCGCTCAAGGCGCGCGACAGGCCGGAGGCGAGGTCGTCGAGCTGGCGCTGCGCCTGGACCAGGGTCTCGTCGCGCAAGCTCACCGCGGCGGCGATCGACCCGGAGCGGATCGCCCCGGTGGCGACGAGGTCGATCGTCGCGCCGGCCGGCGTCGTCGCCGTCACGGTGCCGACGCCGCGGGTGGCCGGATCGGCCGAATACTGCGCCTGGGCGCTCAGGGCGCCACGGCCGTCGAAGGCGAGGCTCGCCGCGGCCCCGTGGTCGACCAGGGTCGCCCCGGAGGCGGTGAGCAGGGTGACCGAGCCGTCGGGCTGGTCGCTCACCTGCACGTCGAGATACTGCGACAGGGTGTTGATCGCCTGGTCGCGCCGGTCGAGGAGATCGGCGGTGCTGGCATCGCTCTTCGGCGTCCCGGCGATCCTGCCGTTCAGGTCCGCGATCTGCGACAGCAGCGTGCTCGCCGAGGCGACGTCGCCGCCGAGCTGGGATTCGAGGCCGCTGCGCAGGTCCTGCACCCCGCGCGCGATGCCCGAGATCGTGGTGGCGACGGTCCGAGCGGCACTGACGGCGGTCGCCCGCGAGGCGGCGGAGGTCGGGTCGCTCGTCAGCGCCTGGAGCGACTGGGTGAAGGCGTTCATCACCCCGTCGAGGGCGCTGCCGCTGCCCGGACTGCCATAGAGGGCGTCGAGCTGGCCCTGGACCTTGGCGGAGAGCCCGGTATAGGCCGCCCCCGCACTCTCGAGGCGCAACTGCTTCAGCGAGACCGCGTCGAGGGTCCGGCTGATCGTGCCCGTCGCGACGCCGGAATTGCCGAGGGTCGAGACGGAGGTGAGGGTTCGCTTGACGTAGCCGGCGGTGCCCGCATTGGCGACGTTCTGCGACACGAGGCCGATCGCCGCCTGCGTCACCTGGAGGCCGGCGGTCGAGGTGTTGAGGGCGTTGAGGGACATCGGTCGGATCCGGGTTGGGGTGAGAGCCGGGCCGCGCCGCTCCCCTTTTGGGGCGCGCGGCACGTGCCGACGTCTCGCGGATGGGCCGGATGCGAGCGGGCCGCCTTTTGCAGCCGACCGGATCCGGGGCGACGGAACGAGAGGGTTCGCCGCGATGCGGACCCGCATCGGCACGCCGACACGCGATCCGCCTGTCTCGTCGCTGTGTCGCAGCCTTTTGCCGCGAAACCGGCGATTACGTCTTCCGAAATCTGCCTTTTGCAGTATCCGGAAAAATGGATAACAGTCCCTTTCAGATCTATCGGATCACATTGATCAGATCGGACATCATCTGCTGGGCCGTCGACATCACCCGTGTGTTGGCCGAATAGGCTTGCTGAGTGACGATGAGCTTCGAGAACTCGCCGGCGGTGTCGGTGTTCGATTGCTCGACATTACCGCCGACGATGGTGGTGCCGGAGAGTCCGGCCAAAGGCTCGCCGGAATCCGCCGTCTGGGCGTAATTGCCGCCCGAGACCGCCTTGAGGGCGTTGGGCGCGTTGAACCGCGCCACGCCGATCTGGGCCAGGCCCACGGTGTTGCCGTTGGAATAGGTGCCGGTGAGCTTGCCGTCGCTCGTCACCGCGAGCGAATTGAGGGTGCCGGCGGCATAGCCGTTCTGCTGGAGCGTGGTGGTGGTGACCTGGCCGCCGGCCGATCCGTACTGGGTCAGGCCGCCGCTGCCGAAGTTCAGCGCCACGGCGCCGAGATTGGTGCCGTTCACCGTCAGGTTGGGAATGCTCAGGCTGGTGCCGGTGGGGGCGGTGAGCTGGCCGCTGCCGTTGAAGGTGAAGGCGGTGCCGACATTCTGCCAGGTGCTCGGCGTGGTGCCGGTGGCGGTCTGGTTGGCGTAGAACAGGTTCCAGGTGTCGCCGGAGCCCGCCGTCGCGTCGGCATTGGCGACCTTGGCCCAGCGCACCTGCACGCTCACCGGGGTGCCGGTGCCCGAATAGGCCGTCAGTTCGCCGCCCGCGATGCTGGACCCGACGAAGGCCGCCGAGTCGGAGGCGGCCACGGTCGGAGCCGTCGCGGCACTGCCCGACAGCACCCGGGGATCGCCGCCCGGCAGCGTGCCGAGCAGCGCAGTGCCCGACGTGGTGGTCGGGTTGCTCGGCAGATTCGCCGCATACGCGATGCTCGTCGTCGGCTTGGCCGGCAGGGCCGCGTCGGAGATCTTGATCGGCCCGGTGCCGGTCGAGGCGCCGTTCGCCGGGTCGAGGCTCTGCCCGGTGAGATAGGCGCCGGCGCCGTTGACGAGATAGCCGTTGCGGTCGACCGAGAAGTCGCCGCGGCGGGTATAGAGGGTGGTGCCCGAGAAGACCGGCGTTCCGCCCGGGGTTCCGCCCGCGGTCTGAACGGTGAAGAAGCCGTCGCCGCTGAGCGCCATGTTGGTCGGGACGCCGGTCGCCGCCACGCCGCCCTGAAGGCTGTTGGTCAGTTGCGAGAAGGCGGCGACCCCGCCGGCGCTCTGCTGCTTGGCCGGCTGCTCGGTGAGCATGTCGACGAAGTCGGTGTCGATCCGCTTGTAGCCGACGGTCTGCGAGTTCGCGATGTTGCCAGAAATGTTCCCAAGGCTGAAGGCCTGGGCCTGAAGGCCCGAGACCGAGGTCTGCAACGCGCTGAAAACGTCCATCTTCCCCAGAGCTCCAATCCCGTCAGGATCACTCGGGGGATGATCCGCAAGCCGTGTGCCAGGACCCAAGTCATTGATTTTTCAGGGGCACCGAACCGGCGAGCGGCAAAACCCGCCGGGTCCGACCGGGACCTTGCGGCAAAAACTGCCGTCGGATCGGCGCGCCATGTTTACGCCGTGTTGAACCTCTTGGCCTTAGCTGAACTCCTGGACCGCGGTGGAACCAGGGATATGCGCCCGAGCAAGCGAAGCAGCCTCATTCACCTGATCTACTTCTCGCGCGCTCAGCTCTCCGCCGAGCCGCAGGAACGCGCGCGCCAGGTCAACGACATTGCCCGTCACGCGCAGAAGAAGAATGAGTTCTCCGTCATCACCAGCCTCCTGATCGTCGATCAGGGCTACTTCATCCAGATCCTCGAAGGGGAGCGGATGTCGGTACAGGAGACGTTCCAGCGGATCAGCGGCGATATCCGCCACCGCGACGTGCACATCGTCGAATGGCGCGAGATCGCCAAGCGCGAGTTCGTGACGTCGTTCGCGTATGTCCTGCGGACGCAGACCAACGACATCCTGTTCCAGAAGGCCAACCTGGCGCCGATGCTCCAGCGCGGAACCCCGAAGGCGAGCACGATCCACTCCCTCGCACAGGCCCTCCAGGCCGATACCATGGCCAAGCAGGGCATCGATCATCTGTTCGTCTAGGAGCCGCCGGGAGCCCCCGGTGGTCCGTCATGAAATCTAACCCTGCTGGCTGGTTCCAATGAGCGAAGCACCCCCGATCCTGATCGTCGACGACCAGGCCAAACTCGTCCGCCTGGTGACCGAGTTGATGAACCGCCTCGGCTTCCCGGAGGTCGAGGGCGTGACCGACGGGCCGCAGGCCCTCGAGCAGCTGCGCAACAAGCGCTACGGCCTGGTGATCTCCGACCTCGACATGGAGCCGATGGACGGGATCCAGCTCCTGCGCGAGATCCGGGCCGACGACGTGCTGATGAACATGCCGTTCATCCTCACCGAGACCTCGTTCAGCTTCGAGGACATCAACGTGGCGCACCTCGCCGGGGCCGATGCGTTCATCCTCAAGCCGTTCGACCTGTCGCTCCTGAAGACGAAGCTGAAGCAGGTGCTGAACGGCCGGCCGCGCAAGCGCGAGACGCCGGTGGGCCCGATCTCGAGCCTCAACGTCGACTTCCCGCTGCTCGGCAAGCTCTGAGAACCCGGCGCCGCCCCCGCACGGGGCGGGCGCCGGCTGATACACGAGAGTCGTCCTCTCAGCGCCCGGTCCTCTCGCCGTGGCCCGATCGCGACCCCCGCCGCCGTGGCGAAGCCTGCCGGGCCGTCACGCCCGCCGCTTCTGGTAATCCTTCACGTCGGTGAAGCGGATCGCAGGCGCCCTCTCCTCCTCGTAGCGGAGCGAGAAGCTTGTGGTCGCCATGTAGACCGGGGCCCCATCGAGGTCGCTCGCCATCGACGAGCCGTGCGAGCCGATGAACTTGTCGAGTTCGACCTGGTCCTCCGCCTCGATCCAGCGGCAGATGGTGAAGCGCGTCGGCTCGTAGTCGATCGGCAGGCCGTACTCGGCCTGGAGCCGCTCCTTGAGCACGTCGAGCTGGAGCGCGCCGACGACGCCCACGATGGCGCCCGAGCCGTCCTGCGGCAGGAAGAGCTGCACGACGCCCTCCTCGGCCATCTGCTGGAGCGCCTCGCGCAGCTTCTTGGCCTTCATGGCGTCGGTGAGCTTGATCCGGCGCAGGATCTCGGGGGCGAAGCTCGGCACGCCGCGGAAGACCAGTTCCTCGCCCTCGGTCAGGGTGTCGCCGATGCGCAGGGTCCCGTGGTTGGGGATGCCGACGACGTCGCCCGCATAGGCTTCGTCGGCGATGGCCCGGTCCTGGGCGAAGAAGAATTGCGGTGCCGAGAGCGAGATCGGCTTGCCGGTGCGAACGAGCCTCGCCTTCATCCCGCGGCTGAGCTTGCCCGAGCAGACCCGCATGAAGGCGATGCGGTCCCGGTGGTTCGGGTCCATGTTCGCCTGGATCTTGAACACGAAGCCGGTCATCTTCGGCTCGGTCGGGGAGACCGCGCGGGTATCGGCATCCTGGCCGCGGGGCGGCGGCGCCACCTCGGCAAGCCCGTCGATCAGATCGCGCACGCCGAAATTGCGGAGCGCAGAGCCGAAGAAGACCGGGGTCAGGTGGCCCTCGCGGAACGCCGCGAGATCGAACGGCTTGCAGCCGCCCTCCGCCAGCTCCGCCTCCTCGCGCCAGGTCGCGGCGTCCCCGGCCTCCGGCAGCAGGGTGTCGAAGAGCGGATCGTCGGTCCCTGAGACCGGCACCGTGCCGGCATCGTCCGCCGCGTCGAGGCGGCGCACCCGGCGGCGCAGGAGATCGTAGGTGCCGGCGAAGCTCCGGCCGCGCCCGATCGGCCAGGTCACCGGCGCGACATCGAGGGCGAGGGTCTTCTCGATCTCGTCGAGGAGATCGAAGGGGTCGCGGGATTCGCGGTCGAGCTTGTTGACGAAGGTGACGATCGGGATGTCGCGCAGGCGGCAGACTTCGAACAGCTTGCGGGTGCGCGCCTCGATGCCCTTCGCGGCGTCGATCACCATCACGGCGGAATCGACCGCCGTCAGCGTCCGGTAGGTGTCCTCCGAGAAGTCCTCGTGGCCCGGCGTGTCGAGCAGGTTGAAGACGCAGTCGCCATACTCGAACGTCATCACCGAGGTGACGACCGAGATGCCGCGCTCCTTCTCGATGCCCATCCAGTCCGAGCGGGTCGAGACGCGGTTGCGCTTGGCCTTGACCTCGCCGGCGAGCTGGATCGCGCCGCCGAACAGGAGGAGCTTCTCGGTCAGCGTGGTCTTGCCGGCATCCGGGTGCGAGATGATCGCGAAGGTGCGGCGCCGGGCGACGGGATCGGCGGGGGCGCGCGGGGCGTCTGTCTGCATCAACATGGGATGTGTCTAGCCCGGACCCGGGGATCTGTCGCGGGTCCCACAGGGGCCCGGCCGTCGGTGGGAGTGAGCGATCCCTGAAACAGGGACGGCACAGCGGGCGCCGGCAGACGACCGCTGTGCCTCTCTCTACCCCAACCCGGCGGCGGAGGGCCAGAGCCCCCTTGCCTGTCTCAACCGCGGCCGATGAACGGCATCTTGGTCGCCATGACGGTCATGAACTGCACGTTGGCATCGAGCGGCAGGCTCGCCATGTAGACCACCGCGTCGGCGACGTGCTTGGCATCCATGGTCGGCTCGGGTCTCAGCGAGCCGTCGGGCTGCGGCACGCCGGCTTGCATGCGCGCGGTCATGTCGGTGGCCGCATTGCCGATATCGACCTGGCCGCAGGCGATGTCGTGGGCGCGCCCGTCGAGGGAGGTCGAGCGGGTGAGGCCCGTGATGGCGTGCTTGGTGGCGGTATAGGGCGCCGAGAACGGCCGCGGCACATGGGCCGAGATCGAGCCGTTGTTGATGATGCGGCCGCCGCGCGGCTGCTGCTTCTTCATCAGCCGGAACGCGCCCTGGGTGCACAGGAAGGCGCCGGTGAGGTTGGTGTCGACCACCGCCTTCCAGGTCGCGACGGGCAATTCGTCGAGTTCCACCGGCGGTGCGCCGATGCCGGCATTGTTGAACAGCACGTCGAGACGGCCGAAGGTCTCCTCGAGGCGGGCGAACAGCGCGGCCACCGACGCCTCGTCGCCGATATCGGTCGGCTGGGCAAGCGCGCGCCGACCCTTGGCCTCGATCTCACGAGCGACCGCCTGGAGCGGCTCGGGACGGCGCCCCGACAGCACCACGTCGTAGCCGGCCTCCGCGAGCGCGAGCGCCACCGCACGCCCGACGCCCGAGCCGGCCCCGGTCACCAGCGCGACCTTCTGCATGCTCATCTCGCCTCTCCTCCCCCTGTCGTTTGCTGGCGGCGGCTCGTTGACGATTGCGTCTGTGGGAGCCGGTCGCGACGTCCGGCATACACGAGCCCGATGGCCCCTCCAACCGCCGCCTGCGCACGGAACCGCATCGCCCCGGTTGCCAGCACCGCCCCACCCGGCTATGGAAGCGCCAGCCGCGGATTGGGGCGTCGCCAAGCGGTAAGGCAGCGGTTTTTGGTACCGCCATTCCCAGGTTCGAATCCTGGCGCCCCAGCCACCTTTTCACCTAACCCATTCAGATCGCTCACGTTCTCGCGCAGGCGCCCTGCGGAGTGAGCCGGTTGCTACATTCCGCTGCTACACAGGCCGCCCGCCCGGGCGGCGAGGGAGCGGAGTGGGGTCCATCGCCAACGTCGTCCTCCGGGGACGAATCTTCCACTTTCGACGCCGCGTGCCGGACACGCTCAGACCCAGGCTCCGCCTGAAGGAACTGGTGCGCAGCCTCGCGACCACCGACCTTCGTGCTGCCAAGGCGAGAGCCTGTCGGATATACCTCGCCTCAGAGACCTTATTCACGGCTCTGTGCGCGACACCGATGCTGACCGACGACCAACTCGCCCGCCTCGTGCAGGACTTCTATGGAACGATCCTCGACGGGGACGGACACGGACGACTGACGCACGCAGCGATCACCGCCGACATGCGGGAGCGGCGCGTCGCCCAGTACGAGTCGATGGCGGCGCAGGCACGCGACGCTCTCGCGTGCAACCGGCTGGAGGAGGCGGGCTTCGTCACGGTCGCCATGCTCCGCAAGCAGGGCATCGCGGCGACCGACCTCGAACCGCGTGCAGTCGCGCAGGCACGGCAGGCGATGCTGCGGGCGGGCATCGACGTCGCGGAAGCGCTCAAGGCCCGTTACGAGGGCGACTTCAACTTCGAGCCCCGCGACCGCCTTCTCAAGACGCAGCTGGCGGCACTCGACGAGGCTCCGAAGGCCCCGCCCACGGAGAGCACTGCGGCACCCCGCCCAGCCGACAAGGAGGCGGTGCCGCCGCACGCCCCCGAGCTTTTTTCCGCAGTCGCCGCCGTATTCCGAAACACACAAGCCGCCACCAATACCTGGGACAACCAGACCGCGTCCCAAGCGGGGGCAACCTTCCGTCTGTTCGTCGACATCTGTGGAGACCGCCCCCTCGCCGCCTACACCCGCAAGGACGCCGGCCACTTCCGCAGCCTCGTCGAGCGGCTGCCGAACGACTACGGCAAACACCCCCGCTACCGACACCTCACGGTGGACGAGATCCTGGCGGCACACGAGGCACTGCCCGACAAACAGCACACACAGCCGATCACCCAGCGGACCGTGAAGCGGCACTTCTCGGCCCTGTCGGCGCTCTGGACGGCCGCGGTCGCGAGAGACGAGGCGGCAGCGAACATTTTCCTGGGCTTCCGCTTCAGCAATACCCGCAAGGCGAGCGAGCAACGCGCCATGTGGGAGCGGGACGAGCTCGCCCGCCTCTTCGCAACGCCAATCTGGACAGGCTGCGCCTCCCCCGGCCGGCGAACCACACCGGGCACACTCATCCTACGCGACGAGAAATTCTGGCTGCCCCTGATCGCCGTGTTCACTGGCATGCGCCAGGAAGAAATCTGCCAGCTGCATGCCGAGGACATCCGGCAGGACGAGGGCATCTGGTTCATCGACATCAACGACCGGCCCCCACGAAAACTCAAGAACGCGACGGCGGTCCGGCGCGTACCGATCCACTCGCAGCTGATCCGTCTGGGCTTCCTCGCGCATGTCGAAGCGCAGCGCCGCCGCCGGCAAGACCGCATCTTTCCCACCCTGGAACCCGGAGGGGCCGATGGTCGACTGGGCCACGCCTTCACCAAGTGGTTCACCCGCTATCGACGCGACGTGAAGCTCTACCGGCAGGGTCTCGACTTCCACTCGTTCCGGCACACGGCGACGACGCTGATGCACCAAGCGGGCACCGCAACCGCCGTCATCGACCACGTGACCGGGCACGTCACGCCGGGTGAGACGGCCCGGTACACCAAGCGTTCGTCGTTATCCCAGCTTCAAGCGGCAATAGAGTCGATCGCCATCGGGGTCGATCTTACGCAGCTCCACACAACAAAGTCTGCGTAACGAGCATCCTGACGTCCCAGCGCAGCAACACCTTCAAGCCCCCTGTCTGCGCAAAGAAATCTCCTCGCTCTACGTTAGCCTCTGCGCCCGCCCCGCAGTGGTTTAGGCGGCGCCTCATCATCAGCAGGGGTGACGAACAACTCGCTCAAGGGTACAGAGAGCGCCTCGGCAATCTTGTCGAGCAGGTCGACCGTCGGGTTCTCGACCTGCCGCTCCAAGCCGCCAAGATACGCGCGGTCCACGCCCGCATCGGCAGCCAGTCGCTCCTGGCTAAGCCCTTGTGCCACGCGTACGCGGCGCAGGTTCCACGCGACCAAAGCTCGTCCCTTCATAAACGAGGACCAGCGGCCAGCGAGGGCTATCAAACCACTGGCTATAGCCACAGGGAACGGCTACGGTTGTCTCGCGGCGAGGAAGACCGCGCGGGGCAGGCAGGGTCACGATGCGGGTGCGCATTCACCGCGGCACGCGCGAGATCGGCGGCACCTGCGTCGAACTCGCCCACGATGGCGCCCGGCTCCTGCTCGACCTCGGCCTGCCACTCGACGCCACGGCAAACGACGCGACCTGTCACCCACCGGTCGAAGGACTCGACGGCAGCGGCGATCTCCTCGCGCTCATCCTCAGCCACGGCCACCGCGACCATGTCGGGCTGAGCTACCTCGCCGGACCTGAGCTGCCAGTAGCGCTCGGCGCGGCGACCCTCCGCATCCTCCAGGCAGCCGCCACCTTCGTGCCCGATACCTGGGTACCGCCCAACACGGTGACCTTCGGCCACGGCCAGTCCCTCACCTTCGGCCCCTTCACCGTCACGCCGATTCTCGTCGACCACTCCGCCTTCGATGCCTACGCACTCCTCGTCGAAGCCGGCGGGCAGCGGCTGCTCTATTCTGGCGACCTGCGCGCGCACGGACGCAAGGGCGCCCTCTTCGAGCGTCTGGTCCGCAGCCCACCGCGCGCCATCGACGCCCTCCTCATGGAAGGATCCAGCCTCGGCCGCCTCGACGCCGAGCGGCTTTTCCCTACCGAGGATGAGATCGAGGACCGCTTCGCTGCGCGGTTCCGCGAGATGACGGGCCTGGCTCTCGTGGCGGCCTCCGCCCAGAACATCGACCGCGTCGTCTCGCTCTACCGTGCCTGCAAGCGCACCGACCGTACGTTGATCCTCGACCTCTACGCCGCCGAGATCCTGGCCGCGACCGGCCACCCCAGCATCCCGCAATCCGGCTGGCCGGGCGTGGCGGTCTTCGTCCCGCACCACCAGCGCGTGCGCATCAAGCGCACCGGCCGCTTCGATCTGCTCACGCGGCACGGCCACCAGCGCATCTACGCGGAGCACCTCGCGGCGCTCGCGCCCCAGGCGGCCCTGCTGTTCCGGCACTCCCTGCTGCCAGACCTCGACCGGGCCGTCTGCCTCGCGGGCGCCGAGGCGATCTGGTCACAGTGGGACGGCTACCTCCGACAGCCCCGCGGACAGGCGCTCGCCGCCGACCTCGCTGCCCGCGAAATCCCGCTGACCCACGCCCACACCTCGGGCCATGCCAGCATCCCGGACCTCAAGCGTCTGGCGGCGGCGATCGCGCCCCGGCGGCTCGTGCCGATTCACACCTTTGAGCCGCAGGGCTTCCCAGCGCTGTTCGGCGCCAGCGTTGACATCAAGGAGGACGGACAGTGGTGGGACACGACGGCATGAGCGAGACAACACCCTATCGGGTCCTGGGCGAGCCCTTCCTCGCGGCGCTCGAAGCCCTCGCGACCGCGCCGCATGGCGGCTGGTGGGCGGACGCCCTCGCCGACTCGGACCTGCTGCTGGCAGTGCGCGACCGCTCGCTCAACGTCTACTATCGCGGCGCGTCGCTGTTCCGCATCACCCCGGCGGGCGCGGGCGTCTCGGCTGAGACGCACGTGAAGTACCTCGTGCGCCAGCGTCAAGCGCTGACCCGGCTCGGCCAGGACGGGGGCTTCGCGCTCGACCCAGGCACGGCGGTGTGGACGCGCTACGAGGGGCCCGGCACGCTGGCCGAGATGAAGCGGGCCGCTGCCGCACTCTCCGGCCTGGAGAAGGCGGGCGTGCACGCGCTGGTGAAGGCCAGCCCGAACGTCGTCGATGTCGAGATCGCGCTGACCGGCGCACCGATGGAGGCTGCGCCCACCGAACGGGAGGACGCGGAAGCAGACGCCATGCTCCTGGCGCCGGACACTGAAGCCTCGGCAACTCCAACTCCGGCTCAGACCCGCCAGGATCGGCTCGACGCCGCGAGCCTGGAGGAGCGGGGCGCGGCCAACGAGGCGTGGCTGGTGTTCCACGAGGCCAAGCTCGCTGCGAACCCTAGCCTTCGTTCGACGACTATCCCGGCGATCGTCACGCAGCTCGCGCGCTACCGCGCGACGCTGACTGAGCAGGCGGAACGGCTCGCAGAGAGCTGCCCAACCCTGTGCCGCGACCTCGTCCGCCTCGATGCCCTGCGCCGGGCGGTGCGTGCCGCCCGCGGCCTCGCCGCCGTGCCGACCCTCGATCCACTCGTGGACGAGGTCGCCCGCGGCGCGCGCCTGCTCCGGGTCGACACCGAGCCGCGTCTCGTGGTGTTCGGCTTCGATGCCGACCAGCGTGACGGCGCACTGAAGGCGGTGATCGACGAACTGCGCGGCCAGCACAGGCTACAGGTCTATGCGGTCGGCCGGCCCAGCGGGCGCACGACGGCTGCCTTCCGCCCCACCGACGCGGTCTGACGGCACCCGCCCAGATAGAGTGCGACCGCCGGCCGCGGCAGGAATCTGCGTCCGGCGGTAAATTCCGAGGGGGGTCAACGGGAATACATATCCTCGGCTCTGCCGGAGCCTCCGCGAGACCACTTCGTCATGTCCAGTCCATTCCCGTCATCCGCCCTGCGCACCGCCCTCCGGGCCGGTATTCTCACCGGCCTCTGCCTCGGCGCCCACGCCGCCTGCGCCCGCGAGCCCGCGCCCGGCCGCAGTGCGCTGACCCGCTACCTCGGCTCCTGGGCGCCGACCAAGCAAGCCTGCGGCGTGCTAGACAAAGGGGCGAGCGAGCGCCTGACGCTCACAGCCGAGGACGACGGCTTCTACCTCTACGACGATCGCGCTGGCGACATCTCCTGCCGCATCGAAAAACAGCGGCACTACCCCGACGGCGTCAACCTCGACACGGTCTGCGGCCGCGGCCAAGAGCCGCCGTACAACTTCCGCACGGACTACTCCTTCCGCCTGACGCCGACCCGCACGCTGATGGTGACGAACAGCTTCGTCGACCGCAAGCCCGAGGTGGTCGAGTACGTCCGCTGCGTAAAGGCGGACCTGCCGGACCCGAGCGCGCAAGTGCAGCGCGCGGCCGCGACGACGAGCCAGTACGTGTTGCCCCCGTTGGCCGGCGGCGAGTTCTACGAGGGGCACGCCTACCCGGCGGACTACGAGGAGCGCCGCGCGGAGTTGTTGGGTGCGAAGGCGAAGCCGCTCGCACGCCGCACGCACGAAGTCTGCACGCAGCCTTTCTGCAAGAAGTACCCCGAGATCCGCGCCTGCTACGCCGATTACTGCGTCGGCCGCTGGGAGCGCGCGGACGGCGCGACGCTGGACTACGTCGTCAAGCCGGAGACGCTCGAGGTCCTAAAGATCGTCTGCCGCGACACCTGCAGCGCGGACGAGATTCGCCCGCACGTCCGGTAAAATGCCCGCGCGCCAACGACCCGGCAGCTGGAGAAGCTAAGCCATGCAACTAGCAGGTAGATGCCGGCTGGAGCACTCCGACAACGCGGGACCTACCGCACCGAGCGTCGGCATCTTCTGGGGCGTGCCGGACGGCGGACGCACCGTGCTGGTCACCGACCGCACGCCCATGACCGAAGCGGAGATCTACGGCGACTGCCTCACCCACCCGCGCGGGCACCACGAGGTCTGGGAAGCATGGCGCAAGCTCGGAGCCACGGCGCTGCGCCGCCGTGGCCTGCCGCCGACCATCGTGAATCACGAGTATGAGGCGTTCCCGCGCGGGCGGGTAGTCTACATGCGCGAACCGGCGCTTTTCACTCTCTACGCCGACCGGCACCTGCAACGGCCGGAGACGGTCACCAACATCCTCCGGCTTTTCGGCCTCGCCGGCGAGCGACACACGGTGCGCTCAGACGCGCACTATCGGACCCGGGACGGAGGGCAGTTCACATGACCGCCAGCTCTGCAGACATCGAGGCGCTACTGGTCGATGTCAACGACCTCAGCAACCCGACGCCCGGCATGCTGCCGGCCATCTTTCGCGACATCATCGGGGGTCTCGATGCGGCTGGTCTCAGCTACGCCGTGGTCGGTCGCATCGCCCTGGCGCTTCATGAGCAGGCCCGCTCCGTACGCGAGATTGAGATCGTCGTAGCTCTCGATGCAGACGAGCACGAACGCATCGCGGTCCTCACACGAGCGACCCAGGAACGATTCGCGGCACACATGGACCCGCGGACGTGCGAGCATCCCATCGTCCTGACACTGAGGCCCAGCACCTGTTCAGTCGAGACACAGCTGCTGGCTGAGGCGATCACCTGCCCGTGGTTCGGCGTCCAAGCACGGCTGGCAAGCGCAGAGCACCTGCTTTGGCTGTGGTGCCACACCGAGGCTCCCGACCATGCCATGAACGCCAGTGCGCTCATCGTGGGCGGCACGGTCGACCTCTACTGCGTACGGAGTCTGCTTCGCGAGACGGACGACGTTGAGGAGAGCAGCCAGCGGCGGCTGCGGCTGGCAATCGGGGACGCAGTCCTGTCGGCGACGTCCTCGTTCAGCGGGTTCATGGCGGAGCGGCGCATCCGGCTCGACCCGAACCGCGTACCAATCTGGCGCCTGCGACAGGCGGAGAACGTCGACGGCGATGACCGCTGAGAGCACGGTCAACCGCAAAGCTACGGGTCCGTAGCGCTGCGAAGGGCGACCACCTCTATGGCTGCCTTGCGGCTGTCGCGACGACTACATCACAGCGAAAATCACCCCCGCCGGCGGCAGGCGAGGTAGCTGGGCAGGCCGGCCTCATTGTCTACGGCGCTTCCACCGGCCATCCTCGGCAGGGTGGCCCCCAATCCCAGCGCCCTTTCCACCCTGCTCGTGCGGCCAGCTGCACCCGAGATCCACACCAGTCCGACCTCAGCTCCGACTACCCGACACAGAACATCGCGGTTTCCCCACCGAAACAGACAGCGCCAAGTGTTTGAAACTTGGCACTTCTCGACGGCTCGTTTCTGCCGACATGCAGCCTCGACAGCACCTGACGACCTCCAGCTCGGCCCGACGCCAAGGTGCCGGCTAGAGGCGACGAATTCGCTCTAGTTGCGGCTGCAGTTCCATAAGAGTAGCGATCGGAAGCACATTCGTGAGGGTGCTCATCAGCGGCGCCACGATGACCCGCGCTTCGGGCCAGCAGGCGACGAACGAAGCGGCTAGGTCGGCGAAGATCGCGAGCCGCCCGTCGGCGGCATCTGTGAGCGTCCACGCGACTTCCAGCAGGGAATGGATATGCCGGTCGGCGGGTGTATCCGCACCGTCGTCGGTCCGCACACCTAACTGCGCACCACGATGCCGAATTCCCAGGAGCTTCGCGGTCTCCTTCGCTCTCGCGACCGTCGGTCCGGCTTCGCTGCCGCATGCGTCAACAAGGGCGGCCTCGGTACGCAGGCTGCCAAGCGTCTCCTGCTCGGCGATCACCTCGCAGGAAATCTCGGCGCGCATCCTGGTCAAGAGGTCGACAGCGAACGAGGGATCGAGAGCGTCTACGCCAATCAACACAAGGAGAAGGCCTGCAACGTCACTACCCAAGTTCTGCGCGAGCTCTCCGGCGACGAGTTCGACCCTGCGCCGCCGGTCAAGGCCGGTAAGATTCTCCGGACCGAACGCGTCCAGATGCTGGGCAAGGATCGGGAGTGGATCGGCATCCAACCAGCTCCAGCCGGGGCGGCCCAGCCCGAGCAGTTCCGGTGCCGCATATGGTCCGTCTGGGCTCGCGCACAGGGCTCGGAGGCGTTCGCGCTCCTCGCTGGAAGGGCCTTCGTCGGGTCGTAACCCCACAAGCACATCGCCGAGGATCACGCCTGCCAACGCGCGTGTCGAGAGGCGCTGACCCCGTTCGGCGAGGCTCGGCGAGCGCTTCGACCTCCTGAGGAGATCGCTAGGTACCAGTTCGCTCCTTTCTTCGAACACCTGCGCGGTTCCGGCGCGGTCGACTTCCGCAGCGAGCAACGTGGCAGCCAGAAGATCCGCATAGATCCATGCGAGCGCCGCGCGGTCTTCGGAGGTAAGTGGCTGCCAGTCGCCTCGGCGTGCAGTCTCCCGAACCACCCAGCGCAGCACCGCACAGAACAGCGCCGACCCGTCCTCCAGAGCTTCGGCCAGTAGTGCGAGGTGTCGCCCAACCGCACCCGCGCGACCCGCCCCGTGAACGACGAGGGCTCGCGCCGCCAATCGCGCTCTGAGCGGCGTCGAGTAGAAGCTCCCAACGATCTCCTCGGGCTCGGCCTCCAGCCAGCGCGCCAGTGCGGCCATGAACGTATCCGGGAGGGGCGCGACCAGGCCAGCTAGGCGCGCGGCAGCGAACTCAACCGGCAGTTCCTCCAAGAGGCGGGATACTGCCACGTCGGCTGCGTCGACCGATGATGGCCCGTCGCGCCCCGGGTCCAGGCGTAGGTGGTCCCGGACGCTGTCTGGCGATGGCGGCTCAAGCAGGGACCAGTCCATCGCGGTCTGGTCGCGCAGACACGCTCCGATCTTCCGCAGGCGCCAGACCAGGCTCGCTTCCCGCACGCGCTCGAAGGCTGCCATACGCCGGATTACGTCCCGTTCTCGGACGATGGAGGCGGCGATCTGCCGTCGGCGTTCCGGGGTCCCGTCCAGCCAATCCACATCACGGTCAAGCGTCAGCCTACGGACTTCTTCGTCGGGGTGAGCGAGGGCCACGGTGGGATCCCGTAGTTCTAGTTCGGCTTCCCCTGGCTCGACGATGATGCGCGGCAGACCATCATCCGCTACACGAGACCGGACGACCGCCTCACCGTTCGGCTCGTCCAGCACGAGGCGAGCTTCTCCATCGGCAAGGGCGCGTTCGATGGCCGGCCAGAGGCGCTCGACGGGCAAGGCGAAAGGTCCGATCTCGGCCCTCTGCGTAACGAACGCGCCGAAGGTATCGGTGAAGCCCGGCTCCGACGCGAGTCGTTCGAGCCACTCCACGGGAAGTTGGACGAGAACCAGTCTAAGAACAGCCAAGATGGCAGATCGGGCGCGTTCTTCCCCAACGCCTTCTACCATAGCGGGCACGGGGGCTGCCGCCTGGCGTGCCCAAGCGGCGAGTGCTCTAACGATAGCCTTGGAGTTGCCCTCATGCGCCTCCGCAAAGGGCTGGATGACAGCCGCGAGCACGAAGCGGACGTAGTCACTGACGAGGTCTTGCCATACCTCCCAACGTGCCGGCCCCGCTGCGTCGCCTGCCACGGATGCCACAGGAATGAAAGCCGCCTGGACGATGAGCCACGCGCACGACTGCAGACGGAAATGCTCGAGGGTTTCGGGTGCACGCTCGGCGAGCGATCCGACGACCGCAGTCTCAATGCGCAGGTTCGTGAGGACCCATGCCGCAGCGGCGTGCCGGCGTCGACGATCGCCCGGGAACCGGGACCATAGCTTCGGCAGCGTGCGGTGCCAGAGTCCGAATAGATGGGCGACAATGCCGGAATCGTCGACGCGGCCGTCCGGGCGACGGAGCCCAGCATTGACGGACGCATGGGCGAGGTACTCGATCTGGAGCGCGAGGTGGCGTCGGATAGTCGTGAGCGCCTCGGTTTCTACCACTCGGCTGTCCTCGACAGGCGCCGCAGCGAGAGCGGTCGTGACCTCCTCCTCTTGGAAGGGAAGGAAAGCGTAGCCCAGACGCCGAAGCGTCCCGCAGCGGAGGAGAAAATCCGCGTCCGTCAGTCGTCCCGACCGCTGGAGTGCGGCGAGCACCTCGACGACGGTGACGATGGCCGTACGGTTCTCGGTCGCGCTGAATCCCGAGACGACACGATCCTCGACCCAGGCTGTCGGGATGCGCCCATCGTTCCCGTCATCCCGCCGCGGCGTTAGGAGTTCACGCAGACAGCGCTCCGGCGCCGAGCAGTGGTCAACACCGTCTGGACCGACCTGTTGCGGGACGAACGACCACGCCCTCCGGCCGAGATGATCGGCCACGCGTTCGCGCAGGCGGGCGATCCGCTCGGCGCAAGCCCGGGCCTTTCCGTGGTTCGCCACCGCGCGCGCGAGCGTGTCCGCCTCAGCACGGCGCACAGCTAGCCCGAAGTGATGCGAGACGGAATCGAGGCAACCCGCGGTCTCGAGTTGGACGAGGTGGCTCGCGTGAACAACGACGGACATGCCTGGGTCGAGAAGGCGAGGATCGCCGGGAGGGTGTTCGTTCCCGAGCAACCCGTCGATGCGATCCCGCGGAAGACCGCACCGGTCCCGCAGGGTCGCAGCCAAGTCCGCGAAGCGAGGTCCTGCCGATGGGTCGTTTCGCTCACGCACGACCCGTCGCGAACCAAAATCGTCGTCCGGCACTGTCGCGATGCGCCCCTCGCGGACAGCCGCGTTCACCACTGCTTCGGCGTCCCGCACGTGCGGCTGGATGGGTCGGACTGCATCCTCAAGGATCCGAAGCGCCTCCGGGACACTCGGCGGCAGCAGAATAGCTGCCGAGGCCTGGGTTACGACGTCGAGCAGATCGAGGGCGTCGGCCAGGAGCAGCGCCGTGAGGTCGAGCGTCAGCGACCACGCACTAATACCGCTGCTATCCTCGAGCGACGCGTCCGGCCTACCCGGGCGCACCAGCAGCGGCGCGAACGCCTCCTGGTTCAAGTCCCGCCGCCCATCGAAAAGCGTGGCAATGACGTCGGGACGGATTTCGCCGAATGCGATATGGATCGGGACAGCGGCGTCGAGCCACAGCCTCCAGGCCTCTTCAAAGGTCCTGGCCGCGTCGTGTATTGCGGCTGCCGCGCTCTCGGCGTCGAGGACGCGAATGACGGCTTGTTCGTCCGGCTCGGCGGCGAGTCGTCGGAAGGCTGGTCCGAACACGTCGCGCGCGAGATCATCAGCCCGGATGTCGAGAGCGAGCCGCATGCCCTCTGCGACGACGCCAGGATCCAGTAGATCGCGACCAGCGCGCTGGAGCAGGCGGCGCGCCAAGTCGGGATCGTGGCCGCGGATGTCCCGCGCGAACACAATCGCCTCCCTCGCAGGCAGAAGCTCGACGTCCCCGAGCCGTCGGAGCTGTGAGGCGGCGCCGCGGACGTCCCCGATCTGATGATGAAGTACCGCTAGGTCCCGCATCGCTTCAGCCGCATCCCCGCGGTCGACCGCGACGGCGGCCCTGGCGTAAGCGAGCGCACCTCCGGGATCGCCAAGCCGCAAAGCCGCCTCGGACTGCAGGCGGATCAGCGGATGGGGTAGACGACCACCAACGAACACGGCCGCTCCATCGCGCAGCGTGTCCAAGGTCTGACGCCAGTCACCGATAAAGAACGCGGCCCGCGCGACGAGCGTGACACCCCGCGCTGTGCCGAAGCCCAACAACTGGGGGGCAAGCTTCAAGACCGCGGCATGCCGTCCGGCCCGCGCAAGAACCTCAGCCAACTGCGCGACGATCCGACCATCGGTCCCAGCTTCCGTCAGGCGCTCTCCCAGGTTGCCTGCCGCCACTTCGTCGCCGGCCAGCGCATCCCCAAACAGTCGTTCGAGCTCTGGCGGCAGCGGCAGTCGGTTTTGCCCACCCGCTTTCGCGCGCCCAATCTGCTCGACCCAGAACCGCACGAGCGCGCGGTCGTTCGCGCCAGGGAACCGCCCACCTTCCTCCTCAAGCAGACGCTCAGCCCGGTCCAGTCGGCCGAGCGACACCTCTAGACCAGCGAGCACCGCGAGGTGGGAGGCCGTCCCTCGGTCCGCTGCAACGAGATCGCGGTACGAGCGACGGATCCTGTCGGAGTTGACCTCGTACCCACGTGCGAGCGCCCAGGCCACGGCGCCGGGATGGGGATTAGCCCGCGAGAGGAGGCGACGCGACAGCATCTCAGCCTGTTCGCCCCGCGTAGGGTCAGACGATATCGCAGCGAGGTGCCAGACTTCGAGATCGCCACGCTCCGAGGCGTCGACGCTTCCAGCCAGTTCCGAGAAGCGGCGCGCCGCTTCGTCGAGGTGACCCAGGGATGCGGCATCCTGGCGGAAGAGCGACCGGTCGACCGGATTGGGAAAGGCGCCGAGGTCTGGCACGACGCCGTTCGCGAGAGCGGCGTTGAAGTGGGCAACAGCCTCCGCCCAGGCGACACCCGCGTCGTCCAGGGTGATCGAGGAGCGAGCGCGTGCCGAGACATCCAAAGCAGTCTGTGGCTGTCGTTCAAGCACCCACGCGAGCACCGTGAGGCGCACAGCCTCCGCGTCAACAGGAGCGGCGGAGACGGGATCGTCGGTTCCGAGGACTGACAGCGCCTCGGTCGACCGACCGACTTCGATCAGGATGGCCGCCCGCGTGTGCCGCTCCGCCTCGTTTACCGGGTCTGCGAGCAGCCGAAGGGCCTCTTCCGACCGCTCTTCAGATCGCAGGAGGAGTGCTTCGAGCGCGCGGTCCTCCGGCTCGTGGAAAGCGGCGGCATCGTCAGCATGCCGCCGCGCGCTCGATCGATCGTTGTGCGCGAGGGCTCGCGCCGCAGCCAAACGAAGGATTCTGGCCTTGTCGCCGTCAGGAAGTGCGTCCCACTGGACAGCGTCGGTGCGGATCCGGCCCAAAAACGCATCGAGCGCCGCGGCGCGCCCCCGACGTGACTCGTCCATCGCCATCTTGAGTTCGCGCCTTGCCCCCTCGGCCAACCGCTCGGCGAGGGCTGCAAGCTTCGACATGTTCGGGATGGCGCCGGGAACGTTCCCGTGCTGCTGGCCGCTCGCGCCCGCGAGCGGGGGAGACGGGGCGGGGCGGTAGCGCCGACTCCACAAATCCGCTCGACCCAGGCCGGATGAAGGTAGTTCTCGACCAGATCCCGACGTGTCCGCAGCAACCGCACGATCTCTTTGCGGTCCCATGCCTCGTAGGCGATCGCGTGCTCGGCGAAGAGCTTCGTGTCGTCCGTGATCTGCGCGTTGACCTGATCGCCCCTGAGTTCGTCTGCACACGCCAGAATGAAGCGCTCGACACCCTTCGCCGCCCAATGGCCGCCGAGGTGCTTCAGGAAGTCGTTACTCCAGCGACCAATCCTGGCTTTCGTCGGCCCCCGCTCACGCTTCGCCGAGAGGACGACAAACGGCTTCTGCGCAGCCGAGTAGCCTTCGACGTCAACGCCGAACTGCGGATTCCCACGGCGGTTCTTCTATACGGCCCGCGTAACGCCCTCAAGCGATCTTACCAATTCCTCGCACAACTCCTCGAAGTCGTACTCGGAGAGTTCGAACAGGTCAGGCCACCGATGTACCGGGGAAGAGGGAGGCAAGCGTTCAGCCAGTGGCACGCCGGGCTCAGCAGCCGGTCTATTCCTGATCCTGGCCAAATCTTACCTCTGTCGAACTTCCCTTCCCTCGAACGTACTGGCGAGGAGGGGTAGGATCCACGCTCGCACGGTCAGAGCCTGTAGACAACCTATCCGACCACCAGAGCGCGAGAACATCCCACAGTCGATCCATCTGATGCCGCCAGCTGCACACTCGCAAGTCAACACGTGGGAATCGGCCTTCAACCACTGGCGCTTTGACGCACGGCACCAAGTGCATCCCAATAGTCGAACGTACTATCTTCCCCGAAACAACAGCTAGACCGGGGGCGATACGACACAGCCGGTCGGATGGCGACGGCGCATGACGTGCGCCAGCCACCCCTACGCCGACACCGCCAGCACACCTGCGGTGCCGCCGAAGACGACGAAGGTGGCAGCAACCCCCACCGCTTCCTGGCCGAGCAGCTCCTCAATCGGCGACCGCGCCAAAGCATCCGCATGGACCACACTGAGCATCGGTTGCCTTGTACAAATTCGCGCCGCACCCCCTCCTAAGTCGTTCATTCTGCTGCTCCTAACGGGAACCCCGGTCCAGCCGCATCCCGTGGCTGTGACCCAGGACCACCCCGATGGACATCGCCGCCGCCCTGCCACACACCACCGCCGACGACATCACCCCGCTCGCGACCGCCGCCCAGGCGCTCCTCGACCCCAGCGGCCTCGGCCCGATCGACCGCGTGCCCCTCATCCCCGAGGCGGCCCGCCGCCGACATCACGTCTTCGTGCCCGCCGACCACCGCTTCAAGGCCGCCGCCCGCTTCCTCCAGGCACTCTGGCGCGAGGACCGCGGCCTCGCGATGGGCACCCACGTCAACCGCCGCGAGCCGCACCGCCCCCGCCGCCTCGGCTCACGCATCTCGACCGCGGCCGGCGCGCTCGGCGTCAACTTCCTTCATCCCGACATCGTCCCGGTCGTCACGCGCGCGCTCGCCTACCGCGAGCCGGGCGCGGCCTACGACATCGACCGCCTCAAGACCAACCTGCTTTCCTCGCAGCCGCTAGCCTTCAACTTGTTCGGCCTGCTCGCCCGCGACCCGCAACTCGCCACCCGCTTCGTCACGGAGTTCCTGCCGGGGACGCTGACGGAGGTCATGGACGTGCTGTTCGAGCACAGCCCGGGCCGCGGCGACCCGCGTTTCACGGCCGACCGCACCGCCTACGACGTCGTCTTGCGCGGCCGGGACGCGACCGGCGCAAGCAGCCTGATCTGCATCGAGATCAAGTACAGCGAGCCCGGCCACGAGCCCGCGCCCCCACCCCACCCGCGGCACACACAGATCGCGCACGCCACCCCGAGCCTGTTCGTGGACCCCGACGCCCCGACCCTGACGAGCGCCACCTGTCAGCAGTTCTTCCGCCAGCACTGCCTCGCGAGCGCGATGCTCACGGCCGGGCTCGCGGACACAGCGACCCTGGTCTTCATCGCCCCCGCCCACAACCAGTCCGCGCACACCGCAGCAGCGACTTACCGGCGCCACCTCACGGACCCCCAGACGGGCACAGTACCGTTCGTGCCCACGACGCTGGAGCACGCATTCGCGGCTATGGCGACCGCCGGTCTCCCAGACCACGCCCGCGCCCTTCACCGCCGCTACACCGACTGGTGGCTCGTCGACGGCGAACTCGACCTCGCCGCAGCAGCGGCGGTGGCTGCATCGACCTCTCACACCTTCACGCTGCCGTCGCCTGCAGTACTGACTAAAGCTCGCGGCCCTGTGGGCAAGGCCTCACCATCAAACGGAGGCACGGCGGTTCGTACGCCTCACGGGCCGTACCGCGCTCGCACCACAACGTCGGCGGCGGACATCGCTGCCTGACAGCCCTTTGGCTTATGTAAGCAAGCCGTCGGAACCGACCGCATTTATCACTACTCTCTCCCCGACGCGCGCGCCGTGTCGGGGCACCTCACAAGACGATGCCCACCGACCTACCACCAACAGACGCCTTTGTGCGGACTGGCCGCCCCCCCTCTGCCGGCAGCACAGCCGTGCAGGCGGATCACGCTGACGCGCCGCCGATGCGGTCTCACAGACACGAACACCACGCAGTCTGTCTGTGTGTACGGCCGCGATGCTCAAAACTATATAACAGTAGTTGCCCCGCAAACCTAAGTGCAAGGCGGCAATTAACTGTCACAATGGAGCTGTCTCGTGAGCAAAGATCCCATAATATCGCTGGCCAAGATCGCCAAAAAGATCAAGGTGCGTGACCACTACCTGGCCTGCCGCCTGGAGACCAAAGCCGACGACGCATACCGCGCGTGGCGCGACCCGAACTCCTTCCTGCGCTGGTTCGTACCGCCAGAGCTGAGTGTCGTCTCCTACGAGCACGACGACGCCATGAACAAGATCGTCCTTGAGAACAATCTCGGGGACGAGATCGGATACCGGCTTCGCTACAACCGCGACAAGCCAAACTCCATCATCCAGCTCAGTGTCGGCCTATACTTCGACGACCAGCGCGAAGGCGAAAACGAGGCCAGCTTCACCGTCAAGTTCGACGAACTCAGCGAGCTGTGCGATATGCTCGGCGAAGAGACAAAGGTCACGTTCGTCCAGCTGCTCATCCGCCACCCCACTGTCTCGGCGTGGTACAGCGCTGACGGCTGCGGTCTTCACAAGCAATGGACGTCCGCATTTGAGCGTTACGTCGCGCGCGCCGAAGCGCGCTGACTCCAAGGCGGGGCGAGTCCATGCGCGACTCGCCCCGCGCTCAATGGTTGTCTACGGCGTGGCCGACTATCGCGACGCGACTTTCGCTGAAGAGCGAGCCCCCGTGACCGACGCCGCTCCCGGTAAGGTCAAGCATCACGCTGCCAACCAGATCACCATGCGGGAGGACATGGTCGGGGCGTACCTCGAACGCGGCTTTCTGCTGCGCATGCGCGGCGAACGGGACGGGCAAGTCAACCTGATCTGGGATTGCCCCGTTTCTGTGGACGGTTATGGGGCTTGGCTGACCAGGGTGTCGGTTGCGGGTTTTGGGCGATGCTCCTGTTCGTAGACGAGGGGTGAGCGGTAGCCTAGGGCGGAGTGTCGCCGCACTGGATTGTAGAAGCCCTCGAGGTAGCTGAAGAGGGCCATGCGAGCCTCGGGCCGGGAGTGGAAGCGCCGGCGGGCGAGCAACTCGCATTCCAGGGTTGAGAAGAAGCTCTCGGCCATGGCGTCGTCGTAGGCATCACCGACCGAGCCCATCGAGGGCCGCACACCCGCCTCGCGGCAGCGACTGCCGAAGGCCAGCGACGTATATTGCGAACCCTGATCCGAGTGGTGGATCACATCTCGTGGCTTTCTCTGGCCGACGGCCATCTCGAGCGCGTCCAGCACCAGTTCAGTTCTCAGATGATCCGCCATGGACCAGCCAACGATCCGGCGGCTGAATGCATCGAGTACGATGGCCAAGTAGAGGAACCCGGCCCTCGTCGGGATGTAGGTGATGTCCGCGACCCACAGCCGGTTGGGCTCGTCAGCCGCAAAGCTGCGGTCAACCAGATCCGGGGCCGGCCGAGCCTCCTGGTCGCGCCGCGTCGTCACCGGCCCGCCGCGGCGATGGCACGCCCCGACGAGACCCGCCTGGCGCATCAGCCGGGCAATGCGCTTGCGGCTGTGGGCCTCACCCTGGTCACGCAACTCTGCCTGGACCCGTGGCGAGCCGTAGGTCTGGCGCGAGCCCAGGTGGATCGTGCGGATGCGCCGGAGCAGCACCTCGTCCGCCTGAGCCCGCGCCGAGAGGGGACGGCCGGACCAAGCGTAGTACCCGGCCTTCGAGACGCCCAGCACGCGCGCCATGACGGCGATCGGGAAGTGCGCCTGGTTCGCGCTCATGAACCGGAAGATCCCGACGGCAGAACTCCGGTCTCGCGCGCAAACCAGGCTGTCGCGCGAGAGAGGATGTCGCGCTCCAGCTTCAACTGACGGTTCTCGCGCCGCAGCCGAAGGAGTTCATCGCGCTCGCTCGCCGACAGGGCGGCCTCCACGGCAGGAGGCTTCACCTCCCGGCGGCCTTCCAGTTGGTCGGCCTCGGCCACCCAGTTGCGGATGGCTTGGGCCGACGGTTCGAACTCACGGGCGAGGTCGGTCGGATCGCGTCCGGCGCGGACCAACTCGACCATCTGGCGGCGGAACTCCGCCGGGTACGGGGGACGGGTTCTCGGCATGGCAAAAACACCTCACGCGAAAGCGTTCTCGGTGTCCACCGATCCGGGGCAATCCCAGCCG
>NZ_LABX01000071.1 GCF_001043915.1 Methylobacterium aquaticum | reverse complement strand
CCCAGCCACGCGGATCCCGTGTTGATCTCACAGGAGAGAGATGGGGACGACCGGAAGACGCGCTCAAACAGGCTCTCAGAAGTTGGAGCCTCCGGGAAACCCGGGGCGGTTCACCCGAGCCGCCCTGCCCCGCAGGGGCGGGACGATCGTCACCATGTCCTCCGGTGCCGGCGGTGGCGGAGGGGGCTACTACAATGCCGCCAAGTTCGCGGTGGAAGGCGTGTCCGAGGCGCTCGCGGGCGAGTTGAAGCCCTTCGGCATCCGCGTGCTGATCGTCGAGCCCGGGCCGTTCCGCACCGATTTCCTCGGCCGCTCGATCACCATGGCCGCGACGGAGATGCCGGACTACGCGGCGAGCTCGCGCAGGCACTATCGCGAGACCAACGACGGCAACCAGGCCGGCGATCCCGACAAGGCCGTCGCGGTGATCCTGCGGGCGGTCGACGCCGACGACACTCCGCTTCATCTGCCGCTCGGCCCGGTCGCGCACGCGATCGCCGAGCGGAAGCTGGCTTCCTTCCGCCGCGATATCGATGCCTGGCGCGCGATCTCGATCGCCACGGATTTCGACCGGCGCTGAGCGCCGGCCGCCCGCGCTGTTCCAACGCCATCATCTGACCGGAATGCGATCATGATCGCAACCTTGCAGGGTTTTACCCAGCAACTCGTGCCGGCAAACGGCATCAAGCTCAACGCCGTCACCGGGGGCGCCGGCCCGCCGATCCTTCTGCTTCACGGCTGGCCCGAAACCTGGTGGGAATGGCACCATGTGATGCCGCTGCTGGCCGAGCATCTCAGCGTGGTGGCCATCGATCTGCGCGGCGCAGGCTTCTCCGATTGTCCGCTCGACGGCTACGACAAGGCAACGATGGCGCGCGATGCGCACGAGGTCATGGCCGCCCTCGGGTATGGGCGCTACGCGGTGTGCGGGCACGACATCGGCGGCATGGTGGCGCTGCCGCAGGCGGCGATCTACCGGGAGGCGGTCACGCATCTGGCCGTGCTCGACGTGCCGCTTCCCGGCTGGACCGGATGGGAGGCGACGACCGCGAGACTCTGGCACTTCGGTTTCCATAGGAACCGGGACATGCCCGAGCGCCTGATCCACGGCCGCGAAGTCGACTATGTTTCGGCTTTCATGGCTGAGCGGTTCTACGATCACAGCGCCTTTGATCCGGCCGACATCGAGATCTACGCGAAGGCGATGGCGCTGCCCGGCCGCACCCGCGGCGGCATGGAGTGGTATCGCACCCTCGCCGCCGATCACGCGGCTGCCCTCGCGTACAAGAAGCGACCGCTCGAGATACCGGTGCTGGCCCTCGGCGGAGACCAGCGGTTCGGGGCGCAGATGGTGCCGATGCTGCGAGAGTTCGCCAGTAATGTGACGGGCGGCTCGATCGCGCAGTGCAGCCACTATGTCGCCGATGAGTGGCCGCACGACGTCGCGGCCACCCTAATCGATTTCCTGAAAGCGAACTGTAAGCCGGCGCCCGCGGGATAGCGCGGGCCAAGCCGTCGCGACCCTGCGGGCACGTCCCGCTCGAGGGGTCGCGGTCGATCGATCCCGTCGAGAGAGGAGAGTGTCATGTCCGCACCCGTCATTCGCGGCGTCAATCACATCGGCATCACGGTGCCCGACATCGAGGCGGCGACATCGTTCCTGGTCGACGCCTTCGGCGGCCAGGTGATTTACCAGTCCTTCGGACCGCAGGATCCGCCGCGCCAGGGACCGGACTTCGAGCGGGCGGTCGGGGCACTCCCCGGAACGGTCGTTGGCGCCCAGGCGATGGTCAAGCTCGGAACCGGGCCCGATATCGAGCTATTCGAGATGCACGGTCCCGAACAGGCCCCGCCGATCCGGGCGAGCGACTTCGGCCTCACGCATTTCGCGCTCTACACCGACGATATCGACGCGTCGGTCGCGCGCTTCGAGAGGGCCGGCGGCACGCCCCTGACCGCGCCGCGTGCCATTCCCTACGCGACCGAAAAAGGTCCGGGGAACAAAGTCTGCTACTGCCGGATGCCCTGGGGCACGACGATGGAGTTCATCACTACGCCCGACCGCATGGGCTATCATGACCAGACGGATCTGCGGCGGTGGCAGGACGAAGACTGATACCGCCGCGCCTTCGAACGGACCCGCACGAAGGCGCGAGGCAAGCCCGAATGGGCGTCGGCGCTGATGCGCCGGACGCCTTGGGATCGACGTGTCGATGCCAAGGCGCGAGGGTATGACACCAACCATCGTTTTCGACGACCATTGGTGTCACAGCAGCGGCCAGTGACACAGAGACACGTGCGTGCCGGGCGCACCGCGCCGAACGGCCCCGCATCGGGGCTGGTGGGTCGCCCTGGACCATCGGCTGCGAGGCGCCTACCTCGTACAGGGTCCAGGGCGGACACTGCCTCCGTAAGACCCGAGATGCCGCCGCGACCCATCCCGACCGTTCAGTGGAAGCTCTGCGACGGCGTTGCCGTCCGAGTCTCGGCTCTCCCATGCCGAACGGGGCTCCGCGAGTCCGACCCCAGGTGCCGCCGCAGCATGAGCGCGAGGGCATGCGAGCGCCACGGCCGATGCGCGACATCGACGATGGGGATCGCCGAGAGCACCTCCGGCCTCACCGCGTCCGCGGCCGACAGCGAGAGCACGATCGGGCGATCGACGATCCCGGCGGCGCGGCGGGCGAAGGGGAGGCCTAAGGGTCCGGACGGCTGGTTCTCGACGATCAGCAGGTCGAAGCGTCCCGGCTCCGCGCGTAGCGCCGCCAAAGCCGCATCGGGATCGGCGTAGCCGACGGGCTCGTAGCCCAAGGCCGCGAGGGTCTCCTCGTCCTCCTGGACCGTGGAGCGGGCGCCTCCGACGATCATCACGGTGCCGCCGACGGTCGGGACGTCCGGCCCGGCCTGCGGGCGGACCGGCAACCAGACCTCGAACGCGCTGCCCGCCTCCGGGGCGCTGCGCACGTGGAAGGCACCGTCCTGTTCCTGGACGAACTCGAACGCGGTGGCGAGGCCGAGCCCGGTCCCGGCCGGGCGGGTGGTAAAGAACGGTTCGAAGATCCGCGCGAGCGTGGCCGCGTCCATGCCGCGGCCTTGATCGGCCACGCGGATGCAGACGTACTCGCCGGGACCCAACTCGCCGTGCGAGAGGGGCCGCCGCTCGCGTAAAGAGACGCGTTCGAGCTGCACATCGACCACCCCGCCCGGATCGGAGGCCTGCAGGGCATTGCGGACCAGGTTGTGGACCACCTGCTGCAACTGCGCCGGCTCGCCCTCGACGACGGCGCGGTCCGAGGTCCCGGCGAGGCGGATCGCCGCCGGGTCGGTGGTCGAGGTGCGGATCTGGGCCACCGTCTCAGCCACGACTGCCTCGACGACGCTCGTGCCGCGAGCCGCCCCGCCCCGCCGCCCGTAATCGAGGATCTGTCCGGCGATCTCGTGCGCCCGGCCGCCCGCCTGGACCAGGAGATCAATCTGCCGGGCGGCCCGGTGCGGATCGGCCGGCAGGGCATCGGCGGCGATCTCGGCGTGGCCGAGCATGACGTTGAGCACGTTGTTGATGTTGTGCGCCACGCCGCTGGCGAAGATGCCGATCGCCTCCAGCCGCTGGGCGCGCCGCAAGCTGGCCTCGATCTCGCGGCGCTCGGCCCAGACGTGCTGGCGCTCCAGGGCGGCCCCGAAGCTGTCGGCCCCGATCTGCAGAAGGCCGCGCGAGTGCCGCAGCCAGGCCGGTTGCGGGCTGCCGCGCTCGAAGCACATCACGCCGACGATCCGCTCCCCGCGGCGCAGCCGCGCGCAGGTCCACGAGACGACGCCGCGCGCGGACAGCGCCCGCACCAGGGCCGGCGGGCCGGTGCCCGCGGCGGCCTCGACGAAGAGGTGGTCGTCGGGCGCGGCGAGGATGTCGGGGATCAGGTCGCGCCGCGCCTCCGGCCAGCCGCGGGGAGGCGGGCGGCCGGCCCGGCCCCAGAGGTGGACCGCGTCGCTCCCGTCGAGCATGAGCACGTAGCCGTGGTCCACGCCCAGTCCTTCGCCGATCATCGCGAGGACCTCGCCGATGCAGGCGGAGATCTCGTCGGGCTGGCTCGCCAGGAAGCGGTTCGCCGCCTGGGCGACCACGAACTGGAAGGCAATGGTCCGGCGCAATGAGACGGTTCCCGCCCGCATCAGCAGCCCGACGCGGATCACCAGGACGACCAGGGCGAGGGCCGCCGCGTAGAGCGCGAGGCGGAACCCATCGGCGCGGGCCTGGCGCCGATCCGTCAGGGCGCGGCGGGCCTCGAGGAGGGCGCGCCGCGCCGCCTCGCTCGACGAGGCCGGCAGCGAGCGGGTGGCGGCGTCGACCTGCGGCAGCAGGTCGAGGAGCTGGCGTCCGTGCAGGACGATGGCGGCAATGTCCGCCGCCCGGTCCGCCGCGGGAGCGCCGGACGGCAAGCGAGCGGACGCCGAGGCACCGGATGCAAGCGCATCGAGCCGGGCGCGGATGTCCGCGATGCGCTCGAGCGTCGCGTCCCGTGCGAGTTCCGAGACCCGGACCTGCAGGGCGGCGACCGCCTGGGCGAGCCGGACCTCGACCTCCGTGTCGGAGAGGCGGTCGCTCAGGGAATCGAAATACGCGATCGAGTTCTGAACCAGGGCGTTTCCGGTCTTGAAGCGCTCGACCATCTGCGTCTCCCTGGCGACCGCTTCGGCCAGGGCACGCATCTCGGGGTCTTCCTGGCCGCTCCCCGCGCGCAGCGCGGCCAGCGCCTCCTCCATCTCCCGAACATGGACCACGATCGGGTCGTAGTTGCGCAAGAGGCCCGTCCGCGCCCGGAGCACGTCGTGCTGCAGCCGGGATTCGGCGAGCGCGAGGGCGTCGACACTGCGCTGCGTGCGCAGGTAATCGGCGTCCAGCTCACCCTTGCCGTTGATCATCAGCCAGGTGAGCAGGGCCGCCAGGAGCGCGCCGAGCACGGTCGCCTGAACGGTGAGCCTCATGCGCGCCTCATGGGGTCAGCCCCTCGGCTGCGGCTGCGGCTGCGGCCCGGAGCCGGGTGCCCGCGGCGCCGTCAGGGGGCGTCCCTCGTAGGAGCCCGTCAGGGTGCCGAGGAACGCCACGATCGCGTCGGCCTGCGCGGCCGTTAGCTCCCGGCCGAGCTGGACCCGGGCCATCAGCCGGACCGCCTCCGGGAGCGTGGCGACGCTGCCGTCGTCGAAGTAGGGCGCCGTCACCGCGACGTTGCGCAGGCTCGGCACCCGCAGCACCTCGGCGGCCTTGTTGGGGATCGTGACGAAGATCCCGACCTTCTCGAACAGGTTGGCGCCGACATTGACGCCCTGGTGGCAGGCCGCGCAGCCGATGCCCCGGAACAGGGCGTAGCCCGCCCGCTCCGCCTCGGTGACGGCGCCGGCGTCGCCGCCCATCCATCCGTCGAAGCGGCTGCCCGGGGTGAGCAGGCTGCGCTCGAAGCTGACGATCGCATCAATCACCGCCTCCCGGTCGGCCTCCCGACCAAAGGCCGACCGGAACCGGCCGGCGAGCGCCGGATCGCCGCGGATCACCGACAGGATCGCGGGCCAGGATCCGCCCAGGAAGTCAGGCCGCGTCAGGTCGGCCTCGGCCTGGTCCTGCAAAGTCGGGATCTCGCCGGCCCAGCCTAAGCGGAAGCTCAAGGCCGCGTTGAAGACCGACGGCGTGTTGCGCGCGAGCGGCCTGCCGTCGGTCGTCAGGTCCCGCGCCACCGCGCTCGCGCCGTTGATGCGGATGTCGTGACAGGTGATGCAGGCCCGGTCGCCCCCGCGGGACAGTCGCGTGTCGGAGAATAGGGTCCGGCCGAGGGCGGCTCTCGCGGGCTCCGCCCCGAGGCTGCCCGGAACCGGCGTGATGACGGCGAGCGCTGCCACGGCCTCCGCGGGCAGCGGATCCGTCGCTGATCCCCCGGCCGGCCGCTCCCGGGCGGCAGGTTCAAGGACGGCGAGTGCGCTCCCGGCGAGGACGGCCGTGAGGGCGACCGCGAAAACCCAGGCGGGGCGGAACGCGGCCACGGCTAAAGCTTCTCGACGGCGGTGGCGAGGACGTAGCCGACGCCGCGCTCGGTGACGATGAGGCGCGGCGCGCTCGGATCGACCTCCAGCTTGCGGCGCAGCCGCAGGATCTGGACGTCGATGCTGCGGTCGAACACGTCCTCGTGGACGCGCGTGGCCTGCAGCAGATGCTCGCGGCTCAAGGGGCGCTGGGGAGCATCGAGAAAGGCCACCAGCAGCGCGTACTCGCCCTTGCTGAGGGCGACGTCCGCCCCGGCGGGGTTGGTGAGGCGCCGGCGGCGCCGGTCAAGCACCCAGCCGCCGAAGCGGCTGCGGTGGGATTCCTTGCCGGATTCCTGACCCCGCCCCGGGGCGGCCGCGACCTCGGCCCGCCGCAGGACGACCCGCACCCGCGCCAGCAGTTCGCGCAAGCCGTAGGGCTTGACGAGGTAATCGTCCGCGCCGAGCTCGAGGCCGATCACCCGGTCGATCTCGTCGCGGCGGTGGCCGGTGGTGATGATCACCGGCAGGTCGCTCCTGGCGCGCAGGTCGCGCAGCAGGTCGAGCCCATTCTCGGAGCCGAGCCGCAGGTCGAGCACCACGAGGTCGAAGCCGCCTTCCGTAAGCCGCTGCTCCGCCTCCGCCCGGTTGGCCGCCGGGGTGACGTCGACGTCGTGGCCGGCGAAGTGCTCCGAGACGATGCGCTGCATCCCCGCATCGTCCTCGACGAGGAGGATCCGCGTCGGGCCCGGCCGCGCGCTGCGGCCCTGGCCCCGGTCCAGACTGGGTTCGATCATGGCGAACTCCGCTTCGCGGCAGAGCGCCGCGACGGCACGATCTCGACGCGCCGGCTCGATGACCGGGATGGCCGGACGATCTTCGGAAGATGGTCGGGCCGTTCCGGTGTCTCGTCCGGAGGCTGCTGGACGTCGGACCTTGCACGGCTGGGTTGATACCACGCCGTTTGCAACGATGCGCCCTTTATCATGTGCGCGACAGCACAAGGCGAGCATGCGCACCGGACATGGCCATGTCCGTCAGTAAAAGTCGGTTTCGTTACCGTTGTAACAGAACTTGGCGCGGGTCAACACCGCGCCGTAACTCATCGTGAACCACGATCGTCCGCCCGCATCATGGAGGCGATGATGATCGATAACCGGAGCCCCGAGTCTCATTCCGGTCGCCACCGCCATCTCCGCAGGTCCGGGCCCGAGCGCCGGGGGAGCGCCGGCCTCGCGGAGCCGGCCCGCAGCCCGGGGCATGGCGGCCTCGGGCGATGGCTGCTGGACGCGCTGGTGGTCGGCTTCGCCTATGGCGGCTGCATTCACCATACTCACCAGAGCTACGTCCACTGGCTGCGCGAGCAGAGCCGGGCGCAGTGGCGTTAGTCGAACCAAGGACCCTTCGGCCACGGTACACGACACTGTGGCTCGGCGATGCCTCACGGGCGGCCAAGTCCCCGCGAGTCACCCCCCCTCCTGGACGACTGAGGCGTCAGCGGCAGGAGAATCGGGGAAGCGGGAGAAGTGGGCGACGGGCTCGTTCCGCCGTCGAACGTCAGCAGTAGGAAGGCGTGGCTGTCCGCTCGTGTCGTGTACCGTGCCGCTTCGCACAAGCTTCTGATCGACGGACGAAATCCCGAGATACCCGTCGTGGTGGCGATCCGTCGTCACGGTTTGCGTCCGGCTCGGCTTCGTCGCCGAGAAGGCGGCGCGCCGAGGCAATGACCTGGCGAGTCGGGGAACTCAGCCGCTCCTGCCGTGCCTGCCGTGCCTGCCGCTCGTAATGCCTCAGGCGCGCGAGGAAGCCACGAGCGTCCGAAATCCCGTGAGGCATGCAGCCGAGCACGGATTCCGTGATCGCGTGCCTGAGCAGCGTCTCGAAGGTGTCATCACTCTATCCACGCCCTGCAACCATGAGGTCGTCTCCTTCCATCAAGCGGAGCGATGTCTCGAAGAGCCGGGTTACCGCTTGATGTCGGATGAAATGACGCATGAGAAGCGCCGTACGGGACGTGTTCCGGCGCACAGTTCAGGGCAAGTGGACCCTCCTGGTCGATCCATTCTCGCTGTCGAGCGGTCCGGGGCGTCGATTGTTGCAATCGTCATCATCGATCTGGCATCCGACATCATCCGGTAGCTTGGGATATCAAAACATTCTCGCTCGAACCCGGCAGCGAGGACCGACCGATGGATGGACCCGAAGACCCGATTCTGCACGCCGGCCCGATCCGGCCCGCGGCGGACGTTCCGACGCTGACGGTGGCGGAGCTGGAGGCCGATCCGCACGGAGTGTTCCGCGCCTGGCGGCCGCGGCTGCCCTTCGTCGGCCACGAGGTCGCGGGAGCCCTCGTCCTGCGCGCTGCCGATGTCGACCGGCTGATGCGCGATCCCCGCCTGCAGGCGACGGAGACGCTGTACCCGGAGGCGCGCGGAATCCGCGAGGGCGCCTTGTTCGACCTGTTCGCGCACGGCATGCTCACCGCCAACGGGACGGCCCACCGCCGGCGCCGTTCGCCCTTCACCCGCACCTTCGCGGCGCGGATGATTGAGGGATTGAGGCCGCGGATCCGCGCCGCCGCCGAGAGCCTCGTCCGGGAGTGGATGCCGGAGGGGGAGATCGACCTCGTCGCGCGCTACACCTCCCTGATCCCAGCCCGGACCATCGCCGACATCCTCGGCCTGCCGCGCGAGGACGTCCCGCGCTTCACGCAGCTCGCCTACGAGGTCTCCCGGGTGCTGAGCTTCACCTTCGGACCGGAGGAGATCCCGGATCTCGAGACGGCAGCGGTGGCGCTTCAGAACTACGTGGAAGCGCTGCTCGCGGCCCGGCGCTCCGCGCCGCGGGACGACGTCCTGTCACGCTTCCTCGCGGAGGCCGACGCGGCGGGCGAGCTCACGCCGCAGGAGGTGGTCGTCCAGATCGTGCAGATGATCGTCGGCGGCACCGATACGACCCGGGTCGCCGGGGCGATGCAGGCGGCGCTCCTGCTGCGCCACCCGGAGCAATGGGCGGCGGTCGCCCGCGACCCCGATCTGATCCCGGCCGCGGTTGCAGAATCCCTCCGCTACGAGCCAAGCGTCGGTTCCGCCGCGCGGGCCGCCCGAGAGGACATTCGCCTCGACGGGCATGTCGTTCCGGCGGGAAGCCTGGTCCTGCTTTCGACGATGTCGGCCTCGCGCGATGAAGCCGTCTACGTCCGGCCCGACACATTCGACATCCGGCGCACCGACCTGCCGCGCCTGCATCCAGTCTTCGGCGGTGGCGCGCACCGGTGCATCGGCGAGGCCCTGGCGCGGGTCGAGCTGGAGGAGGGCCTGGGCGCCCTGATGCGTCTCGCCCCGCGCCTGCGCCTGGCGAGTGCGATGCCGGTGCTCCGGGGCCACAGCGGCATCCGCCGCATCGATGCGCTGCGGGTCGCCGCCTAGCTCCACCCGCCGCCCGCTGCGGCCGCAATTCGCGGCCGAGCCGTCACGGGCCACCCCCAGGCCTGGTTCCCGGTCGCAGCTGCGGCTCGCGCGGCCCCCGTCATCCCCCAATCGACTAGGACGTGCGATGAAGGTCCTCATCTGCTCCACGCCCGCCACGGGCCATCTCAATCCCCTGCTCGCCATTGCCCGCATGCTGGCCGAGGACGGCCACGAGGTCATGGTCCTGTCCGGGTCGGCCTTCCGCGACCGAGCCGTAGCGACCGGCGCCCGCTTCGCGGCCCTCCCGGGTGATGCGGATTTCGACGGCCGCGACCTCCAGGTCGTCGTGCCCGAACTGGCCAGGATCCGGCCGGGCCCGGACTGGCTGCGCGTCGCCATGGAGCGGATCTTCGTCGACCGGATTCCCGACCAGCACCTCGGCCTGCGAGACGCGCTGCGGGCCTTTCCCGCCTCCGTGGTGATCGGCGACGACATGTTCTTCGGCGCCCTACCGTCGCTGCTCGGGCCGCGGGCGGAGCGGCCCGCCATCGTCCTGTGCGGCACCTCGATCCTCCACTGCACCCGTCCCGACGGGGCCCCAGGCTTTCTCGGCCTGCCGCCGGCGGCATCGTCGGAGCAGGAGGCAGCCTACGCGCGGATGGCCGGGGCTTACGAGGCGGCGGTCGACCGGCCGGTCGGGCTCAGGCTCGCCGCCGTGCTGGCCGAGTTCGGGTTAAGGTCTCCGCCCTGGCCGCTCTTCGACGCGGTGGTGCGGCTCGCCGACACCTACCTGCAGCTCACCGCCCCCGGATTCGAGTACCCTTTCGCGTATCCGCCGAACGTCCGGTTCGTCGGGGCCTTGCCGATCGTCCCGGGCCAGGCGCCGCTCCCGCCCTGGGCGGGCGACCTCTACGGCACCCGCAAGGTTGTGCTCGTCACGCAAGGCACGGTCGCGAACCACGATTTCGGACTGCTCGTCGGCCCGACCCTCGCAGGCCTCGCCGATGAGCCCGACATCCTGACCGTCGTGACGGCGGGCGGGCGGGGCCTCGATGCGATCCGTGACGCGGTTTCAGGTGCGGTCCCGGCCAATGCGCGGCTCGCGCCCTACCTGCCCTTCGAGTGGCTGCTTCCCCGGGTCGACGCCATGGTGACCAATGGCGGCTACGGCAGCGTCAACCAGGCCCTGAGCGTCGGGATCCCGCTTGTCGGCGCCGGTCTCACCGAGGACAAGGCCGAGGTGAATGCCCGCATCGCTTGGTCGGGGGTAGGGATCGACCTCGCTACGAACACCCCGACGCCGGAGTCGATCCGGCATGCGGTGCGGACCGTGCTCGACGAGCCCGGCCATCGCCGGGAGGCGCGGCGCCTCGCCGTCGAACTGGCGGGGTACGATGCGAAAGCCGAGATCCTGCAGGTCCTCGCCCGATACGGCGGCAGCGGTCGCGCGCGCAGCGCCGCCTGACTGGTCAGCGCCTCGGCGGCGCGGGGGGCGGCCGGGGAACGCCGTGGAGCCGGCGCCCGCCCCGTTGACGGCATCCGGGCCGATGGGCCGGGTGCCGTTGGCGTTCGCTTCAAGCATAAAAATGATAATTATGCTCTGTTCCAGACGCACATGCTCGATTTCGAATGTAGTATATTTTCTGATTATTGACATACAGGCGAAAGATTGAATGCCCAATTTTGGGGCTCCATCATCGGGAGCACAATATCATGATCCCTGCCCGGACGAGGATTGCGGCGGTCGCCGCGACCGGAACCCTTCTCCTGTCCCTAGCGGTTTCGACCGCGGCGCGGTCGCAGCCGGACCCGCGCGTCGTGCAGCCTGGCGGTCCAAGCCGCGCCGCGATCCTGATCGCCCTGCCGTCCTCGGCGGTTCGGGATGCCCGGTCTGCCGCCATCGAGCGCGAGCACGTCAGGGCGCAGCGCATCATCGCCCGCGTCTGCACGGGCTGCTGATGTCGGCGCTGTCGCTTCCGGAGGCCTGCGCCGAAATGGCGGGCGCCCGTCCCAGGCTTCGGCGGGCGCGAGCGATTCGAGCCGACCATAGCTCCGTTGCCCGATCCCTTGCCGCGTGGGCGGCGGGGCGCGGCGCGCTCCTCGCCGCGGCGCCGATGCCGTTGCTCCTCGGCCTCGCGGCCGCGACCGCGCCCGAGCCCGTCACCCTCGGCCTCGCCGGGCTCGCCCTGGCCTGGCTCTCGCTGCGGGTCCGGCACCTGCGCCGCGCCGGGGCGGAAGCGATCCGGCAGCGGAGCAACCTCGCGCGCCTGACCGCGCCGGAGATCGCCCGGCTGATTGCCGAATCCGATCCCGTCGCCCCACATGCAGGGTGGGAGCAGGAGGCGACCGTGCTTTTCGCCGATATCCGCGGCTTCACCCGCCTCTGCGAGGGCCTGGCCCCCGCCGACGTCGCCGTGTTCCTCGCCGAGTTCCGGCTCCGCGCCGCGCGGGCCGTCGAGGCGGCGGGCGGCCTCGTCGACAAGTTCGTTGGCGACGAGGCGATGGCGGTGTTCGGGGTGGCGGAATCTGCATCCGGGGATGCCGACCGGGCCGTCGCGGCTGCGCGCGCCCTCGCGGCAGCGATGCAGGACTGGAGCCGCGAGCGCGAGCGGGCCGGCCTGCCGCCGGTCCGGATCGGGATCGGGCTGCACCGCGGTCCGGTCTTCGTCGGCGCCATCGGGGCGCGGCGCGTCGAGTTCACCGCGGTGGGCGACACCGTCAACGTGGCCCGCCGCCTTGAGCAGATGACCCGCACGCTGGCCTGCGACTGCCTCGTATCGGAGGCGGTGCTGCGGGCCGCTGCGTGCGGGGAGGCGCGGGTCGCGGCGGTTCAGCCAGTGCGGGGCGCCCGAACCGTTCGGCGCCTGTACGCCCTCCGGCTGGAGACCGGGCGGACGAGCGCGGTCCCGAACGAAGCGGAGTGATGGGCGCATGGTGGACGAACCGGTTCGACGCGGTCGCAGGCCCTTCGCCGTCCTCGGCGCGGTCGCGCTCCTGACCGGGCTCGCCGTCGCGGCCTCCGGCTCTCCGGTCCTGCGGGCATGGAACGCCGGCGGGTCCGTCACGTCGATCGAGGCCCGCCCCGAGTTTCATGATCCTGCGCGTCTCGCCCAGGCCTGGGCCTCCCCTGTGGCGGCGAGTTACCGGCGGTTCTCGTACGAATACCAGAGCAACCCAAGCTTCTGCGGTCCCGCGAGCGTGGCGAACCTGCTGCACTCCCTCGGTCTTGAGGCTGCGCAGGCCGACATGCTTCGCGGCACGGCGTTCCGGCCCTGGTTCGGCGTGCTCGTGAACGGCCTGACGCTGGACGAACTGGCGGACGTGGTCCGCACGCGGCTCGATCGCCCGGTCCACGTCGTGCGCGATCTCTCGCTGCCCGCCTTCCGCGAGGCCATGAAGCGCAGCAACGATCCCGACCGTCGCATGATCGTCAATTTCCATCGCGGGCCGTTGTTCGGCCGGGGAGCCGGGCACTTCTCGCCGATCCTCGGCCATCTCGCCGACGAGGACCTCGTCTTCGTCGGCGACGTGAACGACCACTACCGGCCGTTCCTGGTCGGCAGCGAGCGGTTATGGCGCGCCGTCACGACGATCGACGGCGCATCCGGCAAGGGCCGCGGGTTGCTGATCGTCGAGACGACGCCTCGCCGGGGCAACCCCGGGTAGCCGACGGCCTTCGCGAGAGAGCGGGTCGACATCGCCGGTCGCTCACACTTGCACGAGCGGCCGTCGCTGGTCCGCTTCCGTCGATACGGCCTTGGCCAGGCCGCGAAAAAAATCCGTGGTCCGATGGAATAACCCGAACGAGGCGGCGTCTTTGTCCGAGTCGGACTGCCCCGCCCTCGCGCAGGGCGCCCCGTGACGAGAGGAGATGCGCGGATAGGAGATGCGCGGATGTCGGGAGGCTGGCCGTGAGCGACATGGTACGGCTCGTCGAGCCTCTGATCCCGGCCCTGCGCCGCTACGCCCGAGCGCTCCTGCGCGACCCCGCCGACGCCGACGACCTCGTCCAGGACTGCCTGGAGCGGGCGGTGAGCCGGTGGCACCAGCGTCGATCCGACGGCGATACCCGCACCTGGCTCACCGCAATCCTGCACAACCTCGCGGTCAGCCAGATGCGCCGGCGCGCTCGGCGCGGTGCACACATGTCCGTCGAGGACGCGCCGGAAGCGAGCCTGGCGGTTGCTCCGAGCCAGGACGGGGCCTTGCGTCACCGCGACCTGATGGCGGCGCTCGACGCCTTGCCCGACGAGCAGCGCAACGTGCTGCTGCTCGTCACTGTGGAAGGGCTGTCCTACGCCGAGGCCGCGCAGGTGCTCGCCATCCCGACCGGCACCGTGATGTCGCGCCTGTCGCGCGCCCGCGACCGGATGATCCGACTCATGGACGGCGAGGGCGTTACCGTTCCCGCCAAGCGCCCGCTGCTCAGGAGGGTGAAGTGACCGCGCGCCCGATCAATGAGGACGACCTCCATGCCCTCGTCGACGACCGGCTCGACCCTGCCCGCGGTGCCGAGGTCGAGGCGTATCTCGCATGCAACCCCGACGCGCGGGCCCGCGTCGAGCGCCTGCGGATCCTCGGCCGGGACCTGCGTTCCGCGTTCGCACCCGTGCTGGCCGAGCCGGTCCCGGCCCGGCTCAATCTCGCGCACATCCTCAAGGCGCGGCGACGCCCGCGGAGGCCGGCCTGGCAGGCCACGGCCGCGGCAATGCTCCTGACCCTGGGCGGTCTCGGTGGCTGGGCTCTCCACGGCGCGCTCGCGCCGGTCCCGGCCGGGGTTGATGCTCTTGCGCAGGAGGCGGGCGCCAGCTTCGCCGTCTATGCGCCGGACCGTTCCGGCCGGTTGAACTCGCCGCCGGCGACCGCGACGAGATCGCCCGCTGGTTCTCCGCCCGGCTCGCGCGCCCGGTCGAGGTGCCGGATCTGAGCGCGGCCGGCTATCGCCTGATGGGCGGGCGTCTCGTCGCGACGCCCCACGGTCCCGCCGGCCTGCTGATGTACGACGATTCCCGCGGCACCCGCCTCGTCATGCTGATGCGCTCCATGGCCGAACCCGGCGACGCGCCCATGTGCGAGCACCAATCCGGTTTGGCCACCGGCTACGCCTGGGCCGAGGACGGGCTCGGCTACAGCCTCGTGGGCCCGGCCGACCTGGCCGGCCTGCACCCCCTTGCCAATGAGATCCGCCGCACGACCGCGACGAACACCTGAGGCCGCCATGACCCTGTTGCACGACCTGACCGGGGCACCTGCGGGCACGACCACCCGCGCCCTCTGCCTGCGGCTTTCCGCCGTCGGGGCGGTGCTCGCCGCGAGTGCGGGCACCTTCGCCTATGCCGGCGGCTGGCTGTCGCCGGGGGTGCTGACGCCCGCCCGCCTCGTCGACCGCTTCGAGCAGGTGAACGGGCCGCATCCCGGCTTCCGGCGCAACCACACCAAAGGCCTGTGCGTGTCAGGCAGCTTCGCCGCCAGCGGCGCCGGCACCAGGCTCTCGAAGGCGGGCCTGTTCGCGGCCGGGCGGGTGACGCCCGTCGAGGGACGAATCGCGCTGGTGGGCGGGCAGCCCTACGCGGCCGACGCCGAGGCCACGGTGCGCAGCCTCGCCCTGCGCTTCCGGCTGCCGGACGGTGAGGAGTGGCGCACGGGCATGAACAACATCCCGGTCTTCCCGGTGCGCACACCCGAGGCCTTCTACGACCAGTTGCTCGCCGCCAAGCCCGATCCGGCGACTGGCAAGCCTGACCCGGAGCGCCTGAAGGCCTTCTTCACCGCGCATCCGGAGAGCGCGAAGGCCGCCGCCCTGATCAAGGCATGCACGATCACCTCGGGCTTTGCCGACAGCACCACTGGGGCCTGAACGCCTTCCGGTTCGTGGCCGCCGACGGTCGTGCGACGCCGGTACGCTGGGCCGTCGTACCGGATAAGGAGGCGGCGCCGGAGACCACCGCCCAGGCCGCGCGGACGGACAGGAACTTCCTGTTCGACGACCTCGCCACGCAGCTCCGGCAGGGGCCCCTGCGCTTGCACCTTGTTGCGACGCTCGGCCTGACGGATGATCCGGTCGCGGACGCGACCCTGCCCTGGCCTTCGAATCGCAAGAGCGTCGAACTCGGCACGCTCACCCTCACGGGCGCCGCGCCCGAGGCGGCGGGCAATTGCCGTTACGTCAACTTCGACCCGCTCGTCCTGCCGGACGGGATCGCGCCCTCCGACGACCCGCTGCTGAGCGCCCGCTCGGCTGCCTATGTCCGCTCCTTCACCCGCCGGGCCGGCGAGGAGAAGAGCCCGAGCGCCGTTGCGGCGACACCCGCCCGAGGAGCCGACCTGTGAGCGACCTGCCGCGCTTCAATCTGCCCGCGCGCGTGCTCCACTGGAGCATGGCGGCGCTGATCCTGGTGATGCTGCTGATTGGCGTGGCGATGGTGGCCTCGCTGGCCGACTACCACGTGCTGGTCACGGTGCACCGCCCGCTCGGTTTCCTCATCCTGCTCCTCGCCGTCGTGCGGCTGACGAACCGCTGGCGCCACCCGCCGCCGCCCCTGCCGGCGGACCTGCCCTGCTGGCAGCGGCGGGCGGGCCCATGCCTCGCACGTCGCCCTCTACGGGCTCATGCTAGCCATGCCCCTTGTCGGCTGGGCGATGCTGGCGGCGGCACGCGATCCGGTGGTCCTCGCCGGGCCGTTCGTGCTGCCACCGATCGTTCCCCACAGCCCGCTCGCTTACGCTTGGCTGCGCGCGCTCCACGGCGTGCTGGCCTACGCGCTGTTCGGCCTCATCCTCGCCCATCTCGGGGCGGCGCTGCTCCACGCCTTAATACGTCGGGACGGTGTATTCGCCAGCATGGCGCTCTGGCGACGCCGCTCGGCTACGGGGCTCCGGGCAGACGCCTGAGCCGGAGACCCAACCGTCCCGCTTGCTTGGCGCCGAGCACGACCGTGGTCGCGAGCGGTAGCGCCTCTCCGAGGCCGTTGCGAGGAGACGGGAACATCGATCGCTGCGTTCATGCACCGGGATCTAGGGGATCGCCGGATCGAGCATTCCTCACATACGAGATCCGGAAGATCACTTCCTGATCTCGTATCACCAGCCAGCGCAGGGTCTGAGCGAAGCCGCTTTCCGCATCGTCACAGCGATTGCAAAGCAGCTGCCGCGCGATCAATCCAAAAGCGCATGACCGCCGCTCTTCGAACGCATACGGTCATTCACGTCGGTCTGGCCGAAAGTCTGGATGTGGCGCAGAGCCGACACGCAATTTGGAGAGTGTTATACAATAACAAAATATAGCTCTTCCGTCTAACGGAAATGGGCCACTGCCTTGATGTTGGATGGCTGTTCACCGACCATGAAAATCTTGGAAGTCTCGCTACTCCATCGACGTTTCTGACAAGCAAATTTAGCCAAAACATCCTTCAGTGGGTGCGCTGATCGACGATACAAGCAGCGGAGACGTCTGAGGCTTCGCTGCTGCCATGATCAGGCGTGTGCCTGAATAAGTTGCGGAGGCCCAAGCACGCGGCTTCCAGGGGGCAGATCGCCCCTATGCCCCTCGCAGAGGGGCGGTCAGCGCTGATGCGCCAGGAGCGTCATACAGCGCGTTCGAGGGGCGTCCTGCTTCGACATGCTCCCTCGCTGCCCCGCTGGTCCTGGGGCATCCTGAGCCCAGCACGACAGCTTTAGCTCTCGAGGAGCTACTCTGCCGATGGATGTCGCTGTGGTGCCCAGGATGTGAAACAAGCGGACCCTCGAACCGCCACCATCGAAGGTCCGCATGGGGGCATCTTGGACCCTGGCCACTTGCCCCGAAGCGGACGTTCCGCCTCTTCGACTTCGTCGTAGGTACCGATCAGCAGCTGGCATCGATGACATTGACCGGATCAGCTGATCGCCCGCTCACGTGCTGAACCGCGTAGAAGGCGTTCCAACGCACCTACGAGGACGGCCTTGCCGCCCTACGGAAGTGGTACGCAGACAGGGGCTGAATGGCAGCGGGGCCTGCGCACCCCGTCGCGGCACATATTGGCGTAAAGGAAACGGGTAACGGACTCGACACGCAGAACGCCGATCCCGCTGTGCTGACCGGCTACACAGCGGGGTTCGAAGTGACGATTCACCGTCGCGACAGACCTGGCAGTAAAGCCTAATATTTCTCGGAGAAAATTTCGTAGCATCGAAGAGGCCAATGCCTTTTTTAGAAAGGGCGAATCTGATGAGACCTTCAAATGCTAATTACGCTCGCCAGCTACAAGTGGCGGAACAAGCACTCCATCAACTGCAAGGCTCGAAGTAACTGCCTCATCGGATGATGCACGCTCGTAAACGCGCTTCGGCAGGCACCAAACAATAAGGCCCGCTGACAGCGCGCACACGCCAGCGATAGCGTAGAGAGCTGCGTCAGCACTGCCCGTCGTGTCTCTTACTACTCCCACCATGTAGGGTCCGATCACGCCACCGAGCTGGCCGACCGAGTTGATCAGGGCCAATCCACCCGCAGCTGCAACCCCCGTCATCACTCGCGCAGGCAGGATCCAGAACAGCCCGAACGACGCGATGATACCGGTGGCTGCGATGCTGAGGCCGACCACTAGCATGACGGTGCTGTTGCCGAAGATGCCGCACATCACGTAGCCCACAACCCCTGCAAGGGCGCATCCAGCCAAGTGCCACTTCCGCTCGCCTGTCCTGTCCGAGGAGCGGGCGATCAGCGTCACACCCACGAGGGCCACTAGGTAGGGCAGCATTGTGATGAGGCCGATGATGAAGGTATCGTTGGTGCCCGCTGTCTTCACGAGCTGCGGCATCCAGAAAAGGATCCCGTAAATCCCCATGGCGAGCCCAAGATAGATGACCGAGAACACGTAAGTGCTTGGCTGCCGAAGTGCGACGCTGAACGAGTGCGTGCTGCCGGACCGCGGCTCCGCTTCGAGGCTGGCTGTCAGAATACGCTTCTCGTCGTCGTTGAGCCACCGCGCATCCTCGACCCGGTCATCGAGCCACGCCATGACGACGAAGCCGAGCACGACCGACGGGATACCCTCGAGCAGGAAAAGCCACTGCCATCCGTGCATGCCTCCGACGGCGTCCATGTACTTCATGATGGCGCCTGAGATCGGTCCTCCGAGAATTCCGCATAGTGCGATCGACGTGAAAAAGAACGAGTTGATCCGCCCGCGCTGCTTCGCCGGGAACCATTGCGTGAAATAGTAGACCGCTCCCGGCACGAATCCGGCCTCGAACATCCCGAGCAGGAACCGGAGAACGTAGAACCACGCTTCTGTCTTCACGAACATCATCAACGCGGAGGCGATGCCCCAGCTGATCATGATCCGGGCGATCCAGAGCCGAGACCCGACCCTCGCCAAGATCATGTTGCTCGGGATCTCGAAGACGAGATAGCTGATGAAGAAGATGCTCGCACCGAGGCCGTAGGCGGCATCGGACAATCCCAGCTCGCTCTGCATCTGCAGCTTGGCGAAGCTGATGTTGACGCGGTCGAGATAGGCCATCCCGAAGCATGCGACGAAGAGCGGCACGATGCGCCAGCTCGCTTTCCTCAAGACAGAGTCGAGCGTAGGAGCGGTAGCTCCGCCGCTCGCTGCAACAGAATTCGATGGCATATCCAGTCTCCGCCCGAGATTTTTGTATTTGTTTGAAATCACATGACTTGACGCAGCATGCTTTCGTAGTCCGCGGCCGAAGCGTCGCGCGGATTCGTCTTGTGGCTGTGATCGGCGAGTGCGCCCTTTACGATAGCCGGAATGAGGTCGGCGCCGACGCCCATCTCCGACAGCGTCGTCGGCAGCCCGAGCCGTCGCGTCATGCTCCCGATCGCCGGGCCGACCTCGCTGCCTGCAGCGAGCGCCATGGCGCCGGCCAGCCGGTCCATCTTGCGGTTCGCCACCACCGTCTCGGCCGAGGCATTGAATGCGAGCACTGCCGGCAGGAGGATCGCGTTCAGGGTTCCGTGATGGAGCCTGGGATTGAGGCCGCCCAGCGCGTGGCTGAGGCTGTGCACGGAGCCAAGGCCCTTCTGGAAGGCGAGGGCGCCCTGAGTGGACGCGCTCATCATGTTGAGCCGCGCGTCGCGGTCGCCGGGGTTCGCCGTCGCGCGCTCGATATGCGCCCAGGCACGCTGGAGACCGTCGAGCGCGATCCCTTCCGCCGGGGGGTTGAAGGACGGCGACAGGAAAGTCTCGATGCAGTGGGCGATGGCGTCCATGCCGGTGGCAGCGGTGAGGATCGGCGGCAGCCCAAGCGTCAATTCGGGATCGCAAATCGCCGATTTCGGCACGACGTGGGGCGACAGGATGCCGACTTTCCGCCCATCGTCCAGGATGATCAGGGAGCCACGGCCGACCTCGCTGCCCGTGCCCGCGGTGGTCGGGATCGCGACCACCGGCGGCGTTCTGGCGGTGATGCGGGCCGCTCCTCCCTCGATCGCGGCGTAATCCTTGAGCGCTCCTCCATGTGCGGCAAGCACCGCGACCGCCTTGGCAAGGTCGATGGGAGATCCGCCGCCGAGCGCGACGACACCATCGCATCCGTGCTCCCGATACAGCTCGAGCGCGTCGCGAACCGAAGCCTCGTCCGGGTTGCCGGGCGTGCCGTCGTAGACCGGCACGCCCGCCCGGCCGGGGAGTTGGCTGAGAACCGTGTCGACCAGGCCTGCGGCCCGCACGCCGCGATCCGTGATCAGCAGGGGCCGCGCGACCCCGACCCGCTCGCATTCTGCTGCGAGCGCCGCGAGTGCCCCGAACCCGAAATTGATCTGTGTAATGTAGTTGATGACGTTCATTGTACTCTCACGCTGGTCTGTCTCGCGGCAGCGCCGGAGCGACCACTGTGAAACAGTGGTCGATCTTGGAAACATACTTCAGGCCGGCTGCGCGCCGTCGTAGCCTTCGACGATGATGAGGTCGTTATGGGCGTGGGGGGCCCGGATGGCGACGAGGCGCTGGTACTCGGGAGAGTTGTAACAGGCGACCGCCGTCTCGTAATCATCGAATTCCAGAACGACAGTCCGCGAGCGGGTGCTGCCTTCGGCCTGGATCTGCCTGCCCGCGCGGACGACGAACCGGGCGCCGAACTTCGCGAAGACAGGGCCGTTCTGCTTCGTGTACTCACCGTACCCATCCGGATTGATGAGATCGCCGTGCGCGATCCAGTAGCCTTTGGCCATGACGTGGTTCTCTCCTCGTTGGCGCGTGGCGGACCGCGGAAGCCCGCCCGCGGGAAGGGTCACGGTTGGAAGACGAAACCCGGCTTGATCGCCAAGTCGTCCGGGATCGGCGGGAGGTCCGAGAAGAGCTCCGGGTGCGCCTTCATGACGGCCAGGATCGGCCGCGGATCGACGTGCTTGTTGACGTCGAAGGTCGACTTGATGGTGCCGAGCTTCGCCAGGGTGTCCTCGGCGGTCCAGAGCGCCCGGTAGTTGTTGCGCGACAGCCGCCGGTCGAGCTGCTGCACGTTGAACTGCATCGCCGCCTCCGCGACGTCACGCTTCAGCCCGGGGATCCAGCGCGTGCCGATCCCGGCGGCCTGCTTCGGGTTCTTGCGCATCCACTGATCGGCTTCGGAGGTCGCGGCCAGGAACTTCTCCGCCAGCCCCAGATGGGCATCGACCCAGGAGCGCAGGGCGACGGCAAAGCCGATATAGGAGATCACGTCGCCGCCGCGGATCACCTGGAAGGCGCCGGGAACGTCCTTCTGCGCGATTATCGGCCACGGGTCCCAGCCGGCGAACGCATCGACCCCCTTCGCCAGAAGCGCCACCGTCATGTCCGGAGGCGGCGTGTTCACGAGCGCGACGTCGGTGGGTGTGAGGCCCGCCTTCTGGAGCAGACCGAGGATGTAGAGGTGGTTGATCGTGCCGAAGGAGGTCGCGATCTTCTTGCCTTTGAGGGTTTTGAGGTCGCCCGCGACGATGCCCGAGCCTTCGCGCGCGACGAGCGCCATCGTGGCATCCGACCCGGCCTTGGTCGTGCTGCCGCTGAAATTGCCGAGCGCGACGAGGTCCATGCCCCGGAGAACCGCGCCGATCATGGGAACGCCGACCTGGACGATGTCCGTCTCGCCCGCTTGAAGCGCGTTGAGCGCGTCGACGCCCGTTGGGTAGGGTCTCGCTATCGTGACGTCGAGCCCGTGCTTCTCGAAGAATCCCCGCTCGAGCGCGACGGGTATCGCCAGCATGTCGATCGCGCTCACCATGCCGACGTTCATCTTGACCGGCTCGTCGGCGCGGGCGCAAACGACCGACAGCGCTAGAGCCGCGGCGGTAACAAGTCGTCTTATCATTATTGATCCTCCCTCAGCGGTTCGACCTTCCTGACCCAGAACGGGCGGGCGAGCGACGTCAGATCGCTCGTTCTCACCCCGCGCAGTTCTATCGAGTGCTCATCGGCACCGGCGATGCGCCCGTATCTCTGCACCGCGAGCACGTGGAACCTCTCGGGCGTGAAGGGCAGATCGATCTGGACGTTCACGCGTCCACTCGCCCGGGAGAGGTCGGGCGAGATCTTGCCGGGGGCCGCAACGGTCAGCCAAAGCTGGAAGCCGAGCCAGCACGCCATGACGCCCAGCACGGTGCGGGTCCGCGAGGACCGCAGGAATGCCCGCGCCCGGGTCACGCGAGGCGGACCTGCTGGAGGACCCGCGCCGAGATGGTCTTGAAGCGATCGTCGTGAACGAGACGGTCCCACACGCGGGGCTGCGGAAGGTCGACCGCGATGTCGTCCAGCACGCGCCCCTTCGAGAGCACGACGACGCGCGTCGCCAGGAACACGGCCTCGGGCACGTCGTGCGTGATGAAGATGACGGTCGGCCGCCGTTCCTGCCAGATACGGGTCAATTCCTCCTGCAGGGTCATGCGCGTCTGCGCATCGACGCTGGCGAAGGGCTCGTCCATGAGCAGCACGTCGGGCTCGTTGGCCAGCGCGCGGATGACGCCGACCCGTTGCTGCATGCCGCCGGAGAGTTCGTTGGGGTAGCGGTTGGCGGCCTCGGCCAACCCGACGAGGGTCAGGTATTCGCGAGCGATCCGGTCCCGCTCGGATTTCGGCACGCCCTTCATCCTGAGCCCGAACCCGACATTGTCGAGGACGGTCTTCCACGGGAACAGGGCGAAGGACTGGAAGACCACGCCGCGATCAGCACCCGGGCCGCTGACGGACTTGCCGTTGAGCAGGATGTCTCCGCCCGATCGCGGGATGAATCCGGCGATCATGTTCAGCATCGTGGTCTTGCCGCACCCGGACGGACCGACCACGGAAACGAATTCGCCCCGTTCGACCGTCAAGGACAGGTCGCGGATCACCGTGACATGCGCGTCGGCATACGGGTTGAAGTAAGTCTTCTCCAGGTTTTGGATCGACAGAGTCATGATGCCACAATCCCCCAGCGTTCACCAGTCGCCTTCTCCAGAGGAGCAAGTATCCACGCATCGACAATGTACCATAATGTTCCAAGTATGATCATCCCGAGGATGATTTCGGTCGTCGAGCCGGCGCGTCTGGCATCGAACATCAGGAAGCCGATGCCGCTCGTGCCGACGATGATCTCCACGGCGATAAGCGCCCGCCAGCCGTAGCCGAGCCCATTGCGCAGACCGGTCAGGATGTTTGGCAGAGCCCCTGGCAGGATCACGTGGCACAACACGCTCAGTGAGGACGAACCGAGGCTGCGTGCCGCGCGCGGAAGATCGCGCGGGATGGTCTCCACGCCCAGCACGGTGTTGAGGACGATCGGGAATAGCACCGTATAGACGATGACGAACGTCATCGTGCCGAGACCGAACCCGAACCAGATTAACAGAATCGGCAGCCAAGCGATGTCGCCGATCGCTTGAAAAAACAGAAGGATCGGCCAGAAAACACGGTGCGCTATTTTGTTGGTCGCGATCAAGAGGCCGAAGGGAATGCCCAACACGATCCCGATCGCCGCGCCCAGGGCGAGGCGCACGAGGCTATCTTGAAGATAGTCTGGCAAAATACCTTTGTAGGTGAGGGTGACGAAGGATTTGACGACGTTGCCCGGGCTGGGAAAGAACGCCGGGGGAAAGACGCCGGCCCAAGCCAGTATTTCCCAGAGCGCTAGGATCGGCAGAAAGGGCACAAGCGTCGCGATGACAGGCCATCGCTCCGTAAGCCTGACGTAGGTGCTCCAGACATGCAGTGCTACGTTCATGATTGCCTCACCATGCCCCAACGCTCGATCGTGGCGCGCTCAAGCGGTACGAGGATCAACCGGTCGATCATGAGCCAGATGGTTCCGATCAAGACCATGCCAAGAACGATCACTTCTGTTCTGTAGAAATCACGTGCAACAAACAGCATGTAACCGAGGCCCACGTTTGTTGCGATCATCTCGGCCGCTATCAGCCCGCGCCATGCAAAGCCGAGACCGGTCCGCACACCCATGACGATGTTCGGCAATGCACCCGGAAGGAGCACGTGGAAGAGCAGCGCCCAGCGCCCGGCGCCAAGGGAAGATGCAGCGTTCCGGATCGAATGTGGTATCGTCGACACTCCGAGTAGCGTGTTATACGCGACAACGAAGAATACGGCATTGAATATAACGAAGATGATCGCACCGAAGCCGTACCCGAACCACAGCGTCGCGATCGGGATCCACGCGATACCCGCCAGGACCGAGAAAAATCGGAACAGCGGCGTCAAGAACATCGCCGTGGCGCGACTGACACCCATCGCGATTCCGAGAGGCACGGCCGTGACGACACCGAGCAATGTGCCAAGGGCGACACGGAGAAGGCTTGCCCCGACATGGGCCGGAAGGGATCCGTCGCGCAGTGATTCGAGCCCTGCTCGTGCCACAGCACCAAGAGACGGAAAGGTCCGTGGGCTTATGTCGAACAACGGAACGACGATCGCCCAGATCACGACCAGCCCGATGAGGGGCGCAACAAATAAAAGTCCGTCGACAATCCCGTTCATTCGTCGGAAAAGTCGTGTCGAGCGCGCACCGCGAAATGCAAGCAGCACATCATCCTCCCCGCGATCAATCTGATTGATCGCAATCCCGAGCCTTCTTTGGCTTTTCGATGTTCGACTTACAGAATAACTGATCGGTCCGAGAGCTCAACCGACCCAACCTCCGTCAACCGCACGCCCAACTCGGCAAATGGAATATTCCACAACGTGGCAGATATCGTCCTTCGAAGAACCGTCGAAAAATCAAAGATCTACAGCAACATCCGATATCAACGCGAGCGGCCAGGTCTTCAGCGTGCTCTCTTCCGCTGCTCGAGCCTGTCGCCCGTGAACGCCAGAACCTGTTTCATCGCTATCCGTGCACCATCCGGGTCTCTCTCGCGAATGGCGCGTGCAGCCGTCGCATGGTTCGGAAGATTTTCCTCGAACCAGCCTGAAGTACCTACCGCCACGAAGAACACTGCGCTGAGAATTGCATTGATGGCACCGCTGAACCCCTGAAGCACAGGATTGTGTGTGGCGTGCAGGATCGCGAGGTGGAAGGCCTTATCGGCAGCGGTCGCGCTCTTGGAATCATGCGACGTTTCCATTGCGGCGAGAGCGGCGTCGATTCTCTGAAGGTCGCTCTCTGACCCTCGTTCCGCAGCGAGTGCTGCGGCTTCAGGTTCGATGATCGATCGAACCTCTTGTATGGCGAGCAACAGGTTCAGATCTGCAGATGGTCGTTCGACCAACCATCCGAGCACATCCCGATCCAGCAGGCTCCAGTTCTCGACCGAGAGGACGCGCGTGCCATGACGAGGCCGCACTTCAATCAGGCCCTTTGCGGCTAAAATCTTAACAGCCTCCCGAATAACGCCTCGACTGACATCGAAGCGCTGTTCGAGTTCCGGCTCAGGTGCAACCAATGCGCCTATAGGTGTGATGCCTTGAACGATCTCACGACCGAGTAGTGCGACCACGTGGTCAATTCGGCGGGGCTTCGTTCGACGAGCGAAAGATTCCAATTGCGCATCGTTCAAGAGCGCCCTCCCGAAGCAGGTGAACGTCCGTCACCCTTGCCTCTTTCGTGAGATGTTAAACATCGGATGTTCAGTGTCAACTCACCTCGCTGCATCAATCATGAAAAATGTTTCGCCTACGATCGCCTATTTACCAAGTGGTAGAGTGATATGTTATGAATATGATTGAATTTATGATGTTTTTCTGCCTCTGATTACGTTGATAATTTTTCATCTCCCGTCGATTTGTCGCTTTTTATTTTGGGTCGGCATGCACTTGCAAATTATGATTGGAACAAGCACCTTGTTGTACTTGTACGTCACGTCATGATGTCGCAAAAAAAGATATGTGATTTTGTTAGCGCAAATGACCATCTGCAAGCTGTTATGACAAATATATCCTAATTATTGAAGTAATAATTCTGCGATAATTGGTTAAAACTCGATGTAAACTCATAGAAATGCTGCACCTAAATCGAATTCGAGTGCACGCATCAAGCCGATATATGATCTATTTTCCGGCATGGCGATGATCGCAACAGCCTGATCAGTCCATCATCGATAATTCCGTTATACCCCGCGCCTTCGCATGGGCGCCGACGCCCGTCCGGCTCGCCTCGCGCTTTCGAACACGTCTGTTCGAGGGCGCGACGGTATAATGATTGCGTTGCCCGGAAGCGGACTCTCCCACGGCCCGAGAACGAGCAGGAACGGCGGTCCGACACCGACTGATCCAATGTTGGCTCATGGCGCATAGTCTAATTCGGTGATTGGAGAGTATTTCTCGATAACAAGATGCCGCCATGCCGTTCAATGAAAAAGGTCGCTGCCTCGATGTTGGCTGGCCGCTCAACGGCCATGAAGCTTGTGGAAGTCCTGGCAGATCATCGCTGTCCCTGGCGCGCGAGGCCAGCCAGGGCATCCCTTCCGCTGCAGCGCTCATCGACGAGACACTCAGCGGAGACTTCCGAGGCTTCGGTACTGCCATGATCATGCGTGTGCCCGACGATGTCGAGGAGGTCCAAGCACGCGGCTCCCAGGGGGCAGATCGCCCCTGTGCCCCGCGCAGGGAGGGCGGGCGAACTGATGTGCCAGGAGCGTCGAACAGCACACGTTCGAGGGTCCGCCAGCTGCCGGGCTGCTGCTGCATCGACCCGGCGGTCCGGGGCCCCACGGGACTGGAATCCAGGTCAGCCCCCTGCATGCCGACGCCGGTACTCGGCCGGCGTCGTGCCGACCCGGCGCATGAACGCGCGCCGCAGCGTGTCGGCGTCGCGGAAGCCGCAGGCGCCCGAGATCTGCTTCAGGGCGGCATCCCCGGTTTCGAGACGATGCCGGACGGCGTCGATCCGGACGGTCTCCACGTAAGCGGCGGGCGTGAGCCCTGTCTCGACCCGGAACAGGCGCGCGAAATGGCGGGGGCTCATCCCGGCTCGCTCGGCCAGACGATCGACGCCGTGATCCTCTGCGGGATGGGCCGCCACCCAGCGCTGCACCTCCTGCAGGACCGAGCGGCCGGCCGGGGCGCTGACGCCGCGGCGGCTGAACTGCATCTGACCGCCGCCGCGCTTGAAGAACATGACGAGCTGGGCCGCGACCCGGCGTGCGATCTCGGCGCCCAGATCCTCCTCCACGAGCGCCAGGGCGAGGTCGAGTCCGGCCGTGACGCCGGCCGCGGTGCGCAACGGCCCGTCGAACAGGCAGATCGCGTCGGGCTCGACGATGGCGTCGGGGTACCGCTCGGCCAGCGCCTCCGCCACAGCCCAATGCGTCGTGACGCGGCGACGGCCCAGCAGACCGGCCTGCCCGAGAAGGAAGGCGCCGCTGCAGACCGAACCGTAGCGCCGGCAATGCGCCGCGGCCCGGCCGAGCCACTCCAGGAGGTCGGCCCGAACATCGAGGTCCTGGATTCGGGGCGCGCCCGCGACGAGAAGCGTCTCGAAGCGCGTCGGATCGTCCTCGGGCGCGACCAGATCCGCGACCAGGCCGCGCCCGGACGACGTGACGATGGGACCAGGCTCCGTCCCGACGACGGCGAGGTCGTAGACGTCCAGGCCGCTCTGGGCGTTCGCCTCGGCGAAGACGTCGAGCGGGCCGGCCACGTCGAGGAGCTGGACACCCGGAAAGGCGAGGACGGCGACGGATCGGGGGGCCATGCGGGTTTCCGTGGCTGAGGATGCGCGCACGATGGCAGAAATCGTCGTGACACGGCGATTGATGACATAGGCGGTGCCCGTTAGCTCATCGGGAGGCTCAGCGCAAAGGAGACGCGCCATGACCATCCCCTCCGAGGCTGCCATTCCCGATACGGCCCTCGCCAAGGCGATCACCGAATTCGTCCGCGACACCGAGACGAACCTGCTCTTCAACCATTCGAGCCGGGTCTACCAGTTCGGGGTGCTCGCCGGCCTCCATCGCGGCCTGACCTTCGACCGCGAGCTGCTCTATGCCGGCGCCATGTTCCACGACGTCGGCCTGATGCCGAATCATAGCAGCGCGACGGAGCGCTTCGAGGTGGACGGCGCCAACGCCGCCCGTGACTTTCTGAAGTCGCACGGCGTGCCGGAGGCGGACGTCTACACGGTCTGGACGGCTATCGCGCTCCACACCACGCCCGGCATCCCGGTCTACATGCACCCGGTGGTCGCCCTGGTCACGGCTGGCGTCGAGATGGACGTGCTCGGATTGACCTACGGCGAGTATTCCGACGCGGAGCGCGAGGCGGTCGTCTCGGCCTATCCTCGCACGCCGGGCTTCAAGGAGGAGATCATCCAGGCCTTCTACGACGGCATCAAGCACAAGCCCGTCACCACCTTCGGCAACGTGAAGGCCGACGTGATCGCCGACAAGGAGCCGGACTTCCGCCGAGGGAACTTCTGCAGCGTGATCCGCGCGTCCCGCTGGCCCGGCGGCACGCATGCGCCGGGTTGCGGATGCGGGAACCACGACTGATCCGCCGGCCGGACGACAGCATCCGGAGATCGGTGCTGTCGCGCTGCGGACCGGCTGCAGGCACGAGCGGGTCGGCCCGTGCCGGCGACCTCGGCTTCGCATTATCGCCGTCCGGAAGACTTCGGCGATCAGTGCCGGTCATCCCCGACGATGTCGGCAACGCCTCGACTGGCGCGGAAAAGGACCTCCCGAAGCCAGCTATGGGCCGGATCCTGGGTCCACCGCTCGTGCCAGACCATCTGCACAGTCACTGGACGCGGGGTCCAGGGTGGCGTGGATGCGCGTGCCACGCCGGCTGCCTCGAAGCCTCGCGCCAGCGAGGCCGGGACGATCGCCACGCGGCGCGACTGCGCGATGAGGCTCGGCACCGCCAGGAAATGCGGCTGGAGGACAGAGAGGCGAGGCGCCAGGCCCGCCGACTTGAACGCCTGATTTAGGGCGTCGCGGTCGAACATCTCGGTCTGCCGCGTCAGGCCGCGCTCCGAGAGGTGTCCGTCCGGCACGCCGTCCTCGCTCCCGCCGACGGTGACGACCACCAGCGGGTCGCGGGCCAGCGTGCGGATATCAATCGCGCCTCCCGCGTCCGGATGATCGGGCGCAGTGACGAGGACATCGCGGTCCTCGAACAGGGTCCGGGCGTGGAGGCGATGCGGGATCTGCGAGAACAAGCCGACGGCGATGTCGATCTGCCCGAGATCGACCTGCATGGTCAGGTCGATCCGCGTCGCGGGCCGGATCAGGATGGACGCCAGCGGCGCCTCCGTCTCAACAATCCCGACCAGGGAAGGGGCGACGACGGCCGTGACGTGATCGGTCGCGGCCAGCCGGAACTGCCGCGTCGAACTCGTCGGGTCGAAGCATTGCGGGCCGATCGCCCTTTCGATCGCCGTGAGTGCGTCGCGCACCTGCACGGCGATGGCCAGCGCGCGCGGGGTCGGCTCCATGCCCTGCGCCGTCCGTACGAAGAGGTCGTCGCCGATCAGCGTCCGCAGGCGACGCAGGCCATGGCTCACTGCCGACTGGCTCAAGCCTAGGGACTGCCCGGCCCGCGCGACATGACGCTCGCGCATCACCGCGTCGAAGAGCCGGATAAGGTTCAGGTCGAGCCGGTTCAGGATGCTCGCCCGCGTCCCGGCATTCCTTGCCATGACCGCCCCCTCGTTCCGCGCGATGAATGCCAGTCATAATGAGATTGGCGAACTTGCACTTCCGCAAGAGCCACCCGGCCGGGCATCGTTCCTCATCCTCGAAGGGAACGTGCCATGCCGGTTGCACTCGCCCATGCCCGACGCCTTCTGAAGGGGGGATCGCTGGCCCTCACGGGCCTCTGGCTCGCCCTCTCCCCGGCCACCGCGCAGGGGGCGGACCACCGGTGAAGATCGGGGTCCTCACCGACCTCTCGTCGCTCTACGCGGACAATGGCGGCAGCGGCTCGGTCGTTGCCGCGCGCATGGCGGTCGAGGATTTTGGTGGCCGCGTCCTCGGGCGTCCGATCGAGGTGGTCTCCGCCGACCACCAGAACAAGACGGATGTCGGCGCAGCCCTCGCGCGCCGCTGGCTCGATGCGGACGACGTCAAGGTCATCGTCGACGTGCCCAACTCCGCCATCGCGCTCGCGGTGCAGGACATCGCCCGCGAGCGCGGCCGGATCTTCCTGGCCTCGGGGGCGGCGACCTCGCGGCTCACCGGAGAGGCCTGCTCGCCCACCGGCATCCACTGGACCTACGACACCTACGCGCTCGCCCAAGGAACCGCGCGTGCGGTCACCCGGCGGGGCGGGAAATCCTGGTACTTCGTCACGGCCGACTACGCGCTCGGCACGCAGCTCGAGGAGGACAGCCGGCGCGTGATCCAGGCGGCGGGCGGTCGCGTGCTCGGCTCGGTGCGCCATCCGATCGGGAGCGCGGACTTCTCCTCCTACCTCCTGCAAGCGCAAGGGTCGGGGGCGCAGGTCGTCGGGCTGGCGGATGCGGGCGGCGACCTCATCCTGGCGCTCAAGCAGGCGGCCGAGTTCGGGATCGTGCAATCGGGCCAGACCCTGGCCGGCCTCCTCGTCTTCATCGCCGATATCCACGGCCTCGGCCTAGCAGCGGCGCAAGGGTTGATCCTGAGCACTGCCTTCTACTGGGACCTGAACGACGAGACCCGGGCCTGGTCGCAGCGCTTCGTCGCGCGCACCAACAAGGTGCCGACGATGATCCATGCCGGCACCTACGGCGCGGTCACGCACTACCTCAAGGCGATGGCCGCCGCGAACACGGATGACGGCCCGACCGTTGCGGCGCAGATGCGCCGGATGCCGGTCAACGATTTTATGACCCGCGACGGCCGCATCCGCGAGGACGGGCGTCTCGTGCGCGACATTCACCTAATGCAGGTCAAGGTGCCGTCCGAGAGCAAGGGACGCTTCGACTACTACAAGCTACTGGAGACGATCCCGGGCGAGGAAGCGTTCCGGCCGCTCTCGGCCGGCAACTGCCCGCTGATCAAGCGGGGGTGAGCATGACGGATCCCGATTTCGTCCAGGCGTTCGACGGCGTGATGAAGGGCCGCTACGCCAACCGCTTCTTCATCGACAGGCCCGTCCCCCACGAGACCGTCCGCGCCATCCTGGAGGCCGCACGCTACGCGCCGAGTGGTGCCAACACCCAGCCCTGGCGGGTCCACGCCCTGGCCGGCGCTGCGAAGGCTCGGATCTGCGCCGACATCCTGGCCGCCCACGATCGGGAGGCCGCGCAGCACGCCTCGGAGTACACCTACTACGCGCCGGACCTTCCCGACCGGTACCAGGGCCGCAAGCAGGAATTCGGCCGGGTGTTCTACGGCGCGCTCGGCATCGCCCAGGACGACGCCGCCGGACGCGCTTCGCAGACCGCCAAGAACTATGCGTTCTTCGGTGCGTCGGTCGGCCTGATCGTGACGATCGACCGGCGCCTGGAGACAGGCAGCTGGCTCGATCTCGGCATGTTCCTGCAGAACGTGATGCTGGCCGCCAAGGTGCGCGGGCTCGACACCTGCCCGCAGGAGACGCTGGCGAAGTACCACCGCGTGCTGCGCCGCCACCTGCCCATCGCGCCTCAGGACATCGTCGTGTGCGGTATGGCGCTCGGGTTCTGCGACACCGCGGCGGCGTCGCGCCGCGGGGTGATGGAGCGCGCGCCGGTCGAGGCGTTCGCGAGCTTCCACGGTTTCGAGGCGCCGCCGGCGCGTGACACGGGAGAGTGAGATGGACGGACGCGAGCAGCTGATCGAGCGGAGCATCCCCTTCCTCGACGAGGTCAAGAACATGACCGCGGGCCCGGAGGTGGAACGCTGGCTCAACGAGACCTACGGACCCGGCAGCGCCCTCTACGAGGACCTGTCCCGGCTCATCAAGCAGGGGGTCGAGGAGGGCTGGGCGGCCAACATCGAGGTCGGCGGCCGGCGCTACCGCCGCAGCCGGCTGTGCGACCCGACCGAGCGGACGCTGAACTTCAGCATCACCGCCGTCTACATGGACAGCCAAAGGCGGCCGGATGGTCATCGACGACCACGACGACGAGCCCGGCGATGCGCAGGCGAGCTTCCGCGGTGACTACCACGGCCACCCCTACGGCGAGCTGAACATGGTGGTGCCGCTCGACGACACGGCCGTGCTCGCCGGGCCGAGCGGCTGGTGCCACGCCGGCTGGACGGCGCCGGGGCCGGGCAGCCATCACTATCCGGAGGTCAAGGGCGGCGCGATCATCGCCCTGTTCTTTCTGCCTGCCGGACGCATCTCCTACGACGTGAAGCCGCCCGTCGACGCGGAGACGCAGCCGGTTCAGCCATAAGGGAAGGCGGCGCTCGCGGGCTCACATCCGGCGCGAGCCCGCGCCCTCGACATCGGTCGATCCGGCTGCTCCGCCAGCGCCTGGAGAGCCGGATCGATACGCGTGCACCAAGAACATATTCGAATTTATCCGTGGATTGTGCCTACCGCGATTATAATATCTATATTTAATTGAATATATCTGATTCTTGCTGAAATATTGCAACGATTTCATCTAAGGCGACGCGTATCGTTCGATCGTCCCTATCGCGCCTGCGGGTCAGCAGAAAGATGTCCTTGCTCGCAGGTACCGGTCCCAGATCGCAGATCCTCAGGAGCGGGTCGCTGCGGCCGATGTAATGCGGCAGGAGCGCCAGTCCGGCGCCCGATCGCGCGGCCATCGACTGCGCGAATTGGTCGGCCACGCGAAAGGCGAGCCGCCCGCGCGGGAAGTGTCGCGCCATCCAGGTTGCCTCGGGCAGATAGGCATCCGCTTCGTCGAACCCGATGAAGACCGGATCCGCTCCCGCCTCGACCGACCGGCAGGCGTCATCCGTTCCATAGAACCCGTACCCGGCCGTCACGAGCGGTCGTGCGAGAACATCGCCGTCCTCGGGCTTCCCGAAGCGGATGGCGACGTCCGCCTCGTGCCGCTCCAAGCTGACCGAACGGTGATCGGCCGCCAGTTCGATGTCGATCTTCGAATGCCGCGATACCACCGTCGCGAGGCGCGACGTGAGAAAGCCGCTCGACAAGGCGGGCGGCGCGTTGATGCGGACCAGGCCGCTGGGCGCGCCGCCCATCAGGCCGCGGCCGAGGATCCGGGCGGCCTGCTCCATGACGCTCGCGGCTTCGAGAGCCTGCGCTCCGGCCGGCGTCAAGACGTAGCCGTCGGCCCGTCGCTCGACGAGCTTTTCGCCCACGCTCTCCTCGAGGGAGTGGAGCCTCCGCGCGATCGTTCCGTGGTTCACGGACAACGTCCGGGCGGCGGCGGACAAGCTGCCGTGCCGCGCGAGGGCCAGGAAGATCCGCACGTCCTGCCAGTCGATCTCTGTGCGTTTTTTATCAGCCATTGATCGAAAATAGCGAATTTTTTCGCTCGCGACAGCGCCGTACAGGCTGGCCACCTGACAGACAGAAAGCGGTTCAGCGATGTCGGATATCAGAAAGGTCGCGATCGTCACCGGCGCCTCGCAGGGGCTCGGCGAAGGCATCGTGCGAGGCTTCCGTGCCCGCGGCTACGGCGTGGTCGCCACCTCGCGCAAGATCCAGCCGTCGGTCGATCCGGACGTGGTGGCGGTCGCCGGTGACATCGGCGATTCCGACACCGGCAAGCGCATCGTCGCGGCAGCCCTCGAAAAGTTCGGCCGCATCGACACGCTCGTGAACAATGCGGGCATCTTCATCGGCAAGTCCTTCACCGACTACACCGAGGAGGACTACCGGCTGAAGCTGCGGACCAACCTCGACGGATTTTTCTTCACGACGCAGCAGGTCGTTCCGGTGATGCTCAAGCAGGGCGGCGGGCACCTCATCCAGATCACGGCCTCGACCGCCGAATTCGCCAGCTCGCGCGCCCCGGCCATCATCGCGATGCTGACGAAGGGCGGCCTGAACTCGGCCACTCGCGCCCTCGCGATCGAATACGCGAAGCAGGGCATCCGGGCGAACGCGGTCGCCCCCGGTGTGATCATGACGCCGATGCACGACCCGGCACACTCAGAAGCCCTGGCGGCCTTCCACCCGATGAACCGCGTGGGCACGGTCGAGGACATCGTCCGCGCCGTGTTGTACCTCGAAGATGCCGCCTTCTCGACTGGCGAGATTATGCACGTCGACGGTGGCTTGATCGCCGGTCGCTGATACGATCTGGCGAGAGCGTCCCGCGGTGCTCTCCCGACTGAGGTGCGCGCCGGCGACTTCTCTCGCTCTCGTTCAGCAGGACATGGTTATCGCTAACTTTGAAGGGCTAATATCGAGCGTCGAGCGAACTTTCAGGCAGCCTTTGTTGAAGATTCGAAAGTGGCGCATACTGAAAAGACGGCATACTAGCCGAGGACACGGTCAATATTTCAGTCGGCAGCCGCCTGCATGTCCGTTGAAGACATAGTTATAGTAAGCCGACGCATGGTTACGTACCTGCACATAGTTGCGGGCGTACCCGCGGAGCGGAAGGGGAGGGGCCTGGGCGGTCGGTCAACGGCGGCAAAAGTGCAGTCGCCTTCATCGGTGCACTATCGGGTCTAAGGTGCCGTATCAGCTTCCACGGCTCTCTTGTCGGCTGTCACAGAACCATACCGCCATCAGAGTTTGGCTTAACGGCATCGGCAGACGTCTCCTGACTTGCTCCTCAACTCAGGAGCTTGTCATGCAGGAAACCTCAACCATTCCGTCTACCACGCGTGTTCCTTGGAACCGTGGCCGTATTGTCGGACCGAAACCACCCCTGAAGCCCAAGCACATCTGGGCCTTGCGAACCCGCCTGCAGCTCGCCAAACGCACGCGAGACCTCGCCCTCTTCAAACTTGCCGTCGATAGCAAGCTGCGTGGGTGCGATCTCGTTCGCCTGCGCGTAAGCGACGTTCACCTCGGCGATGCGGTGCGCCTTCGAGCGACCGTGTGCCAGCAGAAGACCGGAAGACCGGTGCCCTTCGAGATCACCGAGCCGACACGCGAGGCGCTCGCGGATTGGCTGGCTTCGCGCAGCTTACGGCCGGGCGACTGGCTGTTCCCGAGCCGCTCTCGGCGTGGTCAGCACCTCACGACGCGACACTACGGTCGACTGGTTGACCAGTGGGTCGCCTTGATCGGCCTGGACCCCGCAGCCTACGGCACGCACAGCCTACGGCGAACGAAGGTCGCACTTGTCTACAAACGGACTGGCAACATCCGTGCCTGCCAACTGCTGCTTGGCCACACCAAGCTGGAGAGCACGGTGCGCTACCTCGGCATCGAAGTCGATGACGCGCTGATCCTGTCTGAGCAGACGGAGATATGAGTTGGGCGCCGCGGTCGGATTGACCGCGGCGTATCAACGAGGAGTTTTGCTTCCAGGGTTCAAAATGACCCTCTCCGGACATTCCACCCTCCGGATGCACATGTCCGCTAGTGAGGAAGAAGCGGGCCTGCCAATGGCATCGAATGACAATAGCAGGTCCGGTCAAATTGGCGACAACTTGCAGCTGTGGCTCGCTGCCTATCGACAGCATGCACTGAGTGTCTTGCAGAGAGGTCAAATTCTTTGCCGCATCTGATGCAAGAGCATCATCGCTGAGAGAAACATGAATTGCGTCTCGAAAAATACCCCTGCTGCCGATGCAACATGGCGTTGGAGCAAGGCAGCCGCCGCGCTCGCCGTACGGTAACGGGCGTTTGCGGCGCCTCGTCCGGGGAGTTATCACAGGTCCCAACCGTCGTGGAGGGGTTGATAGTGGGATTGTCGTTGAAGATTCTCCCAATAATCGTCAGTTCGACTTTCTGCTCGTCACCGCCACCACCAGGGTGGCCTCAATGTGACGACTAAGATGTCATTCATCATGACGCCGTGAGTCGACTGCAAATACTGACTGACGACAAGAAATTTGAACTCACTGTCTGATATACGATAGATCAACTTCACTGCACCAAATTTCGTGCCAGCGCTGTCCATTTAGGTGAGTATGGATGTGGTCGCCATGGGCATTGCAGCACTCTCGGTCGCTGTCAGACTCCCGCTCGGCTACCTGAAGCTTGCAACGCCGTTCCATACCACTCAGACGCTGGTCGGATTGGGATCGGCGAAGGGTCTGCGGCCGTTTCGAAAAACAGTAGCTCCGGAGCTCGCTGGTCTGGCGGAGCTGCCGGTGGTGATGCCAGTGGCCAAATGGATCGGCGCCCACGGCCCTGTCGGGCCACAGAAATTCCGGACATTCTTTGTCTCGCTGTCGGCTCGGGGCTGTCAGAGCGGCAGCTCTCGTGCAAAGTCGGGGTAGCGCTAGAGTTCGAGTTGGATATCCCGTCCTTGGGCCTAGCGGAGGGGCGACCGGCGAACATCTTGGCCGTCCTGAAAGCGCAAGATGTGAGGAGACAACGTTGCATCAGCCTCCCGGCGCCCGTATCCTCGTGGTCGACGACAATCCCGACAACCGCGACATGCTCGCGCGTCGAGTTCGACGCATCGGCCCGCACCGCATCGACATGGCGGAGGACGGGCTCGACGCGCTCGCGCAAATTGGCGCGGCCCTGGAGGCCGGCGACGGCCACGACGTCGTGATGCTCGACGTGATGATGCCGCGGATGAACGGGGTCGAGGTGCTCGAGGCGGTCACGGCGCGGGGATGGGCCCGGAAGGTCTCGATCATCATGATCTCCGCCGCGACCGAGATCGAGACGGTGGTGCGCTGCATTGAGCTCGGCGCCGAGGACTACCTGCCAAAGCCGTTCAACCCCGTGCTGCTGCGCGCCCGTCTGAACGCCGTGCTGGAGAAGAAGCACCTCCGCGACGCGCTGGACCGGCAGCTCGAGCGATTGGAGAACGAGCTGGCGGAAGCCCGCCGCCAGCAGCTCAGCATGGTCCCGGACGAGTTTCCCGTCGCGGGCCCTGGCCAACCCTTCGCCGTCCACGCGGTCATGCATCCGGCCCGGGAGGTGGGCGGCGACTTCTATGACTGCTTCGCGTGCGGCCCGGACCTCACCTGCCTCGCCATCGGGGACGTCTCCGACAAGGGCGTCCCGGCCGCCCTGTTCATGGCGCGGACCCGCAGCCTACTTCGCGCCGCCGCGCTCCACCACGCCGACCTCACGGGGGCGGCGCCGACGCCCTCGGACCTCGCGGCGATCCTCAATGAGGAGTTGTGCAAGAACAATCCGGCCGGCATGTTCGTGACCCTGATCCTCGGCTTCCTCGACGGGGCCAGCGGGCGCTTCGCCTTCGTCAATGCGGGGCATCCGCGGCCCTTCCTGCTCCGTGCCGGCGCGCCAGCGCAGGAGGTAGCGACGCGGCCCGCGCCGCCCCTAGGGATCGCACCGGGCCTCCGGTACGTCGACCACACGGTCGTGCTGGAGCCCAGCACCTGCCTCGTCGCGATCACCGATGGGCTCACCGACATGCTGGACGCCCAGGGGGAGGAGTACGGCGCGGCCCGGGTGGTACGGGACCTCGAGGAGGCAACCGACCTCGATCCCGCCGCGATCACCCGGATGCTGGCGGCGAAGGTCCGGGATTTCGCCGCCGATGTCGCGCCCGCCGACGATGTGACGGTTCTGGCCGTCCGCTACGGCTGACGGCGCCGCCCGAGCCGCGGCTCAGCGCGCCAGCTGGGCCGCGATCTTGCCGAGCAGCCGGGCGATCTCCACCGGCTTGGTATCGTAGTCGTCGCAGCCGGCCTCCAGCGCCCGCTGCAGGTCGCCGATCATCGCGTGCGAGGTCAGCGCAATGATGCGCAGGTCGGCTGTCTGCGGATCCGCCCGCAGGCGCCGGGTTGCCTCCCAGCCGTCGATGATCGGCAGGCTCAGGTCCATCAGGACGATCTCGGGCCGCTGGGCCCGCGCCTTCTCGATCGCCTCCTGGCCGTCATGGGCGAAGGCGACCTCGTGCCCGCTGCGCAGGAGGCGGCGGGACAGCATGTCCCGGTTCAGCTCGTTGTCTTCCACGAGGAGGATGCGCGCCATGGCAAGCCCCGTCAGCCGGACACGGCCCAGGGCCGGACGGAGCGGGGGATGGCGTCCGACAGGGCCTCGGTCAAGTCCTTGCGCCCGCTCCCGGACTTGAGCATCAGGTGCGGCGTTGCCTCCGAGAGGATTTCGCGCTCCTCGTCGGTGAGCGCCTTGGCCGTCAGGATCAGCACAGGGATTTTGCTCCAGTCCGGGTTCTCCCGCAGCGCGCGCAGGAACGCGAAGCCGTCCATCACCGGCATCATCAGGTCGAGGAGGATCAGGCCAGGCGGGCCGTTGCGGGCGAGCCAGTCGAGCGCCTCCGCGCCGTTCGTGGTCATCGCCGCGGTGAGCCCGAGGCGGTCCAGCGTGCGCAGCGCGACGGTGCGGGCGGCCGGGTCGTCCTCGACCACGAGCACCGGCGCCCCATCGGTGATCGCCGTGTGCGCCCGCAGGGCCGCGATCAGCTCCGCCCGCTCGACCGGCTTGTTCAGGACCGCGGCGGCGCCCAGGGTGAAGCCGAGGCCGCGGTCGGCCGCGATGCTGACCAGGACGACCGGGATCCCGGCGAGGAGCGGGTCGGCCTTGAGCGCCCGCAGGACGGTCCAGCCATCGACCTTCGGCATCAGGACGTCGAGGGTGATGGCGTCCGGCCGCTCGCGCCGCGCGATCTCGATCGCCTCCGATCCGGAACTCGCGTACAGGACGCGGTAGTTCTCCCGCAGCAGGTGGGTCCCGATGATGTGGCGGGACGCTTCCTCGTCGTCGGTCACCAGGATCGTCATGGCCGCCTCGCCGGGACGCACGGAGTTCCCCGGGCCCGCAGGGACGTTCGGCGCCGGTGCGGCAGGGGCCGGGGTCTCGTCCAGGACCGCGTCCGGCAGCGAGAGCGTGAAGGTCGAGCCCCGGCCCGGCGCGCTGCGCACCGTGACGTCGCCGCCGAGCAGGCGCGCGAACGAGCGGGTGATTGCGAGCCCGAGGCCGGTGCCACCGTACTTGCGCGTGGTCGAGTTGTCGGCCTGCTGGAAGGCCTGGAACAGGCGGCCGATCTGCGCCGGCGTCATGCCAATGCCGGTGTCCCGGACGGCGAACAGCACGCGGCCGGGATCGCGCCGGATCGACAGCTCGACCTGCCCGCCCTTGCCGAACTTGCAGGCGTTACTGAGGAAGTTGAGGAGGGACTGCTTGAGCTTGGTGACGTCGCTGCGCATCGTTCCGAGATCGGGTGCGCAGCGGATCGTCAGGGCGACCTCGTTGCGCGCGGCCAGCGGCTCGATCATCAGCCGCACGTCCTCGACCAGGGCCGCGATCTCGAAGGTCTCAATGAAGACCTCCATCTTGCCGGCCTCGATCTTCGACAGGTCGAGGATGTCGTTGATCAGGCCGAGGAGATGGACGCCCGCGCCCTCGATTTTCTTGAGGTCGGCCTCCAGGGCGGCATCGCCGCCGTCTTGGGCGTCCTCCTGCAGGATCTGGCTGTAGCCGATGATCGCGTTGAGGGGCGTGCGCAGCTCGTGGCTCATGTTGGCCAGGAACTCGCTCTTGAGCCGGTTGACCTGCTCGGCATCGTTGCGGGCCTGCTCCAACTCGGCCTCACGCCGCTTGGTGGCGGTGATGTCGCTGTAGACCTCCACCATGAAGCCGTCCTGGGTGCGCCGCTCCTTGACGCTGAGCCAGCGGCTGCCCAGCGCCATCTCGAACGACTCCGCCGACTGGTCGCGATGGGCGAGGCGCCGGGCCAGCCACGCCTCCGGCTCCTGGTCGCCGAGGGCGACGAGCCCGCGGGCGATGCATTCCCGCTGGATCTCCTGGAAGGTGATCCCGGGCTTGATCATCTCCTCCATGCCCTCGTGGAAGGTCGCGTAGATCGGGTTGCGGATGAAGAGCCTGTCCTCCAGGTCGAACAGCGCGAAGCCGATCTCGAAGGTCGCGATGGCGTCGACCCGGATCCGGTGCTGGCGGGCGTTCTCGGCGGCGAGCGCCTGCCGCTCCCGCGCCATGTCGCGCAGGTGGGCGAGCGCCCGGATCAGGCCGCCGGCCTCGTCCGTACCGGCGGTGGGAAGGTCAACGTCGAGATCGCCCCGGTTGATGCTCTCCAGGATGTCGAGGGGGCGCCTGATCGTGCGCAGCACCGAGTCGACGATCATCGCGGCCGCTGCGGCAGCGATCGCGATCGCCGCAGCGATCGCCAGGACCGCGACGCCTGTCCCGGCCACGGCGGTCGTCAAGTTGGTCAGGAGGAGGAGGAGGAGTGCCAGCCCGGCAAAGCCGAGCAGGCGCGTGCGGAGGGTGAGGCCATCGAGGGTGGATCGGGCGCGCTGCATCGCCTGGGCCAGCGGGGTCGGGATGACGCTGCGGGAGCCGGCGGGACGGGACTCCACCGTCAGCCTCGCAGGACGGCGAGGGCGTCGCGCCGCGTGTCTCGCAGGGTCAGGAGCGTGTCGAAGCCGCCGATCTCGAACACCTCGCGGATCTGCGGCTGGAGCCCACACAGGGCGAGGCTCTGGCCCGTCTGCTTGGCCCGCTTCGCGGCGAGCAGCATCAGGCGCAGGCCGACGCTGGCGACGTAGGTGAGGCCGCTGAGGTCCAGTACCGCACCGCGTCCGTCGCCGAGCGCGGTCATCACCACCGTCTCGGCCGCCGCCACGGTCGTCCCATCGAGGCGGCCGGCGATCAGCACGATCGGATGGTCGTCCTCGGTTTCGACACTGATCATCACAGATGCTCCGATCGTCGCTCGTTCTCTAAGCAGAGTTGCGCTGCGCAACCCTGCTCGGTTTATTGTTCGCCGCCGAACCGGGGGCCGCTCCAGCGAATGATGCTGAGGCCTTCCCCACCGCCAGCCTCATGAGGGCGGGGGGCGCAGCTCGAGCGTGAGATGGTTCTCGCCAGCGACGCGCCGGTATCGGCCGCCCCGCGTGAGACGGCGCACGAGCGCCACCCCGAGGCCGCCGATCGGTGCCTCGTCGAGCGTCGCGGGTGGCGGCGGGTCCGGGTGGGCCAGGGGATCGAAGGCCCGTCCGCCGTCGGACAGCTCGAGCTGCACCCCGCCCCCGGACGACCGCAGCACGATACCGACCCAGCCCACCTCGTCCGGGCCGTAGCCATGCGTGACCGTGTTCGTGAAGAGTTCTTCGAGGACGAGGTTGAGGTCGTGGGTCTGCCGGGCGCCAAGGCCGGCGGCCTCGGCGAAGGCCTCGACCGCCGCGTTCAGCGTTTCGAGCGCCGCGGGATCGCCCGAGAGGCGCAAGCGATGCTCTACGTCGTGGGCCACGCTTCGCCAGCCGGTTGCGCCGCCGCCGCAGGGGCGGATCGGACGGAGGACGTGTCGCGCCGGGCCGGCGCCTCGATCGGTGCCAACGGACCCCCTCGCGGACAGCCAGCGGCGTCCCCCCCTTCGACGCACGCCTCGCACTGCGGTGCCCGGGCGCCCCCGAGCCATCCAGTCGGCGATGGGTGCCGCCCGCAGTCAGGCCGCCGGCGGGACCGGGCGCAGGAACCTGTAGACGGCGGTGAGCGGCTGCCCGATCGGCATGTCCAGCTGCATGAGTCCCTCGTCGGTATCGAAGCTGGCCGAGCCCTTGAGATTGACGGACCAGCTCTCCTCGGAGACGATTCCGAGCACCGACGGCACGTTGGCGGGCAGCACGACCGTCACGGCGATGTCGACCTTGTCGCCTTCCCCCGGGGTGTAGGAGCCGTCGTAGAGCGCGCCGCCCTCGTCAATGCCGAAGATGCGTCCGCTCTGGAAGACGACCGACCCGGCGCTCTGGCCCGCAACACTCTCGATCACGAGGCCGTACATCCCATCACGCATTTCGAGACTCCCAGAGCACGAAAACCAGCAACGCGCCCACCCGTGGCAATCTGCGGGGTCGCCGGACCGATGAAACATCTCGTTTTGACGAGGCCGAAGCCTCTTCCCACTCGCTTACACGCTCATAGGGCGTTGTCAAAGGTCCGCTCGACTGGAAGCTCCGGTCGCCCGCTCCGCGTGTTTGTCTTGGACAATGGATGACAAACTCCACGCTTCTCGGCTCCATCCGCGACGGTCCAGATAACGCCTCGAAGGCATTGCCCTGCAGTCTCACCGCTTCGAGTGACGCGTCTTGACGAAAGTGCCGACGACGGCGCCCGCCCCGCGGGCAGCCCTGCTCCGCCGCAGCCCCGACCGGCTCGACCGTCCGCTGCGGTTGAGCGCCTCGCTCGCCGCGTTCTCGCTCGCCGTGCTCGTCGCGGCAGCGGTGGCGGCGGCGATCTGGAGCTTTGTCTCGACGGCGCCGGTGAAAGTGCAGGCGCAGGGCCTGATCCTCTCGCGGCTCGGGGTGAGCGACGTCACCGCCAACGCCGCCGGCCGCGTCACCGCCCTCAAGGTCGAGGTCGGCGACCGCGTCGTGGCCGGACAGGTCGTTGCGGAGATCAGCCAGCCGGACCTCGGCGAAACCCTCAAGTCGAAGACGATCGAGCTGGAGGCCCGCAAGACCGAGCGGGAGCAGATCCGCCGGCTGGCCACGCGGACCTTCGAGATCGCCGAGCGCCAGCGCGCCCGCCGCCGCGAGGCGATCGATGTCCGCATCGCCAGCCTGACCAGCCGCCTCGCGACGATGCGCGAGATCGAGGCGAACACGAAGGGCCTGCTCGCCTCCGGGGTGACCACGCTGGTGCGCGCCCTCGAGACCACCAACGAGCGCTCCCGCACCGAGAACGACCTCAACGACGCCCGCAGCCAACTGATCACCCTCCAGGCGGAGGCAGAGGACCAGAAGGCGCGCGACGAGCGGGAACTGCTCCGGGCCGACATCGCGGTCGCGGCCGCCGAGCGCGAGCTGGCGGTCACGCGGGCGAACCTGTCCCGCTCCGACACCGTCCTCGCTCAGCGCGACGGGCAGATCGTTGAGGTGAACGTCAACTTGGGCGAGCCGGTGCAGATCGGTGCCGCCATCATGCGGATGCTACCCGGCAGCGGCGCGGCCGCCAACCTGGAGGCTGTGGTCTTCGTGGCGGGCGGCGGCGGCAAGCGGGTCCGGCCCGGCATGCAGGCCCAGATCGTTCCGGCAACCGTCCGCCTCCAGCGGGATGGCTTCATCGAGGGGCTGGTCGTCGCTGTCTCCGACCTCCCGGCCACCCGCGAGAGCATGATGCGCGTCCTGAAGAACGCGGCGTTCGTCGACCAGCTGACCAAGGCGGGGCTACCCTACGAGGCCACCGTGGCCCTCGCGACTGATCCCGCCTCGCCCACCGGGCTGCGCTGGTCGACCGGCACCGGGCCGGCTTCGCCCATCGGCCTCGGGACGGTGACGGAGGCGCGGATCGTCGTCGACCGCGTCCCGATCATCGGGCTGGTGATACCCCGGGCCGAGACCCTCATGCTGAGCGTCCGGCGCTGGACGGCGGCTTTGCCGGCGGTGCTGCCTGCCTGGGGCCGCTGACGTGGCGCGGACGCATCGCTGCCGGCCCGTCCCGACGATCCTCCAGCTCGAGGCGCTCGAATGCGGCGCCGCGGCCCTCGGGATGGTGCTCGCCCATTACGGGCGGTGGGTGCCTCTCGTCGAGCTGCGGCGGCTGTGCGGCGTGTCCCGCGACGGGTCGCGCGCCTCCAACATGGTCAAGGCCGCCCGCGAGCTCGGCCTCGAGGCCGAGGGCTACCGCCTGCCGGCCGAGGAGCTGCGCACGGTCCGCAAGCCCGCAATCGTCTTCGTCAACGCGAACCACTACGTCGTCCTCGAGGCGTTCGGACGGCTCGTCCGGGTGAGCGACCCGGCCGGCGGCCGGATCACCTACACGCGGCGGGAATTCGAGGAGATCTATTCCGGCATCGCGCTGACCTTCCGCCCGACGCCAGGCTTCGCCCGCGCGGGTCGGGCGCCCCGGACGCTCCGGCCCCTCCTCGGGCGGCTCAAGGGGGTGCGGGCGATCTATCTCCTCCTGGTCGCCGCCGGCCTGTCGCTCACCATCCCGACGATCGTCGTCCCGGCCTTCACCCGGACTTTCATCGACCAGTACGTGGTCGACAAGCAGGCGGACTTCGTGCCCTGGATCATCGCCGCCATGGCGGTGGTCGTGCTGTTCCAGGCCTGCCTGACGCGGATCCAGCATTGGGGCCAGCTGACCCTGCGCAATGCGATCGCGATCGGCATCGCGACCGACTTCATGTGGCGCGCGCTGCGCATGCCGGTCGGCTTCTTCGCCCAGCGCTCGCCGGCGACGATCGGCGCCCGCGCCGATCTCGCCGAGCGGACCGCCGAGCAGGCGAGCGGGCCGCTGGCGGGCCTCGCGGTGGCGGCCCTCTCGGCCCTGGTCTTCCTCGGCCTGATGACCCTCTACAACCCGCTCCTCGCGCTCCTCGTCGCCGGCATCGCCCTCGTGAGCGCCGCGCTCAGCGTCGTCTCGCGGCGCAAGGTCGAGGAGGTCGAGCGCAAGATCGCCCTCGACGCGCTGAAGCTCGGCAGCACCACCATGCAGGGGCTGTCCCTTCTCGAGACGATCAAGGCCGGCGGCAGCGAGGAGCGCTTCCTGGAGACCTGGACCGGGCAGCAGGCCCTCGTGGTCAACGGGCAGCAGCGGCTCGGGCGGCTGATGGGCCTGAGCGCGGCCTTGACCGAGTCCATCGGCGGACTCGGCAGCGCGGCAGTCCTCGCCGTCGGCGGCTACCTCGTAATGGGCGGCCAGCTCACCCTCGGCCTCCTCATGGCCTTCCTGATCCTGCAGGCGGCGTTCTTCGCCCCGGTGCGCCAGATCCTCGGCAGCACGGTCGCGCTCGGGCGCGGCCGCGCGATGCTCGACCAGCTCGAGGACATCGAGGCGCCGGCCCTCGCGCCGGAATTCTCGCCAGCCGCCGAGACGCCCGAGCAGCGGGCCGGGGCCCTCGGGCGGGTGCGCAAGCTGCGCGGCGCGATCGCGATGCGCGACGTGACCTTCGGCTACGCCCGGCTCAGCCGCCCGCTGATCGAGGGGCTGTCGCTCTCGATCGCGCCGGGCAGCGCTGTCGCGGTGGTCGGCGCGTCCGGCTCCGGCAAGTCGACCCTCGGGCGCCTGATCTCAGGCTTGCACGAGCCTTGGAGCGGGGCGGTCGCGCTCGACGGGCAGCCGATCCTGTCGCTGCCCAGGCCGCTCGTGCGCAACTCGATGGCGGTGATCGACCAGGACATCGCGCTGTTCAAGGGCACGATCCGCGACAACATCGCCCTCTGGGACGCGAGCGTCCCCGAGGAGCGCCTCGTCCGGGCGGCCAAGGACGCGGCGATCCACGACGAGATTCTGAAGCGCCCCGCCGGCTACGACGACCCCGTCGAGGAGGACGGCCGGAACTTCTCGGGCGGCCAGCGCCAGCGCCTCGAGATCGCCCGCGCCCTCGTCACCGACCCGAGCATCCTCGTCCTCGACGAGGCGACCAGCGCCCTCGACCCGGTCACCGAGAAGATCATCTCGGACAACATCCGCCGGCGCGGCTGCACCATCCTGGTCATCGCCCACCGCCTCAGCACCGTGCGCGACTGCGACGAGATCCTGGTGATGGACAAGGGCGCGATCGTGCAGCGCGGGACGTACGAGAGCCTGATGGCCATCGACGGCCCCTACCGGGACCTGGTGCGAACCTCGGAGGACGCGCGTGCTCCATAGCATCCCGCAGGCCGCCGCCCCGGACGGGGCGACGCTCGTCGAGAGCCTGGCGCTCGCCGGCCCCGACGTGCAGGCGAGCGGCGCCGATCCGCTGCGGCTCGACGATCCCGACCTGGCGATCCTCGTCGTCTCCGGCGGGCTCGACGTCTTCCTGGTCGAGGCCGGGGCGGACCAGCCCGCCGGCCCCCGCACCTTCCTGGCGAGCTTCGGCGCCGGCCGCCTGGTCTTCGGCCTCGGCGACGGGGCGATGGGGGCGATCGGGCTCAGGGCCGTGCCCGCGCCCGGCTCGCGCCTCGTCGCGCTGCCGCTGGCGCGCCTCCGGGACCTGTCGCGGGATCCGCCGAGCCGGCCGGGCGACCTCGCCGGGGCTGGGCCCTTCATCGAAGCGAGTACCCTCATCGAAGACTGGGTGGCGGCCGTGTCGGCGGCCCTCGTGTCGGGGGGACCGCCCCCGCCCGCCGTGCGCCTCCCCCTGGCGCCGGGCGAGCGCGCGGACTGCGCGGCGGATGCGCGCGTCACCGTCGCGGCCCCCGTCGGCTGGCTCGACGTGCGGGACCGCGAGGCCCTCTTCCTCGACAGCGCGGACGTGCCCGGCGACGGCCTGTTCCCGGTCTGCCCGCAGACCTGGCTGACCCTCGGCACGGCCGGCGAGGTCGCCTGCCTCGATACGGCCTCGGCCCTGCGCGACGGCCGGCTCTGGACGGCCCTCGCGCAGTTCCATGCCGCCGCCGCCGAGGTGCTTCCGCTGCTCCTGCGCCTCGCCGCGGTCGACGAGATTAACCGCCTCCGGCGGCGCACCGAGGACGAGGCCCGGGCCGTCGCGAAGGCCCGCGCCATCCTCGCCGCCGTGGTGGTCAAGCTTCCGCCACCACGCCAGATCGAGTCCGAGTCGGGCGACGACCTGATGGCCGCCCTCCGCCACGTCGCCCGCGCGATGGGCATCGCGCTCGTCCTCCCGCAGGACGGGGACGAGGCGGGCCCGCCGGACCTCGAGGCGGTGCTGCGGGCGAGCAACCTGCGCAGCCGCAGGATCAACCTCGATTTTGGCTGGTGGCGGGACGATGTCGCGCCGCTGCTCCTGCTCGAGGGGCCGGACGGGCGGCCGGCCGCCCTGGTGGGACGCGGTCGCGGCGTCGCGCTGGTCGGCCCGGACGGCCGACGCCGGCGGCTCGGCGCGCGGGCGGCGCAGCGCCTGACCGGCCCCGCCCTGATGCTCTACGAGCCGCTCCCGGACCGGCCGCTCGACCTCCCGGCGCTCCTCCGGCGCGTCTGGGCGGGGGGCAGGAGAGAGCTGCGGATCGTCGCGGCGTTCGGCGCGCTGCCGGGCCTGCTCGCCCTCGTGTTCCCGATCATGATCGGGCACGTGGCCGACGACCTCGTCCCCTCCCGCGACCTGCCCGGGCTCATCGACGCGATGGCGATTCTGGTGGTCGTCACCATGCTGCAGCTGGTGATGCGCCTGACCTCCGGCCGGGCGATGATGCGGCTCGACGGCTCGACCGGGTCGCGGCTCCAGGCCGCCCTGATGGACCGGGTGCTGCGCCTGCCGGCGAATTTCTTCCGGACCAGCGCCACCGGGGAGATCGCCCAGAAGATCAGCTCGCTGAAGGGGACCGTCGACGGGACGGTCCAGGGGCTGCTGGCCACCCTCGTCGGCGCATCGATCTTCGCCTCGTCGGTCGCCGTGATGGCCTGGACCTCGCCCACCCTCATGGGCGCCGGGCTCGTCCTCGTCGGCATCCTCGTCGGCACCGCCACCGCGCTCGGCCTGAAGCGCAAGACGTACGAGAAGGATCTGGTGCGCAACCGCGCCCGCCTCTCGGCCCATGTGCTCGACCTGATGAGCGGCATCGTCAAGCTCCGGCTGGCGGCGGCGGAGAACCGCGCCTTCGCCCGCTGGGCGGCGGTCTACGCCCCCTTCGTCCAGGTCGCGGACGCGGCCAAGCGGGTGGACCTGCGGGTCGGGCTGGTCCTCGGCGCCATGTCGCTGTCCGCCCAAGCGATCATCTTCCTGCTGATCTACCGCAGCGGTGCAGTCGAGGCCGGGTTCGGCCTCGGCGCCCTCGTGATGTTCCTGTCCGCTTTCGGCCAGGCCGTGGGCGGCGCCAATGCGATGGCCGGGGGCATCGTGTCGGTCCTCGCGCTCAAGCCCGCCCTCGACAGCGCCTCGGTCCTCCTCGTCGCGACGCCCGAACGGTCGAGCGGCGCCGTCGATCCCGGCCCGCTGACCGGGGCGATCGAGATCGGGAACGTGCGTTTCGCCTACGGTGCGTCGGCCCCGCCGGTCCTCACCGACCTCAGCCTCCAGATCGCGGCCGGCGAGTTCGTGGCGCTCGTCGGCCCGTCCGGCGGCGGCAAGTCGACGATCGTACGCCTGCTGCTGGGCTTCGAGGTGCCGCAGCGCGGCGCCATCCTGTACGACAGCCAGGATCTGCGCAGCCTGGATGTCGGGGCGGTGCGCCGCCAGCTCGGCGTCGTGCTGCAGCGCGGCAAGCTCTTCGGCGCCTCGATCGAGGACAACATCCTGGCCTCGAACCGCCAGCTCGGCCCTGACGAAGCGTGGCGGGCCGCCGAGGAGGCCGGGATCGCCGACGACATCCGCGCCATGCCGATGGGGATGCAGACGGTCTATTCCGAGGGCGGGCTGTCCGGGGGGCAGGTCCAGCGCATCCTGCTCGCCCGCGCCCTGATCCACCGGCCCCGGATCCTGATCCTCGACGAGGCGACGAGCGCTCTCGACAACCGCACCCAGGCCCAGGTGACGGCGACGCTCGCCACCTTGAGCGCGACGCGGATCGTCATCGCCCACCGCCTGAGCACGGTAATGTCCGCCGACCGGATCCTGGTGATCGAGGACGGCGCGGTGGTCGAGAGCGGGTCCTACCGCGAGCTGCTGGAGGCCGGCGGTGCCTTCGCGGCCATCGCGGCGCGCCAGCTCACCTGAGCGCCGGGTCGGGGGCGGCGACGTCGGGGATGACGACCCGGCTCGCCGCCAGATCCGCCGCCAAGTCCCGCCAGCCATGCGCCTGCGCGACCGCCCGGGCGGCGTCGAGGGCGGCCTGGGCGCGGGCCACGAGGCCCGGCACGGCCGGGCCGAGGCGGGCGGCGAGCGCCGCGAGCGCCCGCGGATCCCCTACGCCGGCCGCGTCCCACGCGCCCGCGGCGGCGCCCGTCAGCGCGAGCCGCACCGTGCTGCGCCGTCCCGCGGCGGCGTCGCGGCCGATATCCTGGAGGTCGTCGACGATCCGCCAGGCGACGGCGAAATCCTCGATGATCCGCGCCAGGGCGGCGGCATCCTCCCCGGCCAGGGCGGCGTGGAGCCCCGGGGCGATCGTGCAAAGGGCGGCCTCGCGCCGGGCGAGCGCCAGGGCGGCGTCGAGGTCCGCCGGCTCGGGCGGCGCCCCGACGGCCTCGAGATAGGCCGCTGCCGCGTCGCGCCAGGGCGCGTCGGGCAGGCCGGCGGCCCGGCTGAGCGCGGCGGCCTCGTCCTCCATCGCGCTCCAGGCGCAGCTGCGCAGGTGGATGCGGCCGAGCGTCGGCGCGAGCTGCCCGTCGGCGAGGTGGTCGTCCCAGAGGTGGAGGAAGAGCGTGAGCGCGTGGAGCCGGCGCAGCCGCGGCCGATGGCGGGCGGCCGGGCCCGGCAGCGCCACCCGGGCGAGGAACGACCAAGTCGGCCGGTAGTACAGGCCGAAGAACGTCGGGTGCTTGCCCGCATAGGCGGCGAGGGCGGCGCGCGCGTCGCGCGCCAGCCCCTCCGGCAGGCCGGCGACGAGCCCGTCCAGGTCCGCCGCCATCTGCCGGGCGAGGTCGTCGAGGACGGGATCGTCCGGGGGACCGCCGAAGGTGAGCGGGAGGCCCGGCAGCGGCGGCCCGGCCGGGATGCCGCGGCCCGGCGCCAGGATCTCGTCCGGATCGAGGGCCCGCTTGAGCGCCCGCGCGAGCCGCGCATCCCCGGGATTCTGGTCGAGATCCTGCCCGACCTCCTGGGCGCTGGTGCGGCGCCCGACCGGGATCCCGTTCCGCGCCATGAGCGCGTGCAGCGCCTCGGCACAGGCGGTGGCGCGCGCGTCGTCGCCGGGGCGGTCGCGGTCGCCGAACAGGCCCGCGACGAGGCGCAGCGAGCGCCCGTCGATGGCGCGCAGGGACAGGGCCGGCGCGAAGCCGTGGGCGGACATGATCGTCTCGAAGGCCTCGGTGATGCCCGCGACCTCGCCGCCGTGGTGGCGCAGGTTGGCGGTGACCCACAGCACGCCGCAGCGGTCGCGGTCCGGGTCGGGGTCGTCCGGCATCGCGAAGGGCTTGCCGTGATAGGCCGAGTGGAGCCCCGTCGTGGAGGGCGCGGCGGGAGGGCCGTCGTCGGGCGCGCACACCTCCAGGCCGGTCCCGCACCGGCCGAGCAGGTTCGCCGCCGTCCGGGCTCGCAGTGCCAGGTCCTCCGGCCCCTTGCCCCACACAGTCGCGTAGGCGAGCCACGGGGCGCCGGGCGATTCCTCGTCCTGGGCGACGGCCCGCGCCGCGTTGACGATCTCGACGCGCAGCCAGGGATCCCCGATCTGCAGGGCGGCCCGGCTCGCCTCGACGAAGGCGGCGAGCGCCCCATGGCTGGGCAGCGCCGCGGCCACGACCTGGCGCACAGGCGGCGTCAGCGCGAGCCGGATCCGGGCCCGCAGGACGATCCCGAGATTTCCCTGCACGAACAGGCCCCGCAGGTCGGGCCCGGCCGGCGGCAGGATCGGCCCGCGCATCGGGCCGACCTCGTGCAGGCCGCCATCGGCCGTCATGACCGCGAGCCCGACGAGGTGGCCGGCCATGTCCTCGTACAGGTCCTTTCCGATGCCGCGCTCGGCGATGTTGCCGACGACCGAGCTGCCGGGCGACGAGCCGGTGCGCGGCGGCTGGAACCGGCCGCCTCGGCTTGCCAGGAACGCCGCCAGGGCCGCGAAGGTGACGCCCGGACCGACCACGACCGTGCCGGTGACCTCGTCGTAATCCTCGATCGCGTCGAGCGCCGCGAGGGAGACCAGGATGGCTCCATTCCGGTGCGGCCGCCGCGAGCCGTAGCCCCAGTTGCGGCCGGTCGAGACCGGGTGGAGCGCGAGGCCGTCGCGGACCGCCGCCCGCAGCACCGCCCGCAGCTCCTCCGCCGAGCCCGGCGCCACCACGCCCGCGAGGCGCCTGTCGCTCGCCAGGGTCGTGCGGTTGGCCGCGGCGAGGAGGGCGGCCTCGCGCGGCAGGTCGAACGGGTCGCCGGGCCAAGTGTCGCCGGGCCAAGTCATGCGGGCGCCCTCGTCAAGCCGATCCGGTCGTCATCAGAGACCGGATAGCAGGTGTCCAGGTTGACGTCCTGTCCACGACAAATGGGGACAAACGTTCCACTTCATTTGCGGCGTCATCCGATCAAGTGTCCGGCTCGATCCGCTCACCGAGTATCGCTCGGGCGGCGGTTGCCTCACAGGCGAGAGCAGGCCCTACCCATGAACAAGACCGATGAATCCGGCACCACCCCGTCGCGCCGCCTGACCGGTGACGAACTCGATGGTATTGCGGGCGGCGTGGCGAGCGAACAGTTCGTCGTACAGATCAACGGTCCTTCGCATCTGTTGACTGAGAAGCACGTCGAGACTCCTGCCAGCCCGTTCAATCTTGCAGGGGAGCCATCAACGCTGAAGATCGCTTCATCGTCCATAAAAATAGACACGGTGGTGCATGATAAAAATATCCATGGCAATGTCATGGATAATCCCTTGGCCGACAAAATCGCTGCCTTGACCCCAGAAAAGAGGGCGGCGTATGATGAATATCAAGTTTTAATGCAAAAAATGCTGAATAGCCCCAACGGGGGCGCCGTTCTCCTGAAGCCGGGCGAGGCTATAAACACCAATAAAACCTCTAGGATAGACGAGCTGAGAGACATAATTGGCGACATGCAGCTGACACCCCTTTATAGCTACAAAGTCGAAACAGGGAAATTCAGCAAGATTAAAATTAATGATCCAGCAGAAGTAAATGAATATGGGCCCATTGGGAGAAATTTAACGGGATCCCAAGGGTCTGCTCAAAAGACAGCAAGTTACTAGGGCATTTTCCGATGAAGTGGACGCCGGATCGTCGAAAAAATGCGGTAAAATCAACGACCTTGAGAAGCTTCACGAGTGCAACGCGATCGTGAAGTGCTCTAGAACCGACAATGCCCCGATGATGGCGCCTCCCTATCCGCGACGAGTTGCAGGCAGCAATGTCATGCTGGACTCCAAAATATTGCAGCTAGGACAGTGTGGAACGCTTCTCACGATGTCCAGTATCCTGGCCCCTTGGGACTCGCTGGGATGCGCCCTGGCGTCAGTCAAAGCTGACCGCTTCGCGACTTCGCTCCCGTCGCACGGACCGCCGAGGCTTGTGCGAGGGGCGTGGCGACGGCCATCTCGTCACGAGACGCAGGAGCGCCGAGCCGGACACCCGCCGAACAAGCCAGGTCTTGCGCGACCAGGTCTTGAGCGACCGGATCCCGAGTGACCAATTCGCGACGACGACCGAGGGCGAGCAGTCCCCATCAACCGCCGCGCCGCCACTTCCCATATCGATCCGGACCCCGTTGGCCGAACGCCCCGACGGGAAACGTCATTCGCAAAGAGAAAGAGGAAGCCATCCCGATGACCGAGACCGATCCCTACCCGGCCGATCCGTCCCGCCGCCTCTCCAGCGACGAACTGGACGGGATCTCGGGCGGCCTCGCGACTCCCCAACAGCCCTTGAAGGCCAGCGACGTCCAAGGCGGCCCGGACCCGATCCGCGAAGCCCTTGCCAACGGCACGTTGCACCCCCCAGTGACCGCGCATGCGGCGTCGTCTCTCTTGGAGTCGATGACCGCCCATGCCGCCACGAGCGGGTCGGAGGCCCTGGCGCCCCCGAGCAAATCCACGACGACCGGACTGTCCCCGGCCAAGACGGCTTCGACGGCCCCCAAGACTTTCTGATCTCTCGTGGGATGAGCCCGGACTTTCGCGGCCGGCGCTCCGATGAAGCCCGTCGGCAAACCTCTCGTCGGACTGGACGACCATGACGATTATCAACAGCCGGGGAGTGGCGCGGATCGCAGACAGATCTGGCGGTACTGGAGGACCAATCGAAGTGGGGTTCCTTCACGTCCTATGGCGACGACCGGAGTGCGGACGGTGCGTGGACCTGCCGAGAGCGGACAATCCGCATCGTCCATAATCTCGTACGTCGGACCAGAGCACGGCGCGAAGTCCGGCCGAGCGCGTGGCCAAGGCGCTGTTGCGGCGCCATGACGCAGCAGCGTCGGCGTGCTTTGCCGACGGTCTCTCCCAGTGCAGTCCGAGCGTTCGGACCGGGACGGCTCGAAATTTGTCCGTCGAGCACGCTTCTCTGTCGATTCGGCACGTCGACGGACCTCGACAACGGTGGCGGCGACCAGTGTGTCGCTCCGGAAGCCGAGACCGTGACAGAATCGACTTGCCATCTAGGCCGAATTATATTGCGCCAGAGATAACTGCTTGAAAGCTGGCGCATGGTTCGCAGGTCGGCACGGTCGGGCTTTGGGCCTCATGATCACAACGTCTCGCGCGTTTGTGGCCTTCCTCACGCATGACGACGGGCCTCGGTGTCGAGCCGCGGGATTTCGCCGCCAAGCTCCAGCTCACGGCGGCAGTTCTCGGCTGCCAGAGCCAGAAATCGCTCGCAGCCCGCTTCCGTCAGATCAATCCGCGGACGGAGTTCGACGTCGCGCGATCGTACAAGTGGACGCAGGGGCGGACTCTGCCGCGCTCGGCGGCTTTGTTTGACGATTGGGCGCGCCTGCTGAACCTGGGCCGCTCCACGCAGGAACTGCTCACGGCGGACCTCGATACCTTCCGCGACTGGCTCGCCGAGCGCTACGGGCAGGTCCCTGCTGCGGTCCGGGGGACGCGGGCGCGCCGTGAAGCCGACGGCTTGCCGTTGGTGGTCCCACGCATCGACGAGCGCCCGCTCGAGGGGCATTACGCCTGTTTCTCGCACGCGCAATCGCCCTACTACCGTGGGCGTCTCATCCGCTCGTCCCTTACGATCGAGCCGCCGGACGACCCGGGCGAGCCGGCGATGGCTCACTATACCCAGACAGCGCCGAGCTTCGGCGTCGCCCGGCTTAGCGGCCCGGTGCGGATGTACGGGCAAACGCCCTGCCTCGCCATGCACACCGTGAGCGCCTCGCTCGCGCCAATCTTCGTGACGCTGTTCCGGCCGACCAGACCGGTCAGCGTCTTGACCGGGATCATGTCGAGCTTCACCGTCGTCGATCCGGACAACCAGCCGCCCTATGCGACGCGCTTCGTCGCGGTGCGGATCCCGCCCCAGGCCGGCCACCGGCTCGAGGCTGGCAACAGGTACCTGGAGGCCGGTGCGTCGCCCGCGTCAGAACTCGCCGCCCTCGGCCTCGCGGTGGCCGCCGCCCCCGATCTCGACCGCCGGGTGGCCGAGTACCTCGACACGGGAGGATGGGCCGGATCGCTCAAGGGAAGTGCCGATGCCTCCGGTTGGCTGACGATTGCCTGCGATCGGGTCTGGCTCGCGACGTGCGAGCACCTCGCCGTCGAGGAGCCCGCCTTGTAAGCGGGACCTCTCCAGCCCCGCCTCTCGGCTCCGGCCGCCTTGGCGGAGCGGCCCCTCCGGGCGGCGGTCGCGGCCTCACAGGCCTAGGCGCGCCTTCAGCTCCGCGCGGTAGGGACGTGACACCGAGAGCGGCTGGTCGAGGTGGCGGACCTCCAGGAACCAGCACGTCGCATCCCTCTCCCGGCGCACCCCGCGCACGTGCCGCAGGTTCACGATCGCCGTGCGGTGAACCTGCACGAAGCGCGCCAGCGGCAGCAGGCTCGACCACAGGCCGAAGGCCCGCGGGTCGACCACCCTCGCGCCGTCCGCGAGCAGGATGTCGGTGCGGTTGCGCGCCGAGCGCAGGCACACGATCGCGTCCGGCTCGACGCCCCGCGTCCCCCTAATCCCGCGCAGGTGGATCATGGGAGAGCGGTCGGGCCCGTCCGGCGCCCCGGCGCCCCGGCCATAGCGCACGAGCGCGACCAGTTCGGCGCATCGGAACAGCGCCCTGACCTCGGCCCCGGGCCAGCGACGATGCACCGTCTCGAAGCCGAGGGCGGCGCGCAGGCGACCCCCGTGAACAATCGGCACGGCCAGGATGGTTGGGTCGGCCTGTCGGCGCATCTCGGCCTGGAGCGGACGGGCGGTGGGCGGCCGACCCTCGGTCCGGCGGCTGATCATCACGGCGCGACCGGCGGCGAGCGGGCGGTGCAACTCGGCGAACATCGTGGCGCTCGCGTCCTGGAGGGCCGGGACGTGGGGGCCGGCGTGACACCGGCACTCTACGAAGGTGTTGCGGATGCTGGTTTGGTCGTCGCCGTACTCGACCATCCAGGCACGGTCGGAGCCGGAAGCTTCGCCGATCATGCGGAGGATGGCGGCGATCGCGGCGTCGGCCGGCTCGGCGAGTAGGAGGCGGGCGGCCCGGAACGACCAGTCGAGATCGGCGGCATCGCAGTCGGCCGGAGCCAGGAACTCGTAGGATGGATGTGGGGCCAGGAGGAGGTCAGGTCCGGCCAGCATGGCGTACCTCGTCAACGGGGCTTTCGCAGATACCGGCGACCCGGACGGGGCCGCCTCGTCGGGGCTTGCGCTTGGTGATGCTGCACGGCTGCCGATCGCCGCGGCCTTCCATATGGGGAATGAACCCGTGCGGGTATTTACGACGTTGAATCCGGGAGCCGGGCGGGCGAGCGGCTACCGCGATGGTGCCGCTCTCTTACGCGAGCGGGATGTCGTCCGCTGCCCGAATCTTGCCGGTAACCGCCATCATCGGCCGAGATAAAATCAATGTGCTCGTTGGCATCCTTGCAGGGCCTAACCCGCAAAGGCTTGATTTATCGAAATGCGTGCCGGCTATTAAAGGGAAGAAGGAACTCATCGGGATGCTTCGACTCGACGGAGTGCCGTCAAAGAACAGCGACGTGCGTCTCCAGCTAACGGCCTCACTCGCCATCGTCCACAGCCCAACCATATCGGCGCGAGGTTTCATGCGCCCATCGTCTCCAGATTGCGCGCGTCGTACCTCTACAGGGCGCGCCGCGTCTCCACCGGCCGCTCGCCGAACCTCCTCTCATAGGCGGCGGCGAAGCGCGCGACGCTCAGAAATCCCCAGCGCGCCGCAACCTGCGCCACCGGCAGGACACCTTCCACTAGGTCGGCGCGCGCGCTATCGAGCCGGATGTCGAGCAGGACCGCCCGGGGAGTCGTGTCCCGGAACCGGCGGAATGCCATCTGCAGCGCCCGGAGGCTGCATCCCGCAGCCGCCGCGAGGTCTTCCATCCGCACCGGCTCGGAGGCGTGCGCGCGCAGGTACTCCTCGGCCCGGCGGACGGAGCGCGGCACCGTCGCTTGGTGCGGGACGGACAGCCGGTCAGAATACGAGTGGCGGAGGTTGTTGAGGAGCCCTTGCGTCAGCAGGTCGGTGAAGGTGGCGAGCGCCATCGGGTTCGCGAGCAGGCCCGCCTCACCGCGCTCCATCTCGGCGCACAGGTACTGGATGAGGCCCTGGACGCTGGCCGCGCCGGTGGCCGACCAATCAACGGTCGGCTCGAACTCCACCGGACGCTTCAGGTCGATTCCGAGTGTGGCGCGTAGCGCCCTGTCCACCCGCTCGACCGGGACCCAGAGGTTGAGCCGAGAATTTCCGTCGCCTGTGTGCAGGCGAGTCGCAGCATCGCCACGGTAGACGAGGCCGGTGCTCCCCGACGCAACCCCGTGCGCGCCGCCTACCGTGCGCACGTCCATGGCGCCAGTCAGAATGGTCCCAAGGCAGAGTCGATTCATATCGGCGGTGATCTCGACCTTCGTGCCGTAGCGGTCGGCCACGAAGCCGAGCAGGAGGTCGCCGGCATGCCGCATGGCAAACCGGCTGAGAACGCCGCGCTGCGGTTCGGACCTCCGGGGCCCGTTGCGGAGCGTGTACCGATGCTTGTTGTTCGACGACGGAAACCGTCCGCTGACCCGAGAATCGGTCCCCATTTCCTCCGGATCGACGACGTCGAACACCGTCATGACCTCGATCAAACGCTTGCTGACCAAGCTTACCCTCTCCATTCTTCGACGTTGCGCACTTGGTCTCCGACACAACGCGACCAGTTCGGCTAACTCTGGGGCGCCTATCCTGGCCGCGACGAGCGGAGCATGCATGCCATGGTGCCTCCGTCGCATGAATGACTGATATCGCTGCGCACCGGGCTTCTGCCTCACTCGACCAGTGCTGCCCCCTTCGTCTCCGACATGGCCAGCATCGCGGCGATGCCGAGGAGGCCGGTCGCCATCAGATAGTAGCCGGGTGCCAGGGGATCGCCGGTGACGCCGATCAGCCAAGTCACTACGAACTGTGTGGTGCCGCCGAAGACCAGCACCGTGAAGGCCCAGACGACCGAGAGGCCAGCGCTGCGGACGGAACGCGGCAGCATCTCGACCATTGCCACTAGGCTTGCTGTGCTGCTCAGCGTCCCCAGCACCGCAAGGAGCGCCGACAGGCCGAGGAGCGTGGCGGCGCCCGGGGCCCGCGTCAGCAGCAGGAAGGCCGGATAGGCCGCGAGGGTGAGGAGCAGCCGCGGCACAATCATCACTGGCCGGCGGCCGACGCGGTCGGCGAGCCAGCCGCCGAGGAGCGCGGATGTCGCGACGCTGATCCCGACCACCACGGTCGCGGTGATCGCGAGGCTGCCCGGCAGCTTCAGCGTCGCGATCGCATAGGTGGTCATGTAGTTGCCGACATTGGCCGAGACCGTGCCGCAGAGCACCAGAGGCACCATCAGTGCCAGTCGGCCGCCATGGGCGCGGACGAGCCGGCGGAGCACGGCCTGGTTTGTCGACCCGGCTACCGCGGCAGCGGTCTCGGGCATAGCGCGGCGGATGTAGAGGCCGGCCGGGACGATAAGCAGGCCGAGGAGGAACGGGATCCGCCAGCCCCAGTCCTGCATCTGCTCGGGTGTCAGCCCAAGGGACAAGACGAGGCCGATCGCGCCGGCCCCAAGCGTCGCGAGGCCCTGGCTGGCAACCTGCCAGCTCGCATAGAGGCCGCGCCGGTCCGCAGGTGCGTTCTCGATGAGGTAGGCAGTCGAGGGGCCGACCTCCCCGCCGAGCGCGAAGCCCTGGATCAAGCGCCCGATCACGATCAAGACCGGCGCTGCCATCCCAATCGTCGCGTAGCCGGGGGTCAGCGCCAGCATCAGCATACCGAGCGCCATCAGACCGACCGACAGCATCATGGCGGGCTTACGGCCAGACCGGTCGGCGTAGGCGCCAATGACTACGGCGCCGACCGGTCGGGTGACGAAACCAACCCCGAAGGTGGCGACCGAGGCGAGAAGGCTGAGCCAAGTGTCGCCGACCGGAAAGAAGGTGCGACCGATCGTGACGGCGAAGAAGGCGTATGTGGTGAAGTCGTAAAATTCGAGAGTGTTGCCGATAATAGCGGCCATGACGCCGCGTCGGCGCGCCGCGTCGTCAGGGAGTCGGGCTTGCCTGGCGGGAGATCTTGGGCGGGATGCCGGGTCGATCGTCGCAAGGGTCATGAATCGTCCTTTTGCCGAAGGTCGCCTTCCCAGCGGCTTTGCCGAAGCATTATGCATGGTCTCAAAGCGTGGCGCTCGTCGAAAATCGAGTCTGCACAACGAACGTTCCGCCGCGTTGTGAGTGTTTACAGAAATAATTGAACTCGCCGTTGGCTGCTCCCCACTCAGCGCGCGTGGAGATGGATTGCATTCTGCCAATCGTGCCAATGATGTCCTCATGTCGCCGCACTGACAGTGGGCGGCGGTGACATTCCCCCACCCTCGTCTGGCGCTGATTTCGGCGTTCGTTAGATCCGAGGGATCTAACGGGCGACATGCAGGCCGCTCACCTATGAGGAGCTTATGGTCCCTTGACTCGCCCTATTGCAGAATGGCGGCTAGCGGGAGAGGAGCGGCCATTCCGGCAGCGATGCCCGACGGTCCGCAAGTGACCCCTTGCAGACCCTCAATGGCTATCCCGTGAACGTCCGGTACGAAGGATTAAGCGGCCCCAGCCATCCAGCCAGTCGTCCTCGAACTAGCCAGGCGCGAACTGATCGAGGACGCGTGAGGTGTAGTCGCCCAGCCGAGCCTTCGCAGCTAGTCGACCGCGCCCTGGCACTTTTCGCGACTTGAGCGGTCCGTGCTGCGGCGGCCTTCCAGAGCGCATCCTGCTATTCTCTATCCAGCTGCTGATGCGAGCTTCGTCAGAAGGGATAGTGCTGCGGACCCTCGATGGTGATCCAACGCAGCTCGGTAAACTCGGCGATGGCGGCCTTGCCGCCGAAGCGGCCGTAGCCGGAGCCCTTCACGCCGCCGAAGGGCATCTGCGCCTCATCACCGACGGTCGGGCCGTTGATGTGGCAGATGCCGGTCTCGAGCCGCTTGGCCACCTCCATGGCGCGACGCACGTCTTGCCCGAACACGGCGGACGAGAGGCCGTATTCGGTGTCGTTTGCGACGCGGATTGCTTCCTCGACACCATCGACGCGGATGATGCTCTTCGCCGGCCCAAACGACTCTTCGGCATAGATGCGCATTTGCGGCGTCACGCCGTCGACGAGCGTGGCTTCCATGATCGAGCCGAGACGGCCGCCGCCCGCCGCGACGCGTGCGCCCTTGGCCTTGGCGTCCTGCACCAGCTCCTCGACGCGCGCGGCCGCTTCCTCACTGACGAGCGAGCCGAGCACGACATGCTCGCGCGGATCGCCCGACGGCAACGACTTCGCCTTGGCGGCAAGTTTCATCACGAATTCGTCCGCGATCGTGCGGTCGACGATGATGCGCTCGGTCGACATGCAGATCTGGCCGGAATTGGCGAAGGCGCCGAACGCGGCGGCGTTCACCGCCTCGTCGATGTTGGCGTCGTCGAGCACGATCAGCGGCGCCTTGCCGCCGAGTTCGAGCAGGACGGGCTTGAGATAGCGACCTGCCGTCTCGGCGATGATGCGGCCGACACGGGTCGAGCCGGTAAAGTTGATGCGCTTCACGGCCAGATGTGCGATCAGCGCCTCGACAACCGCCGCCGCATCGGCCGGCGCATTTGTCACGACGTTGACGACGCCCTCCGGCAGGCCCGCCTCCCGCAGCACCTCGCCGATCAGCCTGTGCGTGCCGGGGCACATTTCCGACGCCTTCAGCACGACGGTGTTGCCGCAGGCAAGCGGCATGGCGACGGCGCGGGTGCCGAGAATGACGGGCGCGTTCCAGGGCGCGATACCGACGCAGACGCCGGCCGGCTGGCGGATCGCCATCGACAGGCAGCCAGGCTTGTCGGAGGGGATCACCTCGCCTGCGATCTGGGTTGTCATGCAGGCCGCCTCGCGCAGCATGTTGGCGGCCAGCATGGCGTTGAACCTCGCCCATGGCTCTGTGGCACCGGTCTCGCGCAGCATCAGCTCGGCGAAGGCGTCGCCCTTCGACGCCGTTAGGTCGGCAGCCCTGAGCAGGAGCGTGCGGCGGGCATTCGGCGCCATGTCCGACCAGGCCGGGAAGGCAGCCGCGGCTGCCTCGACGGCGCGGTTCGCATCGGCGACGCTGCCGGCGGCCGCGCGGGACGCGACCTCGCCAGTGACCGGGTCGCGGCGCTCATAGGCGCGGCCAGCCTCGGCAGCCTCGTCGCGATTGTCGATAAGCAACTGGACATCGAAAGTCATGATCTGCCTCCTATGATTTTTCTGCTTAGAGCACTGATGCTGACGAACGAGCCATATATTCGCTTGCTAACCGTCCGCAGTAGCGATCGAATTTCTTATGTGCGGTGACCTTATGCAGGCGTCAGTGTACCAAATTTCGAGTCATTCGCTCCGAGCTGCCGAGTTCTGGCTCGATTCGCTTGGTGCGGGTGCGTTCACGACGTCGTGCACGCGGTTGTCGACCGGTACCCGCCCCAGATCATCTGGACGAGCGCCGCCGTGTTGACGGCAAACCCGAAGGTGAAGGCCAGTTCGGCAACGATATCTTTCCCTTGTGGTCTTCGCTCAAGCCTGCGTGCCGCCGTCGATCGGAATGATCGCGCCGGTCATGAAGCTCGACGCATCCGAGGCGAGCAGGAGCGCGAGCCCCATGATCTCCTCAGTCTGAGCGACACGGCCGAGCGGCACCGTTGCGGCGAAGCTCGCCGCAACCTCCGGGCTTCTCAGGCGCCCGTTGCCGATGCCCGTCGCGAACGGGCCCGGCGCAATGGCATTGACGCGAACATTGTGCGGTCCGAGCTCGAGCGCGGCAACGCGGACGACCTGAGCGATCGCCGCCTTCGACGCGTGGTATGCGTGTGAGGGCAGGTGCGAGGCGCGCAGGGCGGCAACCGAGGAAGTCACCACGATCGAGCCCCGGCGACGGGGCTTCATCACCGAGGCGGCGGCCCGAAGCGTCGCGAACGCGCCGGTCAGGTTCACCTGCATGACGCGGTCCCAGAGTTCGAATGACACGTGGTCCATGTCGCCGTTCGGGAAGGTGTAGCCGGGCCCGCCGGTGATGCCGGCATTCGCGAAGACCGTGTCCAACCGGCCATGTTGGGCCGCGACGGCGCGGATAGTCTCGTCGACGGCCACCAGGTCCGCGACATCAAGCACCCGCGCGTCAACCCGCCGGCCTTCGGAGCGGAAGCTCTCCGCCGCCTCGTCCAGCTGCGCCTTCGCGATGTCCGCCATGACGACGTGAGCGCCATTGGCACTCAATACGTCGGACATGGCGAGCCCGATCCCGCTCGCGGCGCCCGTGACGATCGCGACGCGACCTGACACGTCGAAGAGCTGCTCAGCTCGCATCGTTCTCCTGGCCTTTTGCGAGATGCTTCATACCAAGCGCCCAAGATGCTGACGCATCGACTCGATCTCGGGCAGGCCCGAGATCGACAGGACCATTGATCCATCTCGAATTTCCGACGCCAGGCTGGAGGCCCAGCAAAATTCGAGAATGGAACCGACGGTCGTTTTCAACGGCCGTCGGTATCAGTCCGCCCGCCCGAGCATTGAGCCGCCGTCGATCACGATATGCGTGCCGGTGACGTAGCTAGATGCAGCAGACGCGAGGTAGATTGCGAGACCTTGGATCTCATCCGGACGGCCCGCTCGATGGATTGGACTGCCGGCCGCGAAGCGTGCCTCCAGTTCGGGCGTCGTGAGCTGCGTCAGAAAGGGGCCCGGCACGATCGCGTTCACGAGCACGTTGTACCGTGCCAGCTCCAGCGCCGCCTGTTTCGCAAGATGGGCGACGGCCGCCTTGGTGACCATGTAGGGAGTGCCAATAATCGCTCCGGGACGAAGACCCGCGATTGAGGCCGTGAGCACGATACGACCCTGCCTCTGCGTCTTCATCGGACGCGCCGCCGCCCTGATGGTGGCGAATATCGACGTGAGGTTTGTCTCTACGACCCGGTCCCAGAGTTCGAACGGGATCGCCTCGATCGCGCCGGCCGGGTCGCGTTGACCTTCGGTGGAAAGAAAGCCGGGGCCCGCCGCGATGCCCGCGTTCGCGAAGGCGACGTCCAGCCGGCCGAAGGTTTCGGTCGTCTTTGCGATTGCCTCGTCCAACCCCTCCCGGTCAGCTACGTCCACAATCATGCCTTCGACGCGCCCGCGATGGGCAAGCGCGTCGACGGCCCGGTCGAGATCCTCGCGGCTGCGGTCCAGCAACATGACCCGGGCGCCGTTATCGACCATCGCCTCGGCCATGGAGCGGCCAAGCCCCCGAGCACCGCCTGTGATGACGACGGCCCGATCCCGAATGTCGAAGAGATCTGCGGTTTTCACTTGATCCTCACGGCCAGCGGCGGACGGGATCGGTGCCGTCCCAGTTCTGCGAGGCGGCGAAGTAATCCATGTCGATGGATTGCAACCGGTCGCTGGACTCGATGATCTCGATCATGCCGGGCAGGTCGCGCGTCGCGTCGACATAGGCGATGCGGACGCCGCGCGGCGATCGGTCCGAGAAGGCGACAGGATAGTCGGCGCCGACATAGCGCTCGACATCGCGGTCGAAATCCTCGGAGCAGATTCCCCAGTGATGGAAGCCGTAGCCGCGCGTCTCGATCATCTCGCGATAGACCGAGGGCTTGTCATCGTGCTGTTGGATCAGCTCGATCATGACGTGGCCGGCGAAGGCGATCGCCAACGTGACGCGCATGTCGGTCGGCTTGCCGCGGTAGAGGCCCTCCGGCGGAACGAAGGGTCCCGACACGAACCACGGCCCCATGCCGAGGCGGTCGGAAAAGTCCTTCATCGACCTCTCAATGTCCGCGACGACATAGGCGATCTGGCTGATGCCGCCGACGGCCTGGCCGAAGGGGTGGTATTTCATCGCTTGAAGAACTCCAGGCTACCGGCGAGTCGCTCCTTCGCGACGTGGAAGTCGAGGACGGCTGGTCGGCCCTCGGCGTTGGCAGCCCGCGCCCGCTCCAGCGCCGGCGCAATCTCGTCCGGCGTCGTGATCTTGGCGCCGAAGCAGCCGCAGGCTTCGGCGAGGCGGGCGTAATCCGGCACGAAACTGAACTCGGTGCCAAGATAGCGGCCGTTGAATGCCCGCTCCTGGATATCGCGGATTGAGCCGAGTGCGGCGTCGTTCAGGACGCACCAAGTAACGCCCACCTTCAGTTCCGCCGCGGTCGGCAGAATGTTCATGACCATCTGGAACGATCCGTCGCCGACCAGGCAGGCTGCCGGATGATCGGGCCGAACAAGACCCGCGACAGGGAAGGCCGACGCGACGAACCCCATGCCGTAGAAGCTCGACGGTACGATCGTCGTGCGCGGCTCGTAGATTTTGAAATACGGGTAGGCCCCGCCCATACCTTGCGCGAGCACGCCGACATCGATGCCGATCGTCGCTGTGCGCGGAAAAGCCTCGCGGATCGCGCGCAGGACGCGGATCGGATGGAGCGGCGTGCTTGTCGAGGCTGCCATCCCGTCGATCTCAGCTTCGAGCTTTGCCCGCATGCGGGCCAGTTGCTCGACGCGTGGGTTGTCGGCGAGACGGCTCGAGAGGTCCGGCGCGCCGGCCGTGTCGAGCTCCGCCAGTAAATCTTCCAGCACCGCCTTCGCATCGCCGACGATGCCGACGGCCGGCACGACGGACCGGCCGAGCTCGGTCGGATCGAGATCGACCTGGATGTAGGTCGCCTCGGGCGCGGGCAGGAAGTCGGGCTGCCAGTTCGTCTCCTGCTGCTCGAACCGGGCGCCGATCGCCAGGACGACGTCGGCATCCGGCAGCAACTGCTTGGTGATCGCCTGACGGTGGTGGCCGATGCCGCCGGCGGCCAACAGATGGTCGTCGGGCAGGACGCCGCGCCCGGCGAGCGTCGTGAGCACCGGGATCGCGAGTCGTTCGGCCAGACGCCGCAGCTCAGCCGATGCACCCGACGCGATCGCGCCGCCGCCCGACACGATCAGCGGACGTTGGCCACGGGCAAGCGCTGCGGCCGCCTCTGCGATGGCGTCACGGTTGCCGCGCGGTGCGGCGGGGCGCCCTGCCGGACGATACGCTGGGAACTCGACCTGGGAGGCGAGCACGTCTTGCGGGATGTCGATGAGGACGGGGCCGGGCTTGCCCGAGCGGGCGATCACGAATGCCTGCCGCAGGCACTCGACGATCAAGTCGGGCCGGTCGACCCGGACGGCCCATTTGGTCATGGGCCCGAAAATCGAGACCTGGTCGATCTCCTGGCTTGCGCCGCGATGTGCATTCCGCGTGGCGCCGCGGCCCGCGATGATGATCATCGGCAGCGCACCGACGTAAGCCTCGGCGACGCTGGTCACGAGGTTGGTGGCGCCGGGCCCTGCAGTCACCAGGCAGATGCCGGGCTCACCCGTCAGTTGGGCGTAGCCCGCCGCCATGCTGGCGGCGTGCTGCTCGTGCCTGATAAGCACGTGCTGTATGGTAGGCGCGTCGTAGAGTGCGTCGTAGATGCCGATCGTATGGCCGCCCGGCATGCCGAAGATGTAACGCACGCCTTCGGCCTTGAAGACCTCGACCACGGCCTGGCCGCAACTGATCGTCCTCATCATGTTCTGCTCTTCTGTCGTGGGCTGGCCGCAGCTTCGGGTGTTCAGGGCTTCACGAGCGGGCAGCCGCCCTCGCTCATGGGCCGGAAGGCCTCTTTGGCCGGCACGGTGCCGACAAGCTTGTAGACGTCGTAGGGTCCGGTGGACTCACTCGGCGCTTTGACCTCCAGGAGGTAGAGGTCGCGTTCGAGGCGACCGTCTGGGCGCAGGTGGCCGTTCTTAGTCGCGAAGTCGTTGACCGGCATCTCGCGCATCTTGGCCATGACCTTGTCGGCGTCCTTGCTGCCGACCGCGTTCACAGCCTTGAGGTAGTGGAGCACCGCCGAGTAGGTCATCACCGGATCCCAGTCCGGTGGATGGCCGACGCGGTCCGAGAACCGCTTCGAGAAGGCGCGCGTCTCCTCGTCCTTCGTCCACAAGAAGGGATTGACCACCAGCAGCCCCTGAGCGACCGGAAGGGTCATCTCCTTGATATGGCTCTGGAAGATCACGTAGGCGGCGAAAGACTGGTCCTTGCCGCCAAGCCCGAACTCCTTGGCTTGCTTCAATGTCGCGACTGTGTCCGCGGATGAGTTCGCCAACGCGACCACCTGCGGGTCGGCGGCCTGTGCCTGCAGGATGAAGGAGGAGAAGTCCGATCCACCGAGCGGTGCGTATACTGCCCTGAGAACGGTGCCGCCACCCGCCTTCACGGCGTCGCTGGTTTCCGCGACCAGCGATTTGCCGAACGTGTAGTCCGCGCCGATGAAGAACCAGCGCTTGCCGCCGCGTGCGAGAATGGCTTTGGCGAGCGCATGGGAGAGGGACCAAGTGTCGAGCCCCCATTGGACGGCGTAGGGGCTGCATTTCGAGCCGTAGATGTCAGCGCTCATCGCGCCGACAAAGAGTGCGATCTTCTTCTTCTGGGTCGAGAGCGCCTGGACACCGAAGCCGATGGCTGAATTTGGCACATCCGCGATCACGTCGACCTGTTTGTTGTCGAACCACTCGCGGGCAATCCCCACGCCGATATCGGATTTTTGCTGGTGATCGGCACTCACCACCTCGACCTTGTGGCCGAGAACGAGGCCCGCATCCTCGGCGGCCATCTTGACGGCTTCGACTGTCTCCAGGCCGCTATCAACCGCATAGATCGAGGCTTGGTCGTTCAGAACCCCGATTTTCACACCCACGCCATCCGCAAGGGCGGCTTGTGCGCCGAGTGCCGATACGAGCGCTGCCAGCAGGCCGAGCCGCCTCATAGCAAACCTCCCTGGGACCTACATCCTCGCCGGGTGCTCTTCGGCCCCGATCACCGGAAGGGATACCGGCCATCGAGCAGGTGGTCAATGATCAATGATCACGAAACCGGGCATTTCGCGCTCTGCCCCTTTGCAGCCAACCGGGGTAGAGTGAGCTGGGAAAGGGGTAGTCGATGGCACGGGACGGAATCGGAGGGGTGGGGTTGGCAGCGTCACCGGTGGAACGAGGATCACTGCATCTTCAGGTCTACCGGAAGCTGTGCGAGGTCATCTCGACCGGCGAGCTTCAGCCCGGCGCAGAGGTAACCTTGGCCTCGCTGGCCGAACTTGTCGGCACGAGCGCGATGCCGGTGAGGGACGCCGTCCGGCGTCTCATCGGAGAACGCGCGCTTGAGTTACGCCCCGGCCGGCGTTTCGGCGTGCCGCGCCTGTCAGCCGATCAATATCGGGAAATCCTGAGGATCCGCCTCCTGCTGGAAGCGGAGGCGGCACGCGTCGCGGCCGAACGTATCGCGGATGATGAGCTCGCCGGGATTAAAAGGGTCCAGGAGGAACTCGCTCATTCGGATCGGGCGGGCGGCACCCGACGTGAACTCTGGACATTGAATCGACAGTTTCATTTCGGGATCTACGAGGCAGCGCGTCTCCCGCAGCTCTGCTCGATGATCGCAGGCCTTTGGCTCCAAATGGGGCCGCTCTTCAATCATCTGGCCGTGGACATCGGGACGCGCCGGGCCGCCGGGTACCACGAGATGATCCTGAGCGGCCTTGAGCGTCGGGACGGCGAAGCTGCAGCAGAAGCAATGCGCAACGATCTGCTGTCGGCTGCAGAGCAGATCCTGGAACAGCTCTCCGAGTCGGGCAGCGCAACCCGGAAGATCGCCTGAGACGACACGCAGATCGGGATCAGGCCGTCCTTGTAGATGGCGATATCCATCCCTGCTGCGACGAGCGTGCGGAAGAACGTCGATCGCTCACGACTGAAAGGGCGTGAGGATCGCGCGGTTATGGAGTATCGCGTCCCCATCCTTCTCAGCCACCTATGTTCGCTTTCGAAGCTGTGCAGACTGGCACCATAGCACTCCCTGGGAACTTCAAGGTTGGGTGGCAGCCTGAAACGATGCTGGCGGCATGGGCACTGATGGGGTGGGACAAGATCCTAGAACAGCCGGTCGCGGATGGTCTGGCGCAATGCTGGGAGGCTCGGCGGGGGCGGCGGGCTCGAAAGACGGACCCTCATTTTCCCCCGCCCCATCAGGTTCGTCCTGGCAAGGCGACGATGCTGCAGGTGTGCGAAGGCCAGGCACGTCATCAGCCCGTGACGATGCAGCCCGGTCCGCGAGCGGCCCTCGAAGTGGTCGAGGCCGAGTTTTTCCTTGAGCTGCTGATGCGCCTGCTCGCACATTCAGCGTGCCTTGATCGCCCCAACGAGCGCCCGCCGCGTGATCCGTGCCGGGAAGCTGGACAGGTAGTACTTGCGCTCGCCCGAGGAGCACTACTCGCCTACCAGTCAGACCTCATCGGCGACTTACACCCTGAAGCAGACGGACAGCTTGCCCTTGGTGCCCTGGCGCCACATGACACGCCGCCAGAACGTTCTCGAGTACCGCCTCGACAGTGCGCGGGTCCTGGTCTGGGACGAGCTTGCGCACGCGGTCGGGAGGCGGCACGAGGGTGAGGTCGACGGCGTCGACCTTTCGGCGGCGAAGGATGCCGACCACCCAGCTCAGGCCGCGTTTGCCCGGGGCGTGGCGGAAGGCGGCGCTGCTGCCGGAGCAGGCATCGGAAAGAACGGTCCCGAACCGGATCCCGACCTCACGAGCCGAACGAGTTTGGACAGAGCAATCTCGCCCTTGCTGTGCGCCTCGCAAGCCGTCTCGGGTACGCCCATTCGGGCACAGAGTGGGATTGGTATTGCCCCGAGTTTGGGGGGCAAACTCATGCGAGCGCTGAGTTCGAATGGCCGCTCTTGGGTGACGATCGACCATGCCAGCAGCAAGGACCGGAGGTCCGGATATGGCGTATAGCCGACAAGTAGGACGGGAGAGTACGTTGCAATAACAAGCTGTGGCTATTCCGTTTAACGGGAAAATGTCGTTGCCTTGACGTTGGCTGCCTGCTCAACGGTCGTGAAGCCCTTGGAAATCCTGGCAAGCCGACGCTGTTCCTGGCGAGCCAGGCCGGCAAGGACATTCTCCGGCTGCCCCGCTGATCGACTTGGACGATAGCAGCAGAGCCTTCCGAGTCTTTGCTGCTACCGTGAGCCGCGAACATACGGAGATGTCGGGGGCCTGCAGCGAGCAGCATCAAAAGAGCGTAGGGGCGCCTCTATGCCCCGCGTAGGGGATGGCGCTCCGCACTGATGCGCCAGGAGCGCCGTACAGCGCGTTCGAGGGGCGTCCTGCTGTCGGCATGCCCCCGCGCTGCCCCGTTGGTCCTGGGGCATCCTGAGCCCAGCAGGACAGCTTCAAGCTTGCAACGAGCAGCTTCGCTAATGCGGGCCCTCAATATCCGCAGGCAGTCCCAAACCCAGTTCACTCACTTCCGCAGCGATCCCGGCGCCTATCTCAACGTTCTCGAACGACAAGCTCAACAGCAGAATTCGCCGTCCTAGCTTTTTGGGAAACCTTTCGGCGCTTCGAGCGTAGCGTTGGCTTCAGACATCCCATCAGAGGACCGAGCACGATGGAACCGATGAAGCCCATGGAGCCCATGAGGTCAATGAAGCCCATGGAACCCATGAAGGGCTCCGAGCCCTGGTGGCCGCAGGAACTCGGCCAGCCATTGACTAGCGGGGGCCAGAACGGGATGCGCTACGCGTTCTTCCCCGATAAGCAGCGGCTCCTCGTCGAGACCGACGGCAAGCTGGCCACCTACGATAGCGGCGACCACCGCATCAGCGGCGTCTCCCAGTCGAACGGCCGGGCACCGAGCTTCACCACCCAGGACGGCGACGTGAATGTGAACGACCTCAAAGTCGTGGATTGAGGGAAGCTCCGGCAGGGGGCTCTCCGGCGTCGGCTCACGCCACCGCGCGGAAGGACCTATAGAGATGATGTGACGCCGTTCGACGGCACCGTCCGGATCTTCTGGCCGGTGACCAAAGAAGTCGCAGCGACACGATGAGTTAGGACGCTGTTGGGCCGATCGGGCCGAAGCCGCCGCAATTGACGAGGTCGCGGCTGCGCGCAAGGGCGTGCTGGTACTGCGTTGGCATGAGTTCATAGGGCGCATCCAGACCGAGCTTGAGCGCGGCGTAGAGCGGCCAGTGCGGGTTCTCGAGAGCCGGCCGGCCAATGAGCAAGAGGTCGACCTCCTCTGATCGAATGACCGAGTCGGCGTAAGCCGGGTCAGCGAGGTTCCAGCTCACCGCGGTCGGCAGGCCTGCCTCGCGGCGGATCCGCGCCGCGGCGGGCACCATGAAGCCGCGATCGGTCCAGGGCACGTCGGTGCTGCGGTCCGAGTTCATCCCCATGCTGATGTCGACGAGGTCGAGGCCGTGCTCAGCCATCGTGCGCACGAGCCAGATTGTGTCCTCGATCGTGTGGCTGTCCGGGTGGTAGTCGGTCGCCCCGATCCGCATCGTCAACGGCAGGGACTCGGGCCAGAGCGGCCGGACGGCATCGAGCGTCTCGACGAGGAACCGCGACCGGTTCTCGAGGCTGCCGCCATAAGCGTCGTCGCGGGAATTGGCGATCGGCGAGAAGAAGCTCGCGCCAAGGAAGCCGTGGGCATAGTGCAGCTCGGCCCATTCGAACCCGGCCTCGGCCGCCCGGCGGGCGCCTTGCGCGAAGTCGTCCTTCAGGCGCTCGATGTCGGCCTGCGAGGCGTAGCGCGCGCCGCGCGGGTAGCGGGCGCCGCCGAAGGGCTCGTCCGTCGGCCCGATCGGCTCCCAGGCCAGTGGATGATCCACTGGCAGCTGGGCGTAACCGTCCCACGGGGGGGTGATGCTGCCCTTGCGCCCCGAATGGCCGAGCTGCACGCCCGGCACCGCGCCGTGCGCCTTGATGAAGTCGGTGACCCGGCGCAGGGCCGGGATGTGGTCGTCCGACCAGATGCCGGCACAGGTCGGGGTCATGCGCCCCTCGGGCGAGACCGCGAGCTGCTCGATTATGACGAGCCCCGCTCCGCCGACCGCCCGCGCGCCGAGATGGACGAGATGCCAGTCGTTGACCAGGCCGTCGGCCGCGCAGGAGAACATCGTCATCGGCGAGATCGCGATGCGGTTGCGTAAGGTGACGTCCTTGAGCGTGAACGGGCTGAACAGGTTGGGCATGTCAGGAAGCCTCGGAGAGGACGGTCGATGAGGCGGTGCCGGCATGCGGGGCGGCCGGGGCATCGAGATGGTGGCAAGCCGCGAGGTGGCGGGAGGCGACCGCGAGCATCGCCGGCGCCGCCTCGGCGCAGAGTGTCGTGGCGCGCGGACAGCGGGTGCGGAAGCGGCAGCCGCTGGGAGGCGCGAGGGGGGAGGGCAGGTCGCCGACGAGCGCGACGCGGGGACGACGGTGCTCGGTCCTCACCTGCGGGACTGCCGAGAGCAGGGCCTGTGTGTAGGGATGGCGCGGGCGCGACCAGATCTCCGCCGCCGGCCCGGTCTCGACCAGGCGGCCGAGATACATGACGGCGATCCGGTCGGCGACGTGCCGGACGACCCCGAGGTCGTGCGAGATGAACAGGTAGGCGAGGCCGAACGCATCGCGCAGGTCGGCGAGCAGGTTGATGACCTGGGCGCGGACCGACACGTCGAGGGCCGAGACCGGCTCGTCGCAGACGATGAGCTTGGGCGAGAGGGCCAGCGCCCGGGCGATGCCGATGCGCTGGCGCTGCCCGCCGGAGAATTCGTGCGGCAGGCGCCCGGCGTGTTCGGGCCGCAGGCCGACCCGCTCCATCAGCCAGGCCACCCGCGCCCGGCGCTCCGCCCGCCCGTGGGTCCGGTGGACGATCATCGGCTCCTCGAGGATCCGCCCGACCGCCGCCCGCGGATTGAGCGACGCGAACGGGTCCTGGAAGATCATCTGGATCTCGCGCCGCAGGGGGCGGAGCGCCCCGGGGCCGAGATGGGCGATGTCCCGGCCGAGCAGCTCGATATGGCCCGAATCGGGCTCGTAGAGCCGCACCAGCGTCTTGCCGAGGGTGGACTTGCCGCAGCCGGACTCGCCGACGAGGCCCAGCGTCTCGCCGGGGGCGATCTCCAGCGTCACGCCGTCGAGGGCGTGGACCGTGCCGCCGGGCGTCCGGAAGTGCTTGGTGAGGTCGTCGACCCGGAGGAGATGCGGGTTCATGCCACCTCCTCCAGGCTCGGCCGATCGTCCTGCCGGGCGTAGCAGGCGGCCACGCCCCCGCCGGCCGGCCGCAAGGCGGGTGGCGCGGTGCGACAAACCGGCATCGCCTCGGGACAGCGCGGGGCGAAGCGGCAGCCCGGCGGCATCGCGTCGAGGGCCGGGACCATGCCGGGGATCTCGCTCAAGCGCGGGCGGTCCCGCCCCATCGCCGGGTCGTCGTCCGCCACCTCTGGGATCGCCCCGAGGAGACCCCGTGTGTAGGGATGCTGGGGGTCTGCAAACAGCCGTGCCGTGGCGGCCTCCTCGACCTTGCGCCCGGCATACATCACGGCGACGCGGTCGGCGGTCTCGGCGACCACGCCGAGATCGTGGGTGATGAGCAGAATCGCCATTCCGAAGCGCGCGCGGATCGAGGCCAGGAGGTCGAGCACCTGGGCCTGGACCGTCACGTCTAGGGCGGTAGTCGGCTCGTCGGCGATCAGCAGCTTCGGTTCGCAGGCGATCGCCATGGCGATCATCACACGCTGGCGCATCCCGCCTGAGAGCCGGTGCGGGTACTCGGTCACCCGCCGCCGCGGGTCGGGCACCCGCACGAGGTCGAGGAGTTCCTCCGCCCGCGTCAGGGCCTGCCGGCGGGTGAAGCCGCGGTGGCGGACCAAGACCTCGCCGATCTGGTCGCCGACCGTGAGGGCCGGGTTCAGGCTCGTCATCGGCTCCTGGAAGATCATCCCGATGCGGTCGCCGCGCAGCGCCCGCATGTCGCGCGCCGGCAAGCCGACGAGTTCCCGGCCCTCGAAGCGGATGCTGCCGCCGACGATACGGCCCGGCGGGTTCGGCACGAGGCCGAGCACCGAGAAGGCGGTAACGGACTTGCCGCAGCCGCTCTCGCCCACGACCGCCAGGACCTCGCCGGGCTCAATAGACAGGCTGACGCCGTCGACAGCCTTGAGGATCCCGGACCGCGTGAAGAAATGCGTCTGGAGGTCGTCGATCGCGAGAAGCGTCATGCGGGAACGGGCCTCAGCGGTTGCGCAAGCGCGGGTTGAGGGCATCGTTCAAGCCCTCGCCGACGAGGCTGAATGCCAGGACCGTGACGAGAATCGCGGCGCCCGGCAGCGCTGCGACGTACCAGGCACTGCGCAGGGCGTCGCGCCCGGCCCCGATGATCGTGCCCCAGCTCATCAGGTTGGGGTCGCCGAGCCCCAGGAAGGCGAGGCTCGCCTCGAGCAGGATCGAGGTCGCGACCATCAGCGAGGCGCTGACGATGATCGGCCCGAGCGCGTTTGGCAGGATCTGGGTCAGTATCAGGCGGGCGTCGCCCATGCCGAGCACGACGCCGGCCTGGACGAATTCCCGCCCACGCAAGGACAGGAACTCTGCCCGGACGAGGCGCGCGACGCCCGGCCACGATACCAGCGCGATCGCCGTCACGATAGTGAGGGCGGACGGCGTCAGGATCACCACCAGCACGATCGCCAGGATGAAGGGCGGCACGGTCTGGAACAGCTCGGTGATGCGCATCAGGACGTCGTCGACGAGGCCGCCGTAGTAGCCGGCGAGCGCGCCCGCCGTGACGCCGATCAGCAGGGCCGCCGCCGTGGCGGTGAAGCCGAAGGCCAGCGAGACGCGCGCCCCGTGGAACAGGCCGCTCATCAGGTCGCGGCCCATCAGGTCCGAGCCGAGCGGGTACTCGCCATCCTGGCCCGGCCACAGCAGCGGCTGGGCCACCATGTCCCAGGGATCGTCGGGAAACAGCACGCCGGCGAGCGCCGCCATCAGCAGGATGGCGAGGAGCAGGACGAGGCCGGCGAGCGCCGCGCGGTTGCGGGCGAAGCGGCGGCAGAAGGCGAGGGCGCCCGTCATCGGGCGAGCTCGATGCGGGGGTCGAGCCAGGCATAGGCGAGGTCGACTAGGATATTGGCCATGATGACGACCACCGAGCAGATCAGCAGGATGCCGAGCAGCAGGTTGAGGTCGCGGCTCATCACCGCCTCGAAGGCGAGCCGCCCGATCCCCGGCCAGGCGAACACCGTCTCGACCACCACCGAGCCGCCGAGCAGGGTGCCGACCTGGAGGCCCAGCATGGTCACCATCGGCATCATCGCGTTGCGCAGCACGTGCCGGACGGTGATCCGCCCCTCCGACAGCCCCTTGGCGCGGGCCGTCGTCACGTAGTCCTGATTGAAGACCTCGAGCATCGAGGCCCGCATCAGCCGCGCGTAGAGGGCAAGGAAAAAAAGCGCCAGGGTGACGAGCGGCATCGCGAGGTGCAGGGCGACGTCGACGGCGAAGCGCAAGCCGGTATAGCTGGCCCCGACCGTGGTCAGCCCACCCGTCGGCAGCCAGCCGAGATGGACCGCGAACACGATGATGAGGCCGAGGCCGACCAGGAAGAGCGGGGTGGCGTAGAACAGGAGCGCGACGACCGAGATCAGGTTGTCGAGGGCGCCGTTCACGTGGCGGGAGGCTAGCACGCCGAGCGCTGCGCCGAGGATGAAGGCGAGGCCGAGTGCGCCGATCATAAGGAGCAGCGTCGCCGGCAAGCGCTCGAGGATCAGCGCCAGCACGCCCTGGTTGTTGCGGAACGACCAGCCGAGATCGAGGCGGAGCAGCCGGCCGACGTAATGCGCGAGCTGTGCCCAGGTCGGCTGGTCGAGGCCGAACTGGCTCTTCAACGCGGCGAGGTATTCCGGCGTCGCCGAGCCCGCCTCGCCGGCGAGCACGTCGGCCGCGTCGCCCGGCGCCAGCTTCAGGAGGATGAAGTTGCACACCGCGATGGCGAGGAAGACCGGGATCGACTTCGCGACGCGGGCGAGCACGTAGTGCGACCGCGGGAAGTGACGGGAGAGAGCCGAAATCGACGCGAAGCCCCTCATTTCGGGGCCGCCGGGTTGGGGGTCGCCAGATAAACGTTGGCGAAGTTCGTGCCGATCAGCCCGTCGGCGGTGATGGTATGGTTCACCACCCGGCGGTTGGCGAGGGTGACGAAGCGCATCTCCATCAGGGGGATGACCGGCAGGTCGGTCATCGCCTGGCGCTGCATGTCGGCAAAGTCCTGCCAGCGCTTCTTCGGGTCGTTCTGGGTCTGCGCGTCCTCGAAGTGGTGGTCCATAGCCGGGTCGGCGTAGCCGGTGGCGTTCACGAAAGGCACGCCCTTCTGGGCCGCCTTCGACCAGTAGATGCGTTGCAGGCCGGCGCTCGGATCCGGGAAAGCACCGTTGTACATCGGCGTCGATTCGAAATTGTACTCGCCGAAGATGTTGCGGACGTAGCTCGGGAAGTCGCTCGTGCGCAGCTCGACCTCGATGCCCACGCGGCCGAGCTGCTGCTTGATGAACTCCGCCGTGCGGGTGAATTCGGCCCCGCCCGGGAACGGGTCGGTCTGCATCTTGAAGCGCTTGCCGTCCGGGCCGCGCTTGTAGCCGGCCTCGTCGAGCAGGGCCTCGGCCTTCTTCGGGTCGTGCGGGTAGGCGGGCACGCCGTCCGTCGTGTACCAGGCCTTGACCACGCTCGGGATCGGTCCGGTCGCGGGCTTGCCGTAGCCGAACCACACGGTCTTCGTCAGCGTGTCGCGGTTGATCGCGTAGGCGATGGCCTGGCGTACCTTGCGGTCGGAGAGCGGCTTGTTGCGCACGTTGAGCTGCAGCAGCAGAACCGGCGCCATGTAGTCGTAGCCGCTCGTTGTCGCGACGAGGTTCGGGTTGGCGGTCAGCCGCGCCATCTCGGAGAGCGGCACCGGCGTGAGCGCGCCGATCTGCGCCTCGCCCGCTTCGAGCGCGGCGGCCCGCGACGAGGCGTCGGCGATGAAGCGGAAGACGACCCGGTCAAGGTAGGGCTTGCCGGTATCCCAATAATCGGGGTTGCGCTCGAGGATCAGATTGTCGCCGCGCTTCCACTCCTTGAAGCGGAACGGCCCGGTGCCGACCGGCGCGGAGGCCGCTGGGTTGGAGAGGAGGTCGCCCGTGCCGAAGACGTGCTTGGGGATGATCGGCGATTCGTAGCTTGAGAACACCGTCGCCATCTGAGGCGCGGGCTCCGACAGGCGGAGGATCACCGTGTGGGGATCGGGCGTCTCGACGCCAGTCACGCGCGCGTAGCTCTGCCGCCCGCGGGCGTGCCGCGCCTTCCAGACGCCGAGCGAGAAGGCGACGTCGTCAGCCGTGAAAGGGCGGCCGTCGTGCCACTTCACGCCCTGGCGCAGCTTGAACACGTAGCTCAGCCCGTCCGGCGCCACCTTCCAGGATTCCGCCAGCAGCGGCCGGGGCTTCATGTCGAGGTCGTAGCTGAGGAGCCCCTCGTACATCTTCGTCGTGACGACAGCCATCTGCAGCGTCGGGTCAACGGCCGAGAGGAGGTAGGGCGGCTCGGGATGGAGCAGAGCCGTCAGGGTCCCGCCCCGGATCGGCGCATCCTGCGCGCTGGCCGGAAGCGCGAGGCCGAGCCCGGCCACCACGGCCGCCCCGACGAGGAACCTGCGAGTCAGAGAGCGAGGCATGTCCAGATCCGCTATTGCCTATCCGCGATTCAAGTCCGTTGGCTGGATGGCGATCGCGTCATCGCCGTCCAGCCCGTCGCGGCGCCGATCCGTGACCGGCCGCCGCGACCCTATCTCCTTCGTGAACTGCCGTTCTGCCGCCCTCTGACAGCCGAGGTATTCACTCGATCGACTCATCGCTCAAGTTGATTTCGCACACGACGTGCGCAGTTAGGGTATTTCGTTGGCAGCCGCTGCCGCCGCTTTCGGCAGAATTTATCGTGTTTGCTTGAGGATGCCGTCGAAGGTTCGAGGTGGTCTTTCAAAAACCCACCATGTGTGTTTCAAGAAGGCACCTGGGTGCGATGGGCGGCGGGAGCGTCGGATTTGCCTCTGTGTCACTTCAGCGATCGCGTCGCGGAGTTCCGGTCGGCGGAGACCCGTCAGATCGGCTGGTTACCGGGCAACACGGTGCTTGCCGAGAGCGAGGGGCGCGGCTGGCGCGACATCCATGCCTCGCTCGCGAACGTGACGACGTGGTCCGGCGCGCATCCCGCCCATGCCCATCACTGCCTCGCCTACTGCGTCAGCCAGCCGGCCTATTTGCGCCGGCGCCTGGCGGGACGGCGCGATGAGGAGGTGACGCTCCGGCCGCGCCAGTTCTTCGTCATCCCCCGGGGGCAGAGTTCGGAGTGGTATCGGCGGGGGCGCACCCAGATGCTGATGATCTATCTCCGGCAGGACCTGCTCGACACCGTCGCGCGGGAACTCGGGAGCCAGGGCGGCGCCGGCACGGCCGAGGTGGACCTTGCACCGGGCACGATGGACGCGTTCCTCGAGCAGTTCGCGCTCGCGGTGCTACACACCTTGCTGGCGGTCGAGGATGGCGGCAGCGCCCTCTATGTCGAGGCGCTCGCGCGCTCGGCCGCCGTGCACCTCCTGAGGCGGCACGGCTCGCGGACTGGCGCAAAGCCGATCCCGCCCGGGCGGTCCGCCGCGAACGGACCGGACCTGCGCCGCATAGCCGACTACATCGAGGCGGAACTCGGCGGCGACCTCAGCCTCGCCGCCCTGGCCCAGGTCGCGAACCTGCCGGTCAACGCCTTCGGACGCGTGTTCCGGGAGGCGTACGGCGCCTCGCCCCATCAGTACATCTTGGCTAAGCGGGTCGAGCGGGCCAAAGCGCTCCTGCTCGCGACGGACCTGCCGATCGCGGAGATCGCCTTGGAGACGGGTTTTTCCAGTCAGAGCCACCTCACAACGGCGTTCGGTCGCTTCACCGGCGTTCCGCCAGCTGAGTTCCGGCGCGTTAGCAACGGCTGACGCCGCGGCTTCGGTGTAGCCGCTGATCCGTTACAGCTAGGCATTGCCTTCCAGCCGCCACCCGTCCGGCTGCACCCCCGCTTCTCACGCCGCATCGCTTAGCCAACAGCGCCAGCGACGACCATATCTCGGTGCGGCCTTGCAACGCTACCAACTGGCGCCACGTCTTACGGGCCGCCGGCCGGGAGGAGTGGGCTCAGAACGAGATGCGCGGAACTGAGCTGCATTACACCTTCTTTATCATCCACCGTCGGCCCTTCCGTTTAACGGAAACTGCCAGCGACGGGTACGCTGGCCCGGCAGCTCGACTGCCGGCTGCGCCCTTGAAGCCCCGGGGAGCGTTCTAGCGCGCTCCTAGCACAGCGCGAAAAAAGCTCTGCTTGATCAGTAGGGTACGGGGCTTTCAACGTAACCGGGGCAAATTCGCG
>NZ_LABX01000070.1 GCF_001043915.1 Methylobacterium aquaticum | reverse complement strand
CTCGCCGACCTGCCGGACGGCACCAGCCAGATCGGCAAAGCCACCAACCTCGCCGCCGACATGGCGAATCAGCTTCTGGCCGCCGTCGCCACCAACCCGCTGCTGCGGATCGAAGGCGCGGTGCTCGATCCCTCCCGGCTGTTCTTCGGGCCGGATCATGACAAGACCCGGATCTCGGTCGTCAACCTGTCGGGCCTCGCCTCGGAGGCGGCGCGGGAGGATTTCGTCAACCGGCTCCAGATGGCGCTGTTCGGCTGGATCAAGACCAACCCCTCGCCCCGGGGCCTGCTCTACGTCGTCGACGAGGCGCAGACCTTCCTGCCCTCGGGGCGCACGCCGCCGAGCCTCGGCAGCGGCATCAAGCTGGTGGCGCAGGGGCGTAAATACGGCCTCGGGATGATCGTGGCGACGCAGGTGCCGCGGGGCATTCACAACCAGGTCGTGTCGAACTGCACGACGCAGTTCTTCGGCCGACAGAGCGCCCCGGCCACCATCGCGGCGGCCCAGGAGATCATGGCGGCGAGCGGCGGGGCGGCGCCCGATATCGGCCGGCTCGGGGCGGGCGAGTTCTACTTCGCCACCGAAGGGTCGGGGCGCCCGGCCAAGCTGCGCACCCCGCTCTGCCTCAGCCACCACCCGGCGAACCCGCCGACGCCCGAGCAGGTGATCGCCCGGGCCCGGCGGTCCGCCCCGTAAGATGGCCGGCGCTCGCGAGCGCCGGCCTAAGCAGATTTCGCCGAAGTGGTCACCGGTTCGGCGGCAAAAATCTGCGACCAAACAGAACCTAAGCCGACGAAGCGTTGGCCTGCCAACGCAAGTCTGCTTAGCCCGGCCCACCCCGGGCAGGACCCTCGCGCCGAAGATGGTTGTCCTCTCGCTCGCGGATCTCGGCGCCGTCCTCTCCGGGGGCGGCCCTCCGAACGAGAAGAATCTTCCACAGGCCGCATCAGGGCCGGCCTCGCGGCGCTGACCCAACGGCCGCTGTCGCTGATCGTGCCGCAACTGCTTGCAATCAAGGCGGAAATCAGGATATGGACTGATCCTGGAAAAGTGTTTCCTGCCAATGACCGCGTATGGATGCTGCCGATCTCACATCCTGTTCCGATATCTTCCGGCGCACCATCGAGGATTATGGACTTGCGGGAGGCTGGCACTGGACGTTCGCGCCGGATGAGCAGCGCTGGTCGCCGGGCTTCTTCCGGCTCCTCGGCCTGGACCCGGCCGTCGCGACCCCGCGCTACGATCTCTTCGTCGCCCTGGTGCATCCCGGCGACCGCGCGCTTCTGGCGAGCCCGGGAGAGATCGTGCAGGGCCACGTCTCGCCGAGCGCGACGGTCCGGCTGATCCGGCCGGGCGGAGAGCTGCGCGTCCTCTCGGTCCTGTCCGAATTGCGCGTCTCGCCGGACGGGCGGCCGCTCGCCGTGAGCGGCGTCGCCCTCGACGTCACCGACCGCGAGCGGCTGCGGCACATGCAGGCCGCCGAGCAGCGGCGGCGCCAGGCGCTCTACCTGACCTCCTACACGGCGACCTATTCCCTCGGCCCCGACCTCGTTCATCATTTTCCCGCCGAGGTGGCGCAGGTGCATGGGCTGTCCCTGGAGGAAATCCAGGTCGATCCGTTCCTCATGCTCGTGCCGGACGAGCGCGCGGCCTACCGGGACCGGGGCTGGGAGATGTACGAGCGCCACATGCGCTTCCAGGGCACCCCGCGCGAGCGCCTCGCCAGCGGCGAGGTGATCCGGTTCCGCCTCGTCGGCGTCCCGGTCTGGAGCGCGGCCGGCGAGTATCGCGGCTGGACCGGCATGAAGTATCCGGTCCACGAATCCGGCGCGCCCGCGGGCCGCCTCGACACCCCGGAGGATCCGAGCCTCCAGCGCGCCCTCGAACAGGCCGTGCGGGGCCATCACCTGCGGGCGGCGCGCGGCCTGCTCGACTGGTCGATGGCGAGGCTCGCCGAGGCCGCCGGCCTGTCGCTCTCGACGGTGCGGCGCCTCGAGGACAACATCGAGGCCCAGGGGGCCCGCTCGCGCTTCAAGGCCGTGACCGCGCTTCGCCGGGCGGGAATCCGCTTCGTTGCGATGGATGATGGGACGATCGCGGTGGCCAAGCTCTGATGACGCGCGTCGCATCCCGGAGGATCCCGGTCCGGCGGTCCTCCGGGCGGTGGGCCTTGGCCGTCCCGGCTGGGACCTCCTCGCCGGCCGGTCGACCGAAGGGGCACGGCTCCTGTCCCGGGCAATCTCAGTCTCGGTGTCGACGCAATTTCTCTCAACGGCCCAAGATGCTGACGCATCGGGCCGTTGACTCATCTCGCATTGTCAACGTCAAACTTAGAAGCCCGGGACCTTGGTCTTGGCAAAAATTCGAGAACAGAACCAAAGGTCGCTCGCAACGACCGTCGGTATTATAGTTTGGATCTGCCGTACATGGATGCCGCCGACCTTCCGTCCTGTTCCGACATCTTCCTGCGTGCGATCGAGGACGGCGGGTTTGTCGGGAACTGGTCCTGGCTGCTCACATCGGACGAGCAGCGCTGGTCGTTGGGCTTCTTCCGTCTCCTCGGCCTGGATCCGTCGATCGTGACCGCCGGCTACGATCTCTTCATCTCCCTGCTGCATCCCGATGACCGCGAACGGCTGGCGAGCCCGCATGAGATCCTGCGAGGCCACATCTGGCCGAGCGCGACGGTCCGGTTGATCCGGCCGAGCGGGGAGTTGCGCGTGCTCTCGGTCCTGTCCGAGCTGCGCGTCTCGCCGGAGGGGCGGCCGCTCGCCGCGAGCGGCGTCGCCCTCGACGTCACCGACCGCGAGCGGCTGCGGCAAGCCCTGATCGCCGAGAACCGGCGGCGGCAGTCGCTCTATCTGACCACCTACGCGACGACCTACGCGGTGGGGACGAACGGGACGCACGAATTCCCCAGCGAGATGGCGCAGGTGCACGGCCTCGCCTTGCAGGAGATCAGCCAGAATCCCTTCGTGATGATCATCCCCGAGGAGCGCGTGGGCTTTCGCGACCGGGCCATCGGCTCTCTCACGCCGCATGTGCGCTTCCAGGGCACGGCGCGCGAGCGGCTGGCCAATGGTGAGATCTGGCAGTTCCGCATCATCGGCGTGCCGCTCTGGGACGAGGCGGGACGCTACAGGGGCCGGGCCGGGATCAAGTACCCGGTCCATGCCTCGGGATCGGCCGTTCACGCGACCGACGTTCCCGCCGACAAACAGATCCGGCGTGCCCTCGAGCAGACGGTCCGGGGGGAGCACCTCCGGGCGGCCCGTGGCCTGCTCGACTGGTCGCGCGGGACTCTCGCCGAGGCGAGCGGCCTGTCGCTCTCGACGGTGCGGCGTCTTGAGGAGGATGCCGAACGCCTTGGCGCGCGCTCGCGCCACAAAGCCGTGGATGCCCTGCGGCGGGCCGGCATCCGCTTCCTTGCGATGGATAACGGGATCCTGGCGGTAGCGAGGACCTGACGGCGGCGCGGGCGGCCCGCGCCGCCGGGGCCGGGGCCTCAGCGGGCCCGGTTGACCGGGCTCGTCGCCGCGGCATTGCCGCCGCTGTGGCTCGGCAGGTCGTCGGTGCGGGCTGCGGCCCCCGGGGCGGCCGGCATCACGGTGCCGGTGGCAGCGGGCCCATCACGGCCCGGCATGCCCTTCTCGGCGTTGCTCTTCACGCTGGCCGGATTGTTCATGTTGTTCTCGGCCGAGCCGGGGACGCCGGTCTGGGCCAGGGCGGTGCCGGTCAGGGCGATGGTCGCCGCGAGGGCGAGGATCGTCTTGCGCATGGGATGTTCCGTTTCCGAGGTTGCCGGGTCCAACGCGCGTCCGCTCGGCCAAGATCCCGCCTGTCCCGACGATCCGCCCGGTCTCCCAGGCTTCCACGGGGACCGGCTTGCCGGCATGCGAGCAAGTTCCTATTTTGTTCTCGTCCGGGCACGGATGAGCAGGGAGGATGGCGATGCAGCAGGCAGCGGAGCGCGACGAGGACGGGGGCGAGACCGCGCGCATCGAGCACGCGGCCTGGGTCGCCGCGATGATCGAGGCCGAGCGCGAGCGTGCACTCGATGCCTGGCTCGCCCGCGAGGCCGGATTCTGATCGGGCAAGGTTCCGATCGGGCAAGGTTCTGATCGGGCAAGGCGCCGACTGAGGCAACAAGGCACCGACTGGGGCAAGGCTGCGCATTTCGGAGACAGGGACCGCCCTGATTTTCCTCAGGCTTTGCCCTTGCGTCCCGGCCCCGGCACAGTATCGTTTGCCTACGAACGAGTTTGCATTCCGGCGGCGGACGTCGCGCCGGGATCGGCCGGAGGTTCGCGCCATGTCGACACGCGACGAGACGTTTCGTCCCCTGTCCCGCCGCACCGTCCTGGGTGGGCTCGCGGCGGCACCACTCGGTCTCGCCGCCTCCCGGGCGGCCGCGCAAGGCTCGGGGCCGATCCGGATCGGCGAGCTGAATTCCTATGGCCGCATGGCCGCCTTCGCGGTGCCCTACCGCAACGCCATGCAGCTCGCGCAGGACGCCGTCAACAAGGCCGGCGGCATCAAGGCCCTCGGCGGGCGCCCGATCGAGATCGTGTTTCGCGATGACGGCTCGACCCCGGGCGACGCGACCCGGGTCGCCGAGGAGCTTCTGACCCGCGAGAACGTCGCCTTCCTGTGCGGCACCTTCCTGTCCAACGTCGGCCTCGCGGTGGCGGATTTCGCCAACCAGCGCAAGGCGCTGTTCCTCGCCACCGAGCCGCTGACCGACGCGCTCACCATGGGCAGCGGCAACCGCTACACCTTCCGGGTGCGGCCCAACACCTACATGCAGACGCGCATGCTGGTGGACGCCGTCAAGGACAGCGGCGTCAAGCGCTGGGCGATCGTCGCGCCGAACTACGAGTACGGCCAGTCGGCGGCGGCCAACTTCAAGCGCCTGATGGCGGCGGCAGTGCCCGGCTTCGAGGTGGTGGGCGAGCAGTTCCCGGCTCTCGGCAAGGTCGATGCCGGCGCCACCGTCGGCGCCCTGTCGCAGATGAAGGCCGACGGCCTGTTCAACGTCCTGTTCGGCGCCGACCTCACCGCCTTCGTGCGCGAGGGCAACACCCGCGGGTTGTTCGAGAAGCGCAAGGTCGCGAGCCTGCTCACCGGCGAGCCCGAATACATGATCCCGCTCGGCGACGAGACGCCGGAGGGCTGGGTCACCACCGGCTATCCGTGGGAAACGATCGACACCAACGGCCACAAGGAATTCGTGGCCGCCTACCGGGCCCGGTTCAACGACACGCCGCGCCTCGGCTCGCTGCTCGGCACCGTCGTCGTCGGCATGATCCGTGACATGCTGGAGAAGGCGGGCTCGACCGAGACCGAGGCGATGATTTCGGCGCTGGAAGGTCTGACCTCCCAGACCATCGCCGGGCCGGTGACGATGCGGGCGCTCGACCACCAATCGACGCTGGGGGCCTGGGTGGGCGAGACGGCGCTCGCCGGCCGCCAGGGCACGATGAAAAATGTCCGCTACGCCGACGGGGCGAACTACATGTTCCCCGAGGCCGAGGTGAAGGCGGCCCGCAAGGTCTGACCCCCGAGAGCCCCATCCCCGGCGCCGGCGCGGAGGCCCCATGGACCCGTCCTTCCTCGTCCTCCAGTCCCTCTCCGGCCTCGCCAGCGCCGCGTCGCTGTTCGTGATCGCCTCCGGGCTGACGATCGTGTTCGGCGTCACCCGGATCGTGAACTTCGCCCACGGCTCGTTCTACATGCTGGGGGCCTATATCGCGGTCACGCTCGTGCCGCGGCTCCTCGACCTGTCCTATTCCCCCGCCACGTTCTTCCTCGGGGTGCTGCTCTCCGCCCTCCTCGTCGGGCTGATCGGCGTCGCGGTCGAAGTCTTGCTCCTGCGCCGCCTCTATCGGGTGCCGGAACTGTTCCAGCTTCTCGCCACCTTCGGCGTCGTGCTGATCGTCGAGGACCTGGTGCTCAAGGTCTGGGGCCCGGTCGATCTCGCGGGTCCCCGCGCGCCCTCGCTCCGCCACGGCGTCGAGATCTTAGGGCAGCGCTTTCCCGCCTACGAACTCGTCCTGATCGCCGTCGGCCCGCTGGTGCTCGGCCTGCTCTGGCTCCTGATGCATCGCACCCGCTTCGGCGTGCTGATCCGGGCCGCGACCCAGGATCGCGAGATGGTCGGGGCGCTGGGCGTCAACCAGGCCCGGCTCTTCACCCTGACGCTGTTTCTCGGTGCCAGCCTCGCCGGCTTGGGCGGCGCGCTCCAGATCCCGCGCATCCCCGCCAACGCCCACATGGACCTCTCGGTCATCACCGACGCCTTCGTGGTCACGGTGATCGGCGGCATGGGCTCGGTGCCGGGCGCCTTCGTGGCCGCCTTGATCATCGGTCAGCTCCAGGCGTTCGGCATCCTGATCTTTCCGAAGGTGACCCTGGTCCTCGTCTTCGCCCTGATGGCGGTGGTGCTGGTGGTCAAGCCCTGGGGCCTGTTCGGCCGGCCCGAGGCCGCGTCCGGCCGGGTGATGCCGCCGGAGGGCATTCCCGCCTTGCGCCGCTTCCGCCCGGCAGAGACCGCCCTGGCCGGCCTCGCGGTGCTGGCGCTCCTCGCCGTGCCGCTCGTCGGCGACGCCTACAAGGTGAAGGTCGCGACCGAGATCCTGATCTTCGCGCTCGCCGCCTTCTCGCTGCAATTCCTGGTCGGGGTCGGCGGGCTCGTCTCGTTCGGGCATGCAGCCTATTTCGGCTTGGGCGCCTACGCGGCCGGGCTCCTCGTCACCGGGCCGTTCAAGGCGCCGATGGAATTGGCGCTGGTCGCCGCGCCCCTGGCGGCGGCGGCGGGCGCCGCCCTGTTCGGCTTCTTCATCGTCCGGCTGTCGGGCATCTACCTCGCGATGCTGACGCTCGCCTTCGGGCAGATCGTCTACGCCATCTGCTTCCAGTGGGTCGAGGTGACGGGGGGCGACAACGGCGTCGTCGGGGTCTGGCCCTCGTCCTGGGCGGCGGGCCGCACCACCTACTTCTATCTCGTCGCCGCCCTGTGCCTGACCGCGATCGTGCTGTTGCGCCGGGTGATCTACGCGCCCTTCGGCTACAGCTTACGGGCGGCGCGCGATTCCGCCACCCGCGCCGAGGCGATCGGCCTCGACGTCCGCACCCATCGCTGGCTCGCCTTCACCCTCGCGGGCGCGGCGGCCGGGCTCGCCGGCGGGCTCTACGCCTTCATGAAGGGCTCGATCGACCCGACGCTGACCGGCATCCCGCTCTCGATCGACTTCCTGGTGATGGTGCTGGTCGGCGGCATCCAGACCGTGATGGGGCCGCTCGTCGGCGCCGCCTTCTTCCACGCGCTGAAGGACGCGGTGATGCCGCTGACCGAGTTCTGGCGCCTGCTGCTCGGCCTCGCCATCATCGCGACGGTGCTCGCCTTCCCGCGCGGGCTCGCCGGGGCGGCCGAGGCCCTGCGGAGCCGCCGCGCCGCAGCCCCCAAACCCGTGGAGGCTTCGGCATGACGCTCCTCGTCGTCGAGGGCCTGACCAAGCGCTTCGGCGGCGTCGCCGCCGCCCGGGACGTGTCGTTCACGCTGGAGGCCGGCGAGATGCTGGCGATCATCGGGCCGAACGGGGCCGGCAAATCCACCACCTTCAACATGGTGGGCGGGCAGCTGAAGCCCGATTCCGGCTCCATCAGCCTCGACGGCGCCTCGATCGCCGGATTGCCGGCGCGGACGATCGGGAAGGCGGGGGTCGGGCGCACCTTCCAGGTCGCCCAGACCTTCGTGTCGATGACGGTGGCCGAGAACGTCCAGATGGCGCTGCTCTCGCATCACGGCCGCTCGCGCGGCCTGTTCCGGGATGCAAGCGCCCTCTACCGCGACGAGGCGCTCTCCCTCCTTGCCAGGGTCGGGATGCGCAACGACGCCGACCGCTCGGTCTCGGAACTCGCCTATGGCGACGTGAAGCGGGTGGAACTGGCGGTGGCCCTCGCCTCGCGGCCCAAGCTCCTGCTGATGGACGAGCCCACCGCCGGCATGGCGCCGCGGGAGCGCTCGGGGCTGATGGCGCTCACGGCGGATGTGGCGCGCACGAACCGCATCGGCGTTCTGTACACCGAGCACGACATGGAAGCGGTCTTCGCCCATGCCGACCGGGTGCTGGTGCTGGTGCGCGGCGAGATCATCGCCGCCGGCAGCCCGGAGGAGATCCGGGCCAACCCGCGGGTGAAGCAGGTCTATCTCGGCGAGGCCGGGACCGAGGCGGCGATGCGCGCCCGCCGCAAGGCGGTGGCGTGATGGATAAGCCCCTCCTCGACGTCTCGGGCCTCACCGCGGCCTATGGCCGGGCCCAGGTGCTGTTCGGCGTCACGCTGCGGCTCCGCCCCGGCGAGGTCGTGGCCCTGATGGGCCGCAACGGCGCCGGGAAGTCGACGACGCTGAAGGCGATCATGGGCGTGCTGCCGCCGACCGGCGGCACGGTGTGGTTCGAGGGCCGGGCGGTCACCGGCTGGGAGCCGTTCCGCGTCGCCCGCCTCGGCCTCGGCTACGTGCCGGAGGAGCGGCGCATCTTCACCGACCTGACGGTGATGGAGAACCTGGAGGTCGGCCGCAAGGTCCCGGCCGATGGCCGCGCCGCCTGGACGCCGGACAGGCTGTTTTCGATCTTTCCCAACCTCGCCGAGATGCGGGGACGCCGCGCCGCCGCGATGTCGGGCGGCGAGCAGCAGATGCTCACCATCGCCCGCACCCTGATGGGCAATCCCCACGCGGTTTTGCTCGACGAGCCGTCGGAGGGGCTGGCTCCGGTCATCGTCGAGCAGATGGCGGATGCGGTGCTCAGGATGAAGCGCGAGGGCATCGCGGTTCTGCTCTCGGAGCAAAACTTGAGCTTCGCGGGTGCGGTCTCGGACCGGGCCTACGTGATCGAGAAGGGCGCGATCCATTTCGAGGGGACGATGGCGGCCTTGGAGGCGGACGAGGCGGTGCGGGAGGCGTACCTGACAGTGTGAGAACCGTCCTCCGGAGATGGCAGGGGATCCCCTCTCCCGTGTGGAAGAGGGGAGAGAGGGCGAATGTCCCCCCGCGGGGACACGGATGACGGACCAGGACAGTCACCCAACAAAACTGTTCGTAGACGAATGATCGAGGTGTGACGTGAGACGCATGGCGGGCATCGATGTCGGCGGCACCTTCACCGACCTTCTCCTGACGGAGGCGGATTCGTCCGGCGTGCGGGTGCGCCTCGCCAAGGTCCCGACGACGATCCGCAACCAGGCCGAAGGCGTGCTGGCGGCGATCCGTGCCGCCGAGGTCGCGCCGGCCGACCTCGACCTCGTCATCCACGGCACCACCGCCACCACCAACGCGGTGCTGGAGCGCAAGACCGCCAAGGTCGGGCTCATCACCACGGCGGGCTTCCGCGACGTGCTCGAACTCGGGCGCCGCACCCGTCCCAAACCCTACGGGCTGTTCGGCACCTTCGAGCCGCTGATCCCGCGCGAATGGCGCCGGGAGGTGCCGGAGCGCGTCATGGCGGACGGCGCGGTGCATACGCCCCTCGACGAGGGGGCCGTGGCGGAGGCGGTCCGCGCCCTCCTGGCGGAGGGCTGCGAGGCCCTGGTGATCCACTTCCTGCACGCCTACGCCAACCCGGAGCACGAGCTGCGCGCCGGCGCCATCGCCCGCGAACTCTGGCCGAATCCTTACGTCACTCTCGGCCACGCGCTCCTCTCGGAGTTCCGCGAATACGAGCGCGGCACCACCGCGTCGGTCAACGCCGCGGTGCAGCCGATCCTCGACCGCTACATCCGGCGCCTCCAGGATGACCTGCGTGCCCAAGGCTTCGCCCGCGACCTGCTGGTCATGAACGGCAATGGCGGCACCGTTCCGGCGGGGCTGGTGGTGGAGGCGGCGGCCAAGACCGTGATGTCGGGCCCCGCCTCCGGAGTGATGGCGGCGGCCGCTACCCTGGCCCAGTCGGGGCTCACGAATGCCATCACGTATGACATGGGCGGCACCTCGACCGACGTGGCGCTGATCGCCGGCGGCGTGCCGGAGGTGTCGGCGGAGCTGACCATCGATTACGGGTTGCCGATCCACCTGCCGATGGTCGACGTCCACACGGTCGGCGCCGGCGGCGGCTCGATCGCCTCGGTCAACCGGGCCGGCATGCTCCAGGTCGGCCCCGAGAGCGCCGGCTCCGAGCCCGGCCCGATCGGCTACGGCCGCGGCGGCACCCGGCCGACCATCACCGATGCCAACCTGGTGCTGGGCCGTCTCGATCCGGCAAGGCTCACCGCGGTGCGGGCCGGTGTTTCGCTCGACGCGATCCGGGACGCCTTCGCCCGCGACCTCGCCGGGCCCCTCGGCCTGAGCGTCGAGGAAGCCGCCGAGGCGGTGATCCGGCTCGGCAACGTCCACATGACCGGCGCCATCCGCATGGTGTCGCTGTCGCGCGGCTACGACCCGCGCGACTTCGTGCTGTTCGCCTTCGGCGGCGCCGGGCCGCTCCATGCCGTGGCGCTCGCCCGCGAATTGGGGATTCCCGAGGTGCTGGTCCCGGCCCGGCCCGGCCTCACCAACGCGCTCGGCTGCCTCGTCGCGGATCTCCGCCAGGACCGGGTCCGCACGCTGAACCGCCCCCTCGACGGGCTCGACATGGCGGACCTTCGCGGCGTGCTGGAGGAGCAGGCGGCCGACGCCCTCGCGATGGTGGCCGAAGAGCAGGCCGAGATCGAGGAGACCACCATCCTGTACGGGGCCGACATGCAGTTCCGCGGCCAGACCCACCTGATCCGCGTCGCCCTGCCCTCCCGGGAGATCGACCGCGCGACGCTGCAAGACCTGTTCGAGACGGCGTATTTCCGCCGCTTCCAGGTCCGGCTGCCGGAGATCCGGGCGGTGGTGGTCAACCTCGTCACCTCGGTGATCGGGCGGCGCACGCCCTTCCCGCTCGCCGCGCTGATCGATGACGCCGGCCGCACCGATCTGGCGGGCGCCCGCCTCGGCACGCGCCCGGTCTATGCCGGCGGCGCCTGGCACGAGGCCGCGATCTATGCCCGCGAGGCCCTGCCGCTCGGCGCCGAGATCGTCGGGCCGGCGGTGATCCAGCAGATCGACGCCACGACGGTGATCGAGCCCGGCGCGACCGCGCAGGTCGACGCCATCGGCAACCTGAGGATCCGGGTATGACGAGTCTCGACGCCCTCACCCTGGCGGTGATCCAGGCCGGGTTGCAGCAGGTCTGCAACGAGATGGACATCGCCTTCTCACGCTCGGCCTTCTCGCCGGTCATCGCCGAGGCCGACGACCGCTCGGACGGGATCTACGACCGCGACACCGGCGCGCTGATCGCGCAAGGGGAATACGGCCTACCGGTCTTCGTCGGGACGATGCAGTACTCGACCGGAGAGCTGATCCGGCTGATCCGCGAGGGCAAGGTCGGGGCGCCGGAGCCCGGCGACATCTACATCGTCAACGATCCCTATCTCGGCGGCACGCACCTGATGGACGTGCGGTTCGTGAAACCGGTCTTCGTCGACGGCGCCCTGTTCTGCTGGCTCCAGAATACCGGCCACTGGCCCGATATCGGCGGCATGGTGCCGGGCGGCTTCTCGGCCCACGCGACGGAGGTCGAGCAGGAGGGGTTGCGCCTGCCGCCGGTCAAGCTGTTCAAGCGCGGCGCGATGGATCCCGAGATTTTTTCCATCATCGCCTCGAACATCCGCGTCGCCGACCAGCGCATCGGCGACATCAAGGCGCAAGCCGCGGCGCTGATGGTCGGCGAGAGCCGGCTCTCCGACCTCCTCGCCAAGTACGGGCCTGAGACGCTCGACGCCGCGATCACGGAGATCCGCGCCCGCTCGGCCGAGCGGATGCGGGCCGAGATCCGCCAGATCCCGGACGGCACCTATACCTCGGAAGCCTTCGTCGATTCCGACGGCGTGGTGAACGAGCCCCTGCGGATCGCTCTCTCGATGACCAAGGCCGGGGACGGCCTCACCTTCGACTTTTCGGGCTCCTCCCCGCCCTGCCGCGGTCCGATGAACTCGGTGGTGGCGACGACCTATTCCTCGGTCTACCTCGCGGTGAAGCACGTCTTCCCGGACGTGCCGATCAATGCCGGCACCTTCGCGCCGCTGACGATCCATCGCCCCGAGGGCACCTTCCTCGATGCGCGCTATCCGAAGCCCGTCTCGGGCTGCGCCGCCGAGGTGAGCCAGCGCATCGCCGAGGCGGTGTTCCTGGCGCTCGTCCAGGCGATTCCTGAGCGTGTCACGGCGGCCCCCGCCGGCACGTCCGGCAACTTCGCCCTCGGCGGCTTCGATCCGGCCAAGAACGCGCCTTACGTGATGTACCAGATCACCGGGGGCGGCTATGGCGGCAATGCCGCCCATGACGGGCTGTCGAACGGCTGCTCGACCATCGGCATCTCGAAGACCGCGCCGGTCGAGGTGATGGAGCAATACTATCCCGTCCTCTTCCGCCGCTTCGCCCTGCGCGAGGGCTCGGGGGGAGCCGGCGCGCATCGCGGCGGGTTCGGCGTCCACTACGAGGTCGAGTTGCTGCGCGGCGAAGCCCGGGCCTCCTTCGTGATGGATCACGGCCGGTTCGGCCCGCCCGGCGTGCTCGGCGGCGGCGCCGGGGCGCCCAACGTGGTGCGGATCCACCGCGACGGCGAGACGATCACCCCGCTCCACCTGTCGAAGGACCAGAACATCGCCATCAAGGCCGGCGACCGGGTCGAGGTGATGACGCCAGGTGGCGGCGGCTACGGCGCGCCTGCGACCCGCGATCCCGCGCTCGTCGCCCGCGACCTGCGCCGCGGCTATTACCGGGACGACGAGGCCAAGGACCTGTGGGGGAGCCGATCATGAGCGCCGACAGCCTCTCCACCGAAGCCCGCTCCAAAAAGTTCGGCGCGGCGGAGGCCGACGGCATCGTGCGCTGCGATGCCTGCCCGGTCCTGTGCCGAATCCGGCCCGGCCGCTCCGGCGCCTGCTCGCGCTATGCCAACAAGGACGGCCACCTCGTTCGCACCGACCCGGTCGTGCTGCTGCACGATGCGGCGGAATCCGGCCAGAGGCTGGTGCCGTTCGGCGCGGCGGAATGGGACGGGCGGGTGCTCGATCCCTCGCGCACCTTCGTCACCGGCATCGGCGCCGGCACCACCTATCCGGACTACAAGCCCGCTCCCTTCATCGTGGCGAGCGAGCACGCGGGCGTCGAGACCGTCACGGTCGTGACCGAGGGCATCTTCAGCTATTGCGGCGTGAAGGTGAAGATCGACACCGACCGCCATCTCGGCCCGGAACGCGCCGCCGTGCGGGTCAACGGCGAGGAGGTCGGCCACGTCACCACCGCCGAGTACGGCTCGCAGATGCTGTCGGTCGGCGGGGTGCGCCATCTCACCGGCGGCTCGAAGAAGGAGGGCACCGTCACCTGCGACACGCTGCTGCGTCTCTGCGCGGGCGATGCCGTCACGATGACGATCGATGGCGGCCACGAGGTCGTGGTCCAGGCCGGCCAGGCCCCGATCGTCGACGGCGTGCCCGAACAGCGCATGCGGGTCGGCTGCGGCTCGGCGACGGTCGGCATCTTTGCGCGTCAATGGCTCGGGCACGCCGACGAGGTGATCGTGGTCGACGACCACATCACCGGCGTGCTGACCGAGCACCAGGCCGGCCGCGTGCTCGGCATGCGCCCGGCCGGGATCCGGGTGAAGGGCCGGCGCTCGACGCCCGGACGCTACTTCCAGGTCGCGAATCCCGGGATCGGCTGGGGCGGCACCGACATCGCCGATCCCCTGGCGATCATCCAGGCGATCGACCCCGCCACCGCTTGGCCGGGCCTGCGCCTGCTGATGACCTCGACCACCGGCGAGCACGCGCTCTGGCTCGTCCTCGACGAGACCCTGAAGCCCGTGCCGGCCGAGATGCCGGCACCGGTGCGCGGGGTGGTCGACCGCATCGGCGAGAATTGCGAGCCCTCGCTCTGCACGGTGCTGTTCATGGCCGGGGCCGGCGGCTCCTTGCGGGCCGGGGTCACCGAGAACCCGGTGCTGCTGACCCGCTCCGTCGCCGCCGGCGAGACGCGGGTGACGATGGGCGGCGCGCCGGTCACGGTCTGGCCCGGCGGCGGCATCACGGTGATGGCCGACGTGACGCGCCTGCCGAAGAACGCCTTCGGTTCGGTGCCGACGCCCGCGATCGTCGCGCCGATCGAGTTCACCCTGCCGCGGAACCTCTACGCGCGGCTCGGCGGGCATGACGGCGACGTGGTGGCGATGACGGATGTCCTGCGCGAGGTCGGGCCCGCCGCCCGGATCGATCCGTGGAATCCCGGTCATCCCTGGCCGGCAGGGGAGATCGCCGGAGGGCCGGCATGAACGCTCCGCACCGGCACGAGGCGCCCGCGCCCGAGATCGACGCCGAGGCCGTCCGCACCTACCAGGTCGAGGAGCAGATCGGCTACCTGATCCGGCGGGCGCACCAGCGCGCCTCGGCGATCTTCGAGACCGTGATGCGCGACTTCTCCGTCACGCCGGTGCAGTATGCCGTCCTCTGCAAGCTCCACGATCTCGGGCCGACCTCG
>NZ_LABX01000007.1 GCF_001043915.1 Methylobacterium aquaticum | reverse complement strand
CAGGCAAACGCTTCGTCCGCTTAGGGTCTTGTTTGATCGCAGATTTTTGCCGCCGAACCGGCGACCACTTCGGCGAAATCTGCTTAGGGAACCGCCGCGGCCTGCGCGATCTGCGCCCGCCGCCGGTTGCGGCGGCGGCCGAGATAGAGCAGCAGACCCGTCACCCCGAAGAGCGGCATGGCGAGCGCCGCCAGCATGAAGGCGATCCAGCCGACGGGGCCGAAGAACCGCCCCTCGTGCAGGGCCAGCATGCTGCCGGCGAGGCGGGCGCCGATCGGTCGCTCGGTGTAGAGGTCGCGGGAGTCGAGCGTGCCGTCGGGTCGGAAGCGCCACTCGTCGCGGGCCTGGACATGAGCGGCATCGGGCGCCACGGCGCGGATGCGGATCGTCTCGCCCGCGCGGGCCGGCGCCAGGGAGGCGGTGGCGTAGCGGCCGTTCGTGGCCGCCGTGAAGGCCGCGAAGGCGGGATCGAGGGGCACGGGCGCGCCCTCGCGCTTGCCCATTCCTCGGGCAGGCGCAGCGGCGGCCGGGCGGCCGGTGAGCAGGACGGTCACCCCGTCGCGGTACCAGCCATAGGACCACCACAGGCCGGTCAGCGCCATCAGCAGGTAGAGCACCAGCATCCAGGTGCCGACGACCGCGTGCAGCGACCAGTAGAGCGCCCGACCGCGGCGGTTGAGCGCCGGCTTCAGCCAGATCCGCCAGTCGCGCCGGCCCTTCGGCCAGCGCAGGTAGAGGCCCGACAGCGCGAGATAGACCAGCGCCAGGGCCGAGGCGCCGGTGAGGGTGCGGCCCCATCCGTCGCCGTTGCCGGGGATGAGAAGCCAGCGGTGCAGCCGCAGCACCGTGTCGAAGAACGCCTCGCCCACCGCCGGCCCGAGGATCCGCCCGTCGTAAGGGTCGACATAGGTCTCGGTGCCGCGTCCGGGCCCGTCGGCGAGGCGCACCCGCGCCGCCCGGTCCAGAGCCCCGTTCAGGACCATCAGCGTGATGCGCCGCCCCGGCGCCTCGTCGGTGAGCCGCGCGATCAGCGCATCCGGCGTCAGGCGCGGGCCCTCCCGCACCGGGACAGTGACGATGCCGGGACTCATGAGGCTCATGACCTCGTCCTCGACGCTCAGGATTCCTCCGGTCACCCCGACCAGCATCAGGACGAGGCCGGCGGTGAGCCCGAGGAACCAATGGACCTGGAACAGGGCGCTCCTCACCGGGACGCCCCCGTGCAGGCCGGAGCGGCGGCGGGCGCGGAGCCTGCGTCGGGCTGCATCATGGTCCGTTGTCCTGCGCCGCGTGCCGGCCCGACCGATCGCTGCCGCAGGATCGCCGGCCGATATCCCTCATGACGCCGACGCTTAGGGCCTCGACGAAGACGATGTCAATGATTCCAGTGCCGGATGAAGCAGGCATATCATTATAATGATTCCAGATTGGTCCACCTATAAGGCCATGGACGATTTTTTACTTTGCTCGTGAATGGATCTCACAGGTGAAACGCCGATCGGGGCGTGCGGCCGCAATTTCTCCTTGACGAGTCTCTGTCCCGCGCCGGACTCTCCCGCCCGGCTACGCGACGCCGGCCCTCACGGGCCCGAGACGATCGCGGCCAAAAGGAGAGGAAGCATGACGTCCATCCGCGAGGCGCTGCGTGGCGCCGTCATCGCCGCATCCCTGTGCGGCCCGTCCGCGATCCTGGCGCTCGGGGGGGCTGCCGCGACGCTGGCCCTGTCCGGTCCGGCCATCGCTCAGGAGACGGTGAAGATCGCCTTCATCGATCCGCTCTCGGGCGGGGGCGCCCCGACCGGCGAGGCCGGCCTGCGCCATTTCCAGTACATGGCCGAGGTCCTGAACGCCCGCCAGAAGCAGTTCCGCTTCGAAGTGCTCGCCTACGACAACAAGGTCAACCCGCAGGAGACCCTGATCGCCGCCCAGAAGGGCATCGATGCCGGCGCCCGGGTGCTGGTGCAGGGCAACGGCTCCTCCGCCGCCGCGGCCCTCACCGACTTCGTCGCCAAGCACAACGAGCGCAACCCGAACCGCCAGGTCATCTACATCAACTACTCCGCCGTCGATCCGTCGCTGACCAACGAGAAGTGCAATTACTGGCACTTCCGCTTCGATGCCAATTCCGACATCAAGATGGAGGCGCTGACGAATTTCATGAGGACGCGGCCGGAGATCAAAAAGGTCTATCTCATCAACCAGGATTACTCGTTCGGCCAGTCGGTGCGGGCCCAGGCCCGCGCGATGCTGAAGGCCAAGCGGCCCGACATCGAGATCGTCGGCGACGAGGTCACGCCGTTGCAGAAGGTCAACGACTTCGCGCCCTACATTACCAAGATCAAGGCATCGGGCGCGGATTCGGTCATCACGGGCAACTGGGCCCAGGACTTCAACCTGCTGCTCAAGGCCGCCGCCGAGGCAGGGCTCCAGGCGACGTTCTACACCTACTATGCGGGTGGCACCGGCGGGCCGAGCGTGGTGCGCCAGACCGGGCTCGCCCACCGGGTGTTCGAGGTATCGCAGGGGGGCGCCAATACCGGCGACGCCGCCACGCAGGACTTCGAGGCCGCGTTCCGGGCGCGGACCGCCATCGGCTCGACCTATCCGCGCGTCTTCAATGCGATGAACGCGCTGCTCACGGCGATGCAGGAGGCTGGCTCCTCCGAGGCACGCAAGGTGGCGCCGAAGCTCGAACGGGCCCGCTTGAAGCCGCATACCGGCAGCGACGGCTACGTGCGGCCCGACGACCACCAGTACTTCCAGACGATGTTCGTCTCGTCCTTCGGTCCGATGGAGCCCGGCATGCGCTTCGACGAGGAGGGCACCGGCTGGGGCTGGAAGATGGTCGGCCGGGTCGAGACCCAGGACACGCTGGTCCCGACCACCTGCCGGATGGACCGGCCAAGCTGAGATTCGTCCGCGGAGGCGGCCGGGGGTCTCACGGGGCCCGGTCCGCCTCCGCGAGCGCCTCCAGGAAGGTGTCGAGCATCGCACCCGCGAACGCGTCCATGTTGGCGGCGCGGTCGGCGTAGCCGGTCTCGACGGTCAGGCGGCGCGTCACCGGGCCTGCCACCGCCAGGCAGGTATGGCCCGCGGCGTCGCCGTAGCGGTTGCCGCGGGGGCCCGCCGCGCCGGTCTCGCACAGGCCCCAGGCCGCGCCGTGGCGCTCGCGCACCAGAGCGGCCACCCGCTCGGCGTAAGGCTCGCTGGCGCTGCGCAGGCCGGCCATTCCGGCCTCGTCGAGCCCGATCAGGGCCCGGCGCGCCTGGGCCGTGTAGACCACCGCGCCGCCGAGGAAATAGGCGGAGGCACCCGGCACCGCAAGAAGGGCGGCGGAGACGAGACCACCGGCGGAGGATTCGGCCACCGCGACGGTCTCCCGCCGGGCCGTCAGCCGGGCGGCGATGCGGCCGGCCCTCTCCATCAGCGCGTGCATGCGGGATTCTCCTGCCTCCAGGAGACGGTATCCGGTCGGGTCCTACTCCGCCAGCGCGCCCTCGTCGTCGGCGCCAGTCGGGGCCAGCCGCACCCAGGCGTCGAGGGCCCGGCCGATCCCGAGGCCGACGAGGCCCACGAAACTCAGCGACAGGCCAATATGGAGGAAAAGGGACGCATCAGACATCAAACTCACCCGACGATGAAGGATTCGAGGAGAACCGCGGAGGCGACGCGCTTCCTGGTTCCGGTTCATGGGTTCCCTGTGGCGTCGAGGGGGGCCCCCGGTCGGGAGAGGTGTCGCACCGCCTTGGGGCGGAACGATGGTCCCGGTATGGCGCGAGGCTATCCCCGGCCGAGCCCCGGCGGCGGTGTGATTGCGCACCTTGGCCGTGATGCGGGTCATCATGGCGCCTCTGCGTGCAACCGCTCGGCGACGGCACTCAGATCGGCGCGCCGCCGCGCCAGCAACGCCAGCTCCGATGATCGCGATGGTTCCGGTCCGGTCCAATCCTGCCGCTCCCGCAGTCCTGCCGCATCCTGCTTGCCGCCCCCTTCGCAGCCGTTACGTCAACGCGGAACTATCCCCGGTGGTGCCAATCAATCGCGCGAAATCTTTCACCCGCCGAGGCGGAACTCCCGGCGATCGGCTTGAGGCCTCGAACTTGCAGGATTATGGCCGCGCTTGTCCTCCAGCCCGGGATCTCCGAGTCGTGTCGAACCTCGAAACCGTCGTCACCGAGATCGTCGACGAGATGCGCCAGCGGACCGATCGCGGCGAGGTGGCGCGCTACATCCCCGAACTCGCCCGGGTCGATCCCGGCCAGTTCGGCCTCGCGGTCATCGGCGCCGACGGCACGGTCGCGGCGGCGGGCGATTGCGACGTGCCGTTCTCGATCCAGAGCATCTCGAAGGTCTTCACCCTCACGCTGGCGCTCGGCATGGTCGGCGACCGGCTGTGGCAGCGGGTCGGGCGCGAGCCCTCGGGCAGCCCGTTCAACTCGGTGGTGCAGCTCGAATACGAGCGCGGCATCCCCCGCAACCCCTTCATCAATGCCGGCGCCATCGCGGTCACCGACCTGATCCTGTCGCGCCACCAGCCGCGCGAGGCGCTCGGCGAGATCCTGCGCTTCATGCAGTTCCTGGCCCAGGACACCTCGATCACCATCGACGAGGCGGTCGCGGCCTCCGAGCACCGCACCGGCTTCCGCAACGTCGCACTCGCCAACTACATGAAGTCGTTCGGGGTGATCGACAATCCGGTCGAGTACACGCTCGGCGTCTATTTCCATCACTGCGCCATCAGCATGACCTGCCGGCAGCTCGCGGTGGCGGGGCGGTTCCTCGCCCATTCCGGCCGCGATCCCAGCACCGGCCTGTCGGTGGTGCAGGCCGAGCGGGCGCGGCGCATCAACGCCGTGATGCTGACCTGCGGCCATTACGACGGCTCGGGCGAGTTCGCCTACCGGGTCGGCCTGCCGGGCAAGAGCGGCGTCGGCGGCGGCATCCTGGCGGTGGCGCCGGGACGTGCCTCGATCGCCGTCTGGGCGCCGGGGCTGGACGCTGCCGGCAATTCCCACCTCGGGCGCATCGCCCTGGAGCGGCTGACGAAGCGCCTCGGCTGGTCGATCTTCGGGGAGTAGGGGATTGATGCACAATCTGGAAGATTACGTCCGGATTGTATATCGTAAGTCCGCGCGGTCGAGCCGGACGCTCCACACGCCTGAGCGACGCCGACATCCGCACTGCGGATGCGATCCGACAGATTGCCTGAAGCAATCATACCATCGGCCCAAGATGCTGACGCATCGGGCCGATCAACGATCTCAAACTTTCGATACTGCGCCAAAGACTTAGAGCATTTTCCGACGAAGTGCATACCGGTTCGTCGTAGAAAATGCGGCAAAATCAAAGATCTAGAGCGCCTCGCGATTGCAACGCGATCGTGAGGCGCTGTAGCAAAAATTGGAGAACGGCACCAAAGGTCGTTTCCAACGACCGTTGGTATCAGTTCGTCACCGGCTTCGCCGTCCCTAGCGAACAAAACCGTTTCGCGATCCGCGCCGGAGAATGCCACCCTGGATAGCAAGTTTTTATTTAGTCGGATTTCGTGCAACGCGGAGCATCCGCGCTCATGGCTTGCGCGAACGCTCCTCGCGGATCGCCACATCGTGGTAGCCGCCGCTCGCCGGCATGATGTCGAGGGCGCGTTCCCGCGCCGTCTGGCTCGGGGCCGACCAGTCGTGGCGGCCGCCGCGGCTGCGGCCGCCGGCCGGGAACGCATAGATCTTCGCAGTGGCATACTGCCCGGTGGTGGTCATCGGATGGGCCTCGTAGGGGGCCGCCACGTCGCGGCGGCGGCGTCTGGGCTGATAACGAAGTCTGCCCGAGAAATGCGCCAGTTGACTATCAAAAAAACATTGGTTGGCTAAAATACGTGCATGCCCGCTCTTGCGTCGTCGGGCAGATTGGTGGGTGTGGCGCCTCCTTGTGCGTCTTGGTGCTGTGGCGCGCAACCGAGCAGAGCGTCAGTACCGGGAGACGGACAGCGTCACGCAGACGTCGCGGAGTGATAGCCCGGGCAAACGCACGGGTGCGGCATTCGTTCCGTTCCGCCGCAGGGTTTGGCACGGCTCGTGCAACGATGGGGATGCCGCTGACGGGTGGTGGGCTCGGACGAGGCATCACGGGCTCCACCTGAACCTGATAGAGAGACGCGAGATGACCAAATACAAGCTCGAGTATATTTGGCTCGATGGCTACACTCCGACCCCGAACCTTCGCGGCAAGACCCAGATCAAGGCATTCGACAGCTTCCCGACGCTCGAGGAGCTTCCGCTCTGGGGCTTCGACGGCAGCTCGACCAAGCAGGCCGAGGGCAGTTCCTCGGATTGCGTGCTGAAGCCCGTCCGCCACTTCCCCGATCCGGCCCGCACCAACGGTGTCCTGGTCCTGTGCGAAGTCATGATGCCGGACGGCAAGACTCCGCACCCGTCGAACAAGCGCGCCACCATCCTGGATGACGAAGGCGCCTGGTTCGGCTTCGAGCAGGAATATTTCTTCTACAAGAACGGCCGCCCGCTCGGCTTCCCCGAGACCGGCTACCCGGCGCCGCAGGGCCCGTACTACACCGGCGTCGGCTTCTCCAACGTCGGCTCAGTCGCCCGCCAGATCGTCGAGGAGCATCTCGACCTCTGCCTCGCCGCCGGCATCAACCACGAGGGCATCAACGCCGAGGTGGCGAAGGGCCAGTGGGAGTTCCAGATCTTCGGCAAGGGCTCCAAGAAGGCCGCCGACGAGATGTGGATGGCGCGCTACCTGATGCAGCGCCTCTGCGAGAAGTACGAGATCGACATCGAGTACCACTGCAAGCCGCTCGGCGACACCGACTGGAACGGCTCGGGCATGCACGCCAACTTCTCGACCTCGTACATGCGCGAAGTCGGCGGCAAGGAGTATTTCGAGGCGCTGATGAAGGCGTTCGGGGATGCCCGTGAGGACCACATCGCCGTCTACGGCCCGGACAACCACATGCGGCTGACCGGCAAGCACGAGACCGCCTCGATCCACACCTTCAGCTGGGGCGTGGCCGATCGCGGCGCCTCGATCCGCGTGCCCCACAGCTTCGTCAACAACGGCTACAAGGGCTACCTCGAGGATCGCCGCCCGAACTCGATGGGCGACCCCTACCAGATCGCCTCGCAGATCCTGAAGACCATCTCGACCGTCCCGACCGAGGTCTCGGCCGCGGCCTGAACCTCTTCGGATTGGTGAAACACGGAGCGGCGCGGGCCTTTCGGCCCGCGCCGTTTCCACGCCACCGGCGCGTCACACCACCGCCGTCGCGTGCTCCTGCGCCACCATGCCGTGCTGCTTCAATGGGCGATTGGCGGTCAGCCGCCGCAGCAGCACGTAGAAGACCGGGGTCAGGAAGAGCCCGAAGGCCGTGACCCCGATCATGCCGGAGAACACCGCGACGCCCATGGCGCGCCGCATCTCCGAGCCGGCGCCCGTCGCGGTGACGAGGGGCAGGACGCCCATGATGAAGGCCATCGAGGTCATTAGGATCGGCCGCAGGCGCAGGCGGCTCGCCTCGATCGCGGCCTGGACCGGATTGCGGCCGGCGAATTCCAGCTCCCGGGCGAATTCGACGATCAGGATCGCGTTCTTGGCGGACAGGCCGACGAGGACGATGAGGCCGATCTGCGTGAAGACGTTGTTGTCGCCCGCCGACAGCCACACTCCGGTCATCGCGGCGAGCAGGCCCATCGGCACGATCAGCAGGATCGCCAGCGGCAGGGCGAGGCTCTCGTACTGCGCCGCCAGGACCAGGAAGACGAGGAGCAGGGCGAGCGGGAAGACCCAGACACCCGAATTCCCGGCGATGAATTCCTGGTAGGTGAGGTCGGTCCACTCGAAGGCGAAGCCCCGCGGCAGGGTCTCGGCGGCGATCCGCGCCGCGGCCGCCTGCGCCTGCCCGGACGAGAAGCCGGGGGCCGCGCCCGCATTGATGTCGGCGGCGAGGAAGCCGTTGTAGCGCATCGCCCGCTCGGGGCCCGCGGTCTGGCGCACGCGCAAGAGCGCCGAGAGCGGCACCATCTCGCCCGAGCCCGCCCGCACCTTGAGCAGGCCGATATCGTCGGCGCGGGCGCGGAACGGCGCATCGGCCTGGACCCGGACCGAGTAGGTGCGGCCGAAGCGGTTGAAATCGTTGACGTAGAGCGACCCGAGATAGATCTGGAGCGTATCGAACACGTCGGTGACCGGGATCTTGAGCTGGCGCGCCTTGGTCCGGTCGATATCGGCGAAGAGCTGCGGCACGTTCATCTGGAAGCTGGAGAACAGGCCGGCGAGCTCCGGCGCCTGCGCGGCCTTGGCGAGGAAGGCTTTCGTCGCGTCGTTCAGCGCCTCGTAGCCGAGGCCGGCCCGGTCTTCGATCTGCAGCTTGAACCCGCCGATGGTGCCTAAGCCGTTGACCGGCGGCGGCGGGAACATCGCGATGAACGCCTCCGGGATGCTGGCGTACTTCTGGTTCAGCGACCTCGCGATGGCGGCGCCGCTCAAGCCCGGGCCCTTGCGCTCGTCGAAGGGCTTGAGGGTCGAGAACACGATCCCCGAATTCGACGAGTTGGTGAAGCCGTTGATCGACAGGCCCGGGAAGGCGACCGCGCTCTCGACGCCGGGTTCCTTCAGGGCGATCTCGCTCATACGGCGGATCACCTCCTCGGTCCGGTCGAGGGTGGCGCCGTCGGGCAACTGCGCGAAGCCGACGAGGTACTGCTTGTCCTGGCCCGGCACGAAGCCGCCGGGGATCTGGCGAAACAGCATTGCGGTCACCCCGACGAGAACGAGGTAGACCACCATCATCGCGCCTTTGCGCGAGATGACGCCGCCGACGCCGCGCCCGTAGCCGTCCGAGGCCCAGCCGAAGGCGCGGTTGAACCGTCGGAAGAACCAGCCGAGCAGGGCGTCGAGCACCCGGGTCAGCCGGTCCTTCGGCGCGTGGTGATCCTTCAGCAGGAGCGCCGAGAGGGCTGGGGACAGGGTCAGCGAGTTGATCGCCGAGATCACGGTCGAGATCGCGATGGTCAGGGCGAACTGCTTGTAGAACTGACCGGTGAGCCCGCTGATGAAGGCAAGCGGCACGAACACCGCCACCAGCACCAGCGCGATGGCGATGATCGGGCCCGACACCTCCCGCATCGCCTGGTAGCTCGCATCGCGCGGCGACAAGCCGGCCTCGATGTTGCGCTCGACATTCTCCACCACGACGATCGCGTCGTCGACCACGATGCCGATGGCGAGCACGAGGCCGAACAGGCTGAGCGCGTTGATCGAGAAGCCGAAGATGTGCATCACCGCGAAGGTGCCGATGATCGAGACCGGCACGGCCAGCAGCGGGATGATCGAGGCCCGCCAGGTCTGGAGGAAGAGGATCACCACCAGCACCACGAGGGCCACCGCCTCGAGCAGGGTGTGGATCACCGCCTCGATCGAGGCGCGCACGAATTGCGTCGGGTCGTAGACGATCTGGTAATCGACCCCCTCCGGCATGGTCCGCTTGATCTCCGCCATGGTGCGGCGGACCGCGTCGGAGATCTGGATCGCGTTCGAGCCGGGGGATTGCGAGATGGGGAGCGCCACCGCCGCCTTGTTGTCGAGGAGCGAGCGGAGCGCATAATCCGCGGCCCCGAGTTCGATCCGGGCGATGTCGCGCAACCGCGTGACCGCCCCGTCCTCCCCGGTCTTGACCACGATGTCGCCGAACTGCTCCTCGCTGGTGAGGCGTCCTTCGGCGTTGAGCGACAGTTGCAGGTCGAGGCCGGGGATGGCCGGCGAGGCGCCGATGGTGCCGGCGGCCGCCTCGACGTTCTGGGCCTGGATCTCGCGGACGACGTCGCCGGCCGACAGGCCGTGCTCGGCGACCTTCTGCGGGTCGAGCCAGATCCGCATCGCGTAGTCGCCCGAGCCGAAGAGCTGCACCTGGCCGACGCCGTCGAGCCGAGCGAGCCGGTCCTTGATGTTCAGCACCGCGTAGTTGCGCAGGTACGTCATGTCGTACCGGCCGTTCGGCGAGACGAGGTGCACCACCATGGTCAGGTCGGGCGAGGACTTCACCGTGACGACGCCAAGCTGGCGCACGACCGCCGGCAGCCGCGGCTCGGCCTGCGAGACCCGGTTCTGCACCAGCTGCTGGGCCTTGTCGGGGTCGGTGCCGAGCCGGAACGTCACGGTCAGCGTCATGACGCCGTCCGTCGTCGCCTGGCTCGCCATGTAGAGCATGCCCTCGACGCCGTTGATCTGCTCCTCGATCGGCGTCGCCACGGTCTCGGCGATGACCTTGGGGTTGGCGCCCGGGAAGGTCGCCCGCACCACGACGGAAGGCGGAACCACGTCCGGATACTCGGAGATCGGCATCGCGAACAGCGACAGCAACCCGCCGATGACGATGAGAACCGAGAGCACGCCCGCGAAGATCGGGCGGTCGATGAAGAACTTGGAGAGGTTCATGCCGCCCTCCGGGGGCGAGAGGAAGTCGTGGGCAGTGCCGCCGCCTCACGATTCCGACGAAGAAGTGTGGCGGGATCCCCTCTCCCGTCTGGGAGAGAGGTAGGGGCGATCGAAGATCGCGCGACGGTAATACGGTTCAGGATCGAGCACTGATCGGGGGGGAAACGGAATAGTCCGAGTTTTGCGCGGAGACGCAGCACCCTCGTCCCGGGCCCCTCTCCCATCCGGGAGAGGGGAACTGAGAACTCTTCTCGGAAAGCGGAGATTGTCGATTCTATCGATCGGGTCAGGCTTTGATCTGCTCGACAGACCTGAAACACGCCATGTCATCCCGGGGCTGCGCAGCGGAGCCCGGGGTCCGGAACCGCGGATCATGCAGGATGAGTCGGGATGCTTCCGCCTTGTCTGCAATCACCCGAGCGTCCGGATTGCGGGCTCCTCTACGCGGCCTCGGAATGACCAGGAGGGTGGAGGGACCTGCGCGTCGTCCTCATCCGCCGTTCCTTGTCACCGTTGCGCCAGCTTGCCCGTCCCCGGCTCCGGCATTGGCCGCGCGCCCATCGTCACCGGCGACGGGCTGACGAGGCTGCCCGGCCGCACCCGCTGCAAGCCGTTGACGACGATCCGCTCGCCTGCCGACAGGCCGGAGGTGACCACCCGCAAGCCCTCGACCGTCCGGCCGAGGGTGACGGCCCGGAACGCGGTCCGGTCGTCGGCCCCGACCACCAGCACGAAGCGCTTGTCCTGGTCGGTGCCGATGGCCCGCTCGTCGACGAGGAGCAGCCGCTCGGGCGCCGCCTGGCCGAGGCGCAGGCGGGCGAACTGGCCGGGGATCAGGTGCCCGTTGGCATTGCCGAAGGTGGCGCGCACCCGCACCGTGCCGCTGCGGGCATCGACCTTGTTGTCGATGAACTGGAGGTGCCCCTTCGCCGGAATCCCGTCGGCGGTCGCCATTTCAACGGGAATGCGGTCGAGCCGGCCGCGCCGGCCCGAGGGCTCGGCGATCGAGCCCAGCGCCTTGAGCACCACCGTCTCGTCGGCGTCGAAGCTCGCATAGATCGGATCGACCGAGACGAGGGTCGTCAGCACCGCCGCACCCGCCCCCGTCGCCACGAGGTTGCCGGGGGTGATCTCCCGGCGCCCGACCCGGCCGCCCACCGCTGCCCGCACCTGCGTATAGTCGAGGTTGAGGCGGGCCGCCGCCAAGGTCGCCTTGGCGGCGTCGAGATTGGCCTTCGCCTCCTTGAAGGCGTTCGCCCGCACGTCGAGGTCGCGCGCGGTGACGATGCGCTGGTCCGACAGGCGCTGCCCGCGCTCGTAGTCGCTGGCCGTCAGCGCCAGGCGCGCCTCGGCGCCGGCCACCTGCGCCTCCAGGCGCTGGACCTCCGCCGCGTAGGGCGCGGGATCGATCGTCACCAGCAGGTCGCCGGCCTTCACCAGGTCGCCTTCCGAGAAATGCGTCGCCTGCACGGCGCCGCCGACCCGGGCCCGCACGTCGATCCGCTCGACCGCCTCGAGCCGGCCCGAGAAATCGTCGAACAGCGTCACGTCGCGGGGCTCGACCGTGGCGACCGGCACCGGCACCGCCTGCTCGACCGGCGGGGTCGCAGCGACGGCCTGTCCTAAGGACAGGGGCGGCAGCGGCAGATAGGGATAGGCGGCGCCCGCAAGGAGCGCGAGGGCAAGACCGGCCGCGGCGAAGCGCGGAAGGCGGGTGGAGACGACAGCAGGCTCGGAATTCACGACCGGCTCCGATATCTGTAACATGCGATACACATGTCGGCATGGACGCCGGCCGTCAAGTGATTTATCTATCAATCGATACACAAAATGGAGCCAGCGGACAATGGTGATGGGGCGACCCCGGGCCTTCTGCACGGAGAAGGCCCTCGACGAGGCGATGGAGGTATTCTGGCGCCACGGCTACGACGGGGCGACCCTGGCGATGCTGACCAAGGCGATGGGCATCAAGCCGCCGAGCCTCTACGCCGCCTTCGGCAGCAAGGAGGGCCTTCTGAAGGCGGCGCTCGACCGTTACGCCGAGCGGCGCTCGGAGCACATGCGCTACGTGCTGGCCGGCACCACCGCCCGCGACGTGGCCGAGCGCTTCCTGTCGAGCATCGCCGAGAGCCACACCGATCCGGCCAACCCGCCCGGCTGCCTCCTGGTCCAGGGCGGGCTCGCTTGCGGCGCCGGGTCGGAGAACATCCCGTTCGAGCTCGCCGCCCGCCGCGCCGAGACCGAGACCGACTTGCGCGAGCGCTTCGCGCGGGCGAGGGCCGAGGGCGACCTGGCCGAGGGCGACGACCCGGCGGCGCTGGCCCGCTTCCTGTCGACGGTTGCCTCGGGGATGGGAGTGCTGGCCTCCTCGGGCGCCGATCGCGAGGCGTTGCGCGAGGTGGCGCGCGTGTCGCTCGGAGCGTTCCCGCAGGCGCGCGCGGCGGCCGGCGGTCCGCGCTGACGCCAATCCGGTGCGGTCGGGAATCGGGCAGGCCCACGTCTCGGGCTCGTCGAACCGAGCCGGCGGCGCCGGTTGCCGCTGCGGAGCCCATTCAAGATCCGCTGCACCAAACAGTTGTGCTGACGCTGGTTCGCGGAGGAGTTCTTGGTAATGTCCAGAACCTGACGCTTTTACTGTAAAATGAGACCCTTAACTGAAAATTATTGAGCTTCTGGTTTCATGGGGCGAGCGGGGCATCGGCCTCGATCCCGACAGGCCCATACCGGGGCCGCAAGGCAAGCAGTGCGTCGCGAGCTGGATCACCGTATGTTCTCCCTGTCCAAGCTGGCCGTCAGGCTGCCCTCGACCATCGTTGGGCTCGCGCTCGTCAGCGCGACGGTCATGGGCGGCCTGAGTTGGTATTCGGCCAAGAGCAGCCTCGTCTCCGCGGTGCAAGACCGGCTTCAGCTCGCCGCGACGGCGACCGGGCACGGCATCGCCCTCGTGGCCGATCAGGCCAGGTCCGATTTCGCCGCCGCCGCCAGCCACCCGCAGGTGGCCTCGAACTTCACCGACCTGATCGAGACTCTCGATCCCGCCAAGCCGGACTATGCCGGGATCCTGGCGGCGTTCCGGGCCCCGCCGACCCCGGAGGCGCGCCTCGCCTTCGACGGCACCACCACGAACACCATGTATGGCCGCCGTCACGTGAAGGTGCAGGAGGTGGCCCGCCGGCTCCTGAGCCAGCCGGGCTACGCCGATCTCCTGTTCCTCGATCCCGACGGGCGCATCGTCTACACGGCGACGAAGGGCGACGACTTCGCGGCCTCGGTCAAGGATCCGGCTCTGCGTGACACCAGTCTCGCCCGGCTGTTCGAGCAGATGAAGGGCGCTGCGCCCGACGCGGTCTCGTTCGCGGACTTCTCCGCCTATCCGGTCGGCGGGGCTCCCGCGGCCTTCATCGGGAAGACGATGAACCGGCGTGCCAACGTCGCCATGGGCACCGCGCAGGCCGTGGAGCGCGCCGGCTACATCGTGATGCGCCTGACGCCCGCCCTGTTCGACGCGACCCTGGCGCAGCGCGCCGGCCTCGGCGAGACCGGTCAGGTCGTCGTGGCGGGTGCCGATGGCCGCTTGCGCGGCAAGCCGCCGCTCTCGGCCGGGATCGCGGCCGGTGCGCCGGTGAGCGAACTCGGCATCGCCGCCGAGCGGCTCGCCGTGCGGGCGCCGTTCTCCTACGAGGCGTCGAACGGCCGCCACATGGCGGCGAGCGCCGCGGTGCCGGTGCTCGGGGCCAACTGGACCATGCTGGCGGAGCAGTCGGAGGCCGAGGCGCTACATGCGGTCGACGCGCTGTCGCGGATCCTGGTGATGATCGGCCTCGTCGTCCTTCTCGGCACGGCCGCGCTCGGGCTCCTGATGGCGCGGGCGATCGTGCGTCCCCTCGGCGCGCTCACGACAGCCATCAAGGCGCTGGCCGCCCGGCAGGCCCTCGACGAGGTCCCCGGCTCTCGGCGCCGCGACGAGATCGGCGACATCGCTCGGGCCGTGGTGATGATCCGCGACCTCTCTCTCGAGGATGCGGCCCAGCAGCTGCGGACCACCGAGGCGGCGCGCCTGCGCGAGGAGCAGGCCCGCCGCAGCCTGCTGCGCGACCTCGCCGACCGGTTCGAGGTCTCGGTCGGCGGCATCGTCGCCCGCGTCTCCGGTGCGGCCGAGGGCCTGAGCGGGGCGTCCGGCGCCGTGACGCAGGCGGTCGAGGGGACGGCGTCCCGCTCGGTCAGCGTCGCGGCCACCGCCCGGCAGACCAGCGGCAATATCGGGGCCGTCGCCGCGGCGGCCGAGGAACTCGGCGCGACCGTATCGGAGATCAGCCGTCAGGTCGTGCAGGCCGCCGGCATGTCGGCCGAGGCGGTGGCGCAGGCCCAGGCTGCCGGCAGCACGATGGCGCAACTCTCCGCCGCCGCCGCCCGTATCGGCGACGTCGTCGGCCTCGTCTCCCAGATCGCCGGCCAGACCAACCTGCTGGCGCTGAACGCCACCATCGAGGCGGCCCGAGCCGGGGCCGCGGGGCGCGGCTTCGCGGTGGTCGCGGCCGAGGTGAAGGAACTCGCCGGCCAGACCGCCAAGGCCACCGACGAGATCGGCCGCCACGTCGCGGCGATCCAATCCACCAGCCTCGGCGCCGGGGACGCGATCGCCGGCGTGACCGCGCAGATCGAGGCGATGAGCCAGGTCACCACCGGCATCGCCTCGGCGATCGAGGAGCAGGGTGCGATGACCCACGAGATCGTGCGCCAGATGGCCGAGGCGACGGACGGCACCACCGCGATGACCCGCGACATCGGCGAGGTCGCCGACGCCGCGGGCACGGCGGGCCGCGCCGCGTCCGAGGTGGCGCAGGTCTCCGACGACCTGTCGGACCAGTGCGCCCGCCTGCGCCAGGAGGTCGATGTGTTCCTGGCCAGCGTGCGGGCCGCCTGACCGGGGCGCTCAGCCGATCTCGCCGAAATGGTCACCGCTTCGGCGGCAAGAATCGACGATAAACAAGAGCCTCGGCAGACGTTCATTGGCACGCCAACGCACGTCTGCTGAGAGCATTGTCCGACGAAGGGGATGCCGGTTCGTCGAAGACAATGCAGCAAAACAAACACTGGGGAACGTCGCCATTGCGACGCGATCGTGACGTGGTCCAGGGGACCGCAGTCACGCGATCGGAACGATCGGGCGCGCCGCGACATAGGCGGTGCGGCGCCCCGGCACGAAGCCCAGGGCTTGGGAGAAGGCATGCACCTTCGGGTCCGTGCGCCCGCTCTGCATCAGGACGTGGTGGCAGCCGCTCGCCCAGGCATGGGTGAGGGCCGCCTGGACGACGGCGCGGCCGTGCCCCCGTCCCCGGATTGCCGGGTGGGTGACGACGTTCTCCAGGAAGCCGTGGCGCCGTCCCTCGCGCAGCAGGTTCGGTGCGGTCACGAGGCATGCAGGTGGCCGCGATGCGCCCGCTCGCCTCGGACACGAAGACGGTGACGCCCGGATGGGCGAGGGTGTCCTGCCACACGCGCGCGGCATGCTCCCGCGGTTCGGCGGTTCGGCTGACCTCGGAGGCGGCCAGGAGGGCGAGGAGCGGCGCGAGATCGGACGCGACGGCAGGCCGGGCGGTCGGCCTCCCGCCCTCGTCCGCCGCGCCAGGCCCGGGCCCGGCGGGCACCCGCGTCACCCCTGCTCCAACGGCCGCATCACCGCGTAGAGCGCGGATTTCGCCTCGAAGCCGATGCCGGGCACGTCCGGCATCGCGACGCGGCTATCCGCCACCGGCACCGCATCGGCAAAGCCGCCGAAGGGCGCGAAGACGTCCGGGTAGCTCTCGTTGCCGCCAAGCCCAAGACCGACCGCGATGTTGAGGGCGAACTGATGGCCGCCATGCGGCACGCAGCGGCGCGGCGACCAGCCATGGGCGCGCAGGGTGTCGAGGGTGCGCAGGTACTCGACCAGCCCGTAGGAAAGGGCGGGGTCGCATTGCAGGATGTCGCGGTCCGGCCTCAGGCCCCCGTGGCGGATCAGGTTGCGGGCGTCCTGATGCGAGAACAGGTTCTCGCCGGTGGCGAGCGGGCCGTCATAGGTCGTGGCGAGCGCCGCATGGGCCAGGTAGTCGAGGGGATCGACCGGCTCCTCGTACCAGCGCAGGCCGTAAGGCGCGATCGCCCGGCCGAACCGGATCGCCTCCTCCAACGTGAAGCGGCCGTTGACATCGACGCAGAGACGGGAGCCGTCGCCGCCGAGCACGCTGAGCACCGCCTCGATCCGGGCGATGTCCTCGTCCAGGGGCACCAGCCCGACCTTCATCTTCACGGTGCTGTAGCCGCGGTCGAGATAGGAGCGCATCTCGTCCTGGAGCGCGTCGAGACCCTTGCCCGGATAATAGTAGCCGCCGGCCGCGTAGACCCAGGCCGTCGGGTCGGCCTCGCCGCCGCGGTAGCGGTCGGCGAGCAGGCGCCAGAGCGGCACGCCTTTCGCCTTGGCGAGCGCATCCCACAGGGCCATGTCGAGCACGCCGACCGCCACCGAGCGCTCGCCGTGGCCGCCGGGCTTCTCGTTCCGCATCATCGCCGCCCAGGCCCGGTGCGGGTCGATCAGGCCGTCCTCGCCCTGGAGGTCGTCCGGGCTGGCACCGAGCAGGCGCGGGATGAAGCGCTCGCGCAACAGGCCCTGCGGCGCGTAGCGGCCGTTCGAGTTGAAGCCGAAGCCGACGACCGGCCGGCCGTCGACCACCCTGTCGGTCACCACCGCGACCACGCTCGCCGTCATGGTCGAGAAGTCGATCCAGGCATTGGCGATATCCGACTTGATCGGCGCGACGATGTCGCGGATGGCGGTGATGCGCATGGCAGATCCCTCACGAGCCCGATGGGGTCGTGTCGTAGGGGCGGCCGTCCGTGCTGGCAAATGCGCAGGACGCGCGCCGCGTCAGCGCGCCGTGCCGTTCGTCTGCGCGCCGGGACCGGTGCCGGGTGCGCCGCTGCCGGTCGGGCCGTGGCGCTGCACGGTCGGGCCCGGGCCCATATTGCCGCCGCTCGACCCTTGCGCGCCGGTCGAGCCCATGCTGCCCGGATTGTTGCCGCCAATGCCGGTGCCCGGCGGCTCGCTCGCCATGCCGGACCCGGTGTTGCCGGTCGAGGGGCGGGCGGTGCCGGCGCCGTTGTCGATGCCCTGGGCCGCGGCGGGGCCGGCCAGCAATGCGAGGGCAAGGGCGAGGAGACTGGTGCGGATCGGCCAGGCGACCGGTGATGTGATCGGCATTCGGGGATGTCCACGGTTCGGATGCAGTCGGACCGGGCCAACGGCAGGACCGTGCCGGCGTTCCCGCCCGGGAGTGCCGGCTCCGGTCGAAACCGGGCTTGAGCGATGCGCGAGGCCCGGCGGGTGGGCGGCCTGGCCTCGCGGACGGGCACGATGACGCGGTGCCCGCGAGGGCGTGGCATCATCGACGTCTCGGGACTTTCGACATCTCGGGCTCATCGATGTTCTGGCATTCTGGCCGATATGCGCGCAGTGTCAGCGGCCTGTCGTCCTGCCGTCACGGGAGGACGGCTATCGCCACCCGGCAGAAGGTGGCGCGGATCTTGATAGGGAGTGCGCGGGGTCCGGTCGCGATCGGTTCCGCGCGAAGGAGTTGAGATGCAGGTCTTCCTGATCGCCCTGGGGCTCGTTGTCGTCCTGGTCGCCGTCGGCGTGTTCGGTCGTCATCCCGACACCCGCGAGGATCCAGTTCCCCGGCGGCGTTCTTGAGCGGACGGCGCAACGGCCCCGTTCCTCCCGCGTTAGGGAGCTGTGGTGGGCCGCGCGGCGGCCTCATGGAGACTGGTTCTCCCGCGACAGGAGTCCATGATGCCCGGATCGCCCTTGCTCCGTTGCGCGCTCCTCGTCGGCGCATGGATCGCCACCTGTTCCCTCGTGCAGGCGCAGACCCGTCCCGATCAGACCGGCACCGGGGGCGGCCCGCTGGCCACCATCACGGCGCCGCATACCAGTTCGGTCGGCGCGACGGTGCCGCGTCCCGGCCCGGGCGATCGGCGCCTGGAGCGCCGGATCGACGACCGCACGCGCCTGGAGCGCGCCGACGACCGGATCGACACCGGGATCTGCACCGGCTGCAACTGACGGCGGCACCCGGATCGGCACGAGCGGAGGCGGCTGCGTCCGCCAGCCCGGCGAGGCGCGACGCCTGCCGCAGGCCCGGAGCCGGGCGGCCTGCCGACTAGTGCGGACGATCCGGTGCCACCGCCTCATCCGCGAGGCCCGGCACAAGCGGCAGGGCCGCGGCGCAGGCAGCCGCCATGATCCAGAACGCCCCCGCCCCGAGGGCGCCGTAGAGCGGGCCGGCGGCCAGGGTCGCGAGGGTGGTGGCGATCCCGAGGCCGAGGGTGCCGTAGAGGGTCTGGGCCGTCGCCGCGACGGCGGGCGGGACGGTCTGGCCGAGGATCCGCATCGCCGCGAGATGCAGGAGCGCGAAGGTCAGCCCGTGTAGGGCCTGGATGGTGGCGAGGGCCGGCAGCGCGACGGTGAGCGCTGCCACCGACCAGCGCACAAGTCCGGCGCCCGCCGCCAGCGCCAGGGCGCCGGCCGGACCGAGGCGGGCGAGGAGCGGTGGGCCGACGACGAGGAAGACCGCCACTTCCGCCGCCACTGCCTCCGCCCAGAGCAGGCTCGCGGTCGCCGGGCTCAGGCCCGCTTCGCGCCAGCGGATCACCGCGAAGGCATCGTGCACTGCGTGGCTGCCGATCACCAGGGACGCCACCGCGACGAGGCGGCGGAAGGCCGGCATGCGCAAGAGCTGCCGGGCCCCGGCCGTGACCTGAGTCCGGGCCGAGGCGGCGGCGACCGGCAGGCGGAGCGTCGCGCCGGCCAGCGCCGCGAAGGCGGCGGCGCCCGCCACCGGCAGGGCCGCGAGGCCGAGGAACCCCGTGACCTGCCCGGCCGCCAGGGTGCCGCCGATGAAGGCGGCCGAGCCCGCGCCCCGCACGGTGCCGTAGGAGAAGCGGGACGCCTTGGCCGCCGGCAGCGCCAGGGCGTCGGCGAGGGGGGCGAGCGGCGCCGTTGCGGCGGCATGGGCGAGGCCGGCGAGCAGCAACCCGACAAACCCATGACCCACCAGGTAGAGGAGGGCGCTCGTCGCCGAGAGGGCGGCGCAGACGGCGAGCACGCCCCGTCCGGCGGCGAACCGGTCGGCGATGGTCCCGGCGAGCGGGCCGGCGGCGAGGCGCAGGCCGGTGCCGGCGGCGAGCACCAGCCCGACCTCGGTGGGAGAGAGCCCGCGCTGGCTCAACAGCGCGGGCAGGAACGGCGTGGTGAGGCCGTAACCGCCATAGAGCGCGGCATAGACGAGAAGGAAGCGCGGCAGCGCGCCCGGGATGGCCTGCATCGCGCGATGCCTATCCGGTCTCGCGGTCCGCCGCGCGGCCCGGCGTCAGAGCAGGCCGGCGCCGTGCGGGTCGTCGCGCGGCGGCTCGACCGAGACGATGGCCCCGAGGCCGAGGACGAGGGCGCCGGCGGCGCACAAGGCGAGGGAGAGGGAGAGAGCAGCGATCATCATGGATGCGACCTTCGCGACTCCGTGCTTAACGCAACCTTGCCGAACCGGGTAAAGAGAGGGAAAACCCCAGCATCCACACCATGGAGGGTGAGGCGTGCGGCGGCGGTGCCACGGCCACGCAAACGCCATCATCGCGGGAGGAACGCCTGTGGACTATCGTACCCTCGGCCGGTCCGGCCTGAAGGTCTCGCCCCTGTGCCTCGGCACGATGATGTTCGGCGGGCCGACCCCCGACGACGAGGCCGAGCGCATCGTCGCGGATGCCCGCGACCGGGGCATCACCTTCATCGACACGGCGAACGCCTACACGGAAGGGCGCTCGGAGGAGGTGGTGGGACGGGCCATCGCCCGCGACCGCGACGCCTGGGTGCTCGCCACCAAGGTGGCGAACCCGATGGGCAAGGGGCCGAATGACCGTGGCCTGTCCCGCGGCCACATCGTGCAAGCCTGCGAGGCCAGCCTGCGGCGGCTGAACACCGACCGGATCGACCTGTACTACCTCCACAAGGAGGACCACGACACGCCGCTCTCCGAGACGGTGCGGGCGATGGCCGACCTGATCCGCGCCGGCAAGGTGCGGTATTTCGGGGTGTCCAACTACCGCGCCTGGCGGGTCGCCGAGATCTGCCGCCTGTGCGACGAGCACGGCATCGACCGGCCGGTGGCGAGCCAGCCCTACTACAACGCGCTCAACCGGATGCCGGAGGTCGAGCACCTGCCGGCCTGCACCCATTACGGTCTCGGCGTCGTCCCCTATTCGCCCCTCGCCCGCGGCGTGCTGACGGCGAAGTACCGGCCCGGCGAGACGCCGCCGGAGGGCACCCGTGCCGGGCGCGGCGACACCCGGATGATGCAGACCGAGTGGCGGCCCGAGAGCCTGCGCATCGCCGAGCGGCTGAAGGCCCATGCGGAGGCCAAGGGCGCCTCGGTGATCGACGTCGCGGTGGCCTGGGTGCTCAACAACCGCGCGGTCACGTCGGTGATCGCCGGGCCGCGCACGGTCGACCAGTGGCGCGTCTATGTCGGGGCGCTGGACTACCGCTTCACCCCGGAGGACGAGGCCCTGGTCGACGGCCTGGTGCCGGCGGGCCATCCCTCGACCCCGGGCTATACCGATCCGGCCTATCCGCTCGAGGGCCGGACCACCTGGACGGCGGCCCCCGCCTGAGGCATCGTCCCGTCGCACGATCGTCCGGACGAGGCGCCCTGGTCCGTGAGGTCGCCGCATCGTCTGCGACGATCCGAGACCCGCTCCGCCCGGGCGAGCCCGCCTTCGTCAGGCTAACGGCGCATCTGATGTGGATGACGCCGGCCCGACGGCGATTTCCTCTTGGAACGCCCCGCTCACGGCTTAGTTGTTGACGCTATGTGCCCAGGCATGTCCACTGTTCGGCCCTGGGAGATGGGTTGCAGACCGGAGGAGACCGATGGCGACCAAAACCACCAAGAAGGCCGAGACGAAAGCCGAGCCCGAGGCCGCCCCCCCGAAGGCTGCGAAGGCCGCCCCGAAGGCCGCCGCCAAGGAGGAGGCTAAGGAGGAGGTCAAGGAGGAAGCCAAGGGCAAGAAAGTCGCCGCCCCAAAATCCGGCGACAAGCCGAATGCGTTGCAGAAGCCGCTCCAGCCGACCCCGGAGCTGGCCGCGATCGTCGGCGACAGCCCGATCCCGCGCGGCGAGGTGGTGAGCAAGGTGTGGGACTACATCCGCACCCACTCGCTCCAGAACCCCGAGAACAAGCGAGAGATCCTCGCCGATGACAAGCTGAAAAAGGTCTTCGGCAAGGATAAGGCGACGATGTTCGAAATGAACAAGTACCTCGCCCAGCACCTGAAGTAGGGCGATCATCCTGTCGATCCGGGCGATCTGCCTGCTCCCACCCGGATGGTCGCGCAAAGCGGCCATCCGTGCCCCAGCGGCGCCGGGAGGGGATCGGCGCCTGTCTCGCCGCTCCGCGAGGACCCGAGGAGGCGATTGGTCTTCCCCGGAGAGAGCCGATGTCCCAGATCCGAGACCCGGGCGAGTCCGGCCGGCGGCGCGCCCTCGCGGCGATGATCGTGCTCATCGTCCTGGTGGCCGGCGGCGTCTGGCTCGCCGAGACGCTGCGCCGGGAATCGGCGCTCGAGGATTGCCTGGCGAGCGGCCGGCGAGAGTGCGTTCCGCTTCGGCCCGAACCGTGACGCATCCGGCGCACCAGCCGACCCGCTCGGTTTGAAGGACCCCTTCCGGACTCCGCTTGGCGCGGATCAGGATCGTGGTCCGGGTCCGCTTGGCCAGCGCCGTCGGACCGGCGGGCGTCGGTTCATGCCGCCCGCACCGTCGCCAGGAAGCGGGTCACCTCCGCGGAGAGCTGCTCGGATTGCCGCGACAGATCGGACGCCGCGCTCAGGACCTCCCCGGCGGCGGCCCCCGTCTCCTCCGATGCCTGCGCGACGCCCGAGATGGTGCCGGTGACCTCGCTCGTTCCCATCGCGGCATGGCCGACATTCCGCACGATTTCCTGCGTCGCCTCGCCTTGCTGCGTCACGGCTGCCGCGATTGATGCCGTCATGCCGTCGATCTCGCGGATCCGGCCGGTGATGCCGCCGATCGCCGAGACGGCGAGATCGGTCGCGCTCTGCGCCTCGCCGATCTGCCGGGTGATGTCCTCGGTCACCTTGGCGGTCTGCTCGGCCAGTGCCTTGACCTCGGCGGCCACCACGGCGAAGCCGCGCCCTGCCGCGCCGGCCCGGGCCGCCTCGATCGTGGCGTTGAGCGCCAGCAGGTTGGTCTGCGCGGCGATCGACGAGATCAGGCCCACCATGTCGCCGATCTTGGCCGAGCTGGACCGCAGGGTCTGCACGAGCGCCGTCGTCTGGTCGGCATCCTCGACCGCCGACCGGGCGAGCTGGGCCGAGCCGCCGACCTGCCGGCCGATCTCCTGCACCGAGGCTCCCAATTCCTCGGCCGCCGCCGCCACCGTGTGGACGTTGGAGGCTGCTTCCTCGGCGGCTGCGGCCACCGTGGCGGACTGGCTCGCCGTCTCGGTCGCCGTGGCGGTCATGGCCTGGGCCGTCGCTTGAAGGCGGTTTGCGGAGGACGATACGCGGCCGACGATGCCGCCGATCGCCTGCTCGAAGCCCCGCGCGATCTCGTCCATCGCCTGCCGGCGCCGGGTCCCGCTCTCCTGACGGGCCGCCGCGTCGCGGGCCAGTTCTTCGAGGGCGCGGGACCGCAGGCCGTCGCGCAGCGAGACGACCGCCGACGCGATCTGCCCGACCTCATCCCGGCGCCCGGCACCGGCGATCTCGGCATCGAGTTCGCCGCGGGCGAGACGCTGCATGGAGAGGGTGAGACCGCCGAGCGGCTTGGCGACGCTCCGGCCGATGACGACGGCGAGGAGCACGAACAGGACCGCCGCAGGCGCCAGCTTCATGCCGAGATGCGTGATCTGCTGCCACAGAAGGGCATCGACGTCGTACAGGTGCAGGCCGGCCAGTACGAAGATGCGCCATTCCGGGATGGCGATGGTGTACGAGATTTTGAGCGTTTCCCGATCGTCCCCGGGCTTCTTCCAATAATATTCTGTAAATCCAGCGCCCGGACCCGAGGCCACCTTGATCATGTCGCGGATGATCGGCGTGCCGAATTTGTCCTTGAGATCGATGTTGTTCTTCCCCTCCAGATCCGCGCGGATCGGGTGCATCAAGGTCGTGCCGTCGAAAGCGTACATCAGGAAGTAGTTGCCGCCGTCGAAGCGCGCCGACTTGAGGACTTGCGCCGCGCGCATCCGTGCCTCCGCCTCGGTCATCTCGCCCGACTTGGATCGTTTCAGGTAGGATTCCGTGATCGTCGCCGCAGCCTCGACGCTGTGGCGAATCTCCTCGCGCTTCTGGTCCAGCATGATGGTTCGGATCTGCCAGAGTGTGAGCCCGAGCGATCCAAACGCCAGAACAAGACCCAGGATCGCCAGAGCGGCGACGCGATGCGTGATGCGAAGGTGCCTGAACATGTCCGTCTCCGGAATTTGCCGCCAGGCTTTCACATTATAGTTAATAATCACTTGCCACGTATGCAAACCACTGCTACTTGAACGTCAAATAGAGAAAAATAGACGCATTGTCGGGTCGTCAGTCAAGTCAATCCGGATTGTCCGGCGCAAATGCAGTGACTCGATGAGCGAGAGATATCTGAAATCAGAGACCGGGATGATATTGGATACCTGATGCGTTGGCATCTCAGGCCACCGGTAACATACGCTTTCCGGTCGATCCCTTCGCGATGCGCAAATCGGCTTCGTGCATGCGCCGCGCGGGCTGGTGGTACGCTGTCGGGAAGGACTCTTCCGGAAGTCGCATCGCAGGTCGTCGTCGACGACCGTTAGTCTGATGGAGCCTCCGGACGATCCGGTCGAAAACCAATCAGCAAGCCTGAACGGTGGAATGGGAGGCGCTGCCCGCATCCGCGAACCTGAATCCCTCCGCGCGCGCCGATCGGGCCGACAGCGGATGACGGTCCCCGATTGGGTCGGGCGACAAAAAAGCCCCGCCCGGTCGGGCGAGGCTCGTCGCGGTGTTCAGGTCGCGGCACGTCGCGCCGGGGCGATCAGACGAAGTGCTGGCCGCCGTTGATCGTCAGCGTCGAGCCGGTGATGAAGCCCGCCTGCTCGCCGGCCAGGAACTCGACCGCGCGGGCGATCTCCTCGGCCTCGCCGAGGCGACCGACCGGGATGTGCGGCAGGATCTTGGCCTTCAGCACCTCCTCGGGGATCGCCTTCACCATCTCGGTGGCGATGTAGCCCGGCGCGATCACGTTGACGGTGATGCCCTTGTTGGCGTTCTCCTGCGCCAGCGCCTTGGCGAAGCCGATCACGCCGGCCTTCGCGGCCGAGTAGTTGGTCTGGCCCATCTGGCCCTTCTGGCCGTTGATGGACGAGATCAGGATGATGCGGCCGAAGCCGCGCGCACGCATGCCGTCGATCAGCGGACGGGTGCAGGTGAACATCGAGTCGAGGTTGGTGCGGATCACCGCCTGCCACTGCTCGAAGGTCATCTTGTGGAACATGCCGTCGCGGGTGATGCCGGCATTGTTGACCAGGATGTCGATCGGGCCAAGCTCGGCCTCCGCCGCCCGGATGCCGGCCTCGCAGGCTGCGGCGTCACCGACGTCGAACTTGAAGACGGGGATGCCGGTCTCGTTCTTGAAGGCTTGGGCGGCGTCGTCGTTGCCGCCGTAATTGGCCGCAACCTTGTACCCGGCGTCCTTCAGACCTTTCGAGATCGCAGCGCCGATCCCGCGCGTGCCCCCGGTGACCAGTGCGACGCGTTCTGCCATGTGCCCTCTCCTTGATGAGCGTTCGAGCGATCCGTCCCTCGGCGCGTTTCCGTGGATACTTTACGGAAAGCGGCCGTTCCACCGTGAAGGCGGGCTTAGTCCCGCTTCTTTTAGTCCTAACTGCAACGGAGCGGCCGGGCTCCCGGCCGCTCCTCGGTTCAGGCGTAATATTTCAGCGGAACCGAGCGCACGTTGCGCTGAGCGCTCGAGGCATCTTACCGCTCAAGGCACATGGCGACGCCCATGCCGCCGCCGATGCACAGGGTGGCGAGGCCCTTCTTGGCGTCGCGGCGCTGCATCTCGTGGAGCAGGGTGACGAGGACGCGGGCGCCCGAGGCGCCGATCGGGTGACCGATGGCAATGGCGCCGCCGTTCACGTTCACCTTCGAATCGTCGAAGCCGAGGTCCTTGTTGACCGCGAGCGCCTGGGCCGCGAACGCCTCGTTGGCCTCGATCAGGTCGAGGTCGGAGGCTTTCCAGCCGGCCTTCTCGAGGGCCTTGCGCGAGGCCGGGATCGGGCCGGTGCCCATGATCTTCGGGTCGACGCCGGCGGTGGCCCAGGAGGCGATGCGGGCGAGCGGCTTCAGGCCGCGCTTCTCGGCTTCCGCCGCCGACATCAGCACCAGGGCGGCGGCGCCGTCGTTGATGCCCGAGGCGTTGCCGGCGGTGACCGTGCCGTCCTTCGAGAAGGCGGGCTTCAGCTTGGCCATGCCCTCGACCGTCGCACCCTCGCGGATGTACTCGTCGGCATCGACCACCACGTCGCCCTTGCGGCCGGGCACCGTGACCGGAACGATCTCGTCCTTGAAGCGGCCTTCCTTCTTGGCCGCCTCGGCCTTGTTCTGCGAGCGGGCCGCGAAGGCGTCCTGCTCCTCGCGGGTGAGCTGCCACTGCTGGGCGATGTTCTCGGCGGTGTTGCCCATGTGGTAGCCGTTGAAGGCGTCCATCAGGCCGTCCTTCAGCATCGTGTCGATGAGCTTGAGGTCGCCCATCTTCTGGCCGCCGCGCAGGTACTGCGCGTGCGGGGCCATCGACATCGATTCCTGGCCGCCGGCCACGATGATGGTGGCGTCCCCGTTGGCGATCTGCTGCATGCCGACGGCGACGGTGCGCAGGCCGGAGCCGCAGAGCTGGTTGAGGCCCCAGGCGGTCTTCTCCTGCGGGATGCCGGCGGCCATGGCGGCCTGGCGGGCCGGGTTCTGGCCCTCGCCGGCGGCGAGCACCTGGCCGAAGATCACCTCGTCGACCTCCTCGGGGGAGACCTGGGCCCGCTCCAGGGCCGCCTTGATGGCGACGGCGCCGAGCTTGTGGGCCGGCACGGTGGCGAAGGCCCCGTTGAACGAGCCCACCGGGGTGCGGGCCGCCCCCACGATGACGATATCTGCCTTCTCGGCCATGCGCCTCTCCTCTCGATCCGCTCCCGGCGTCGCGGCATGCCGGCCGGCACCCCCGCGCGCTTTGGCGTGGATGAAAGCGTTGCCCCGCGCGAAGTCAAGGCGTGCACGGCCGGTTCTCGCACTGGCAGCGCGGCCAGTTTGCGTGGACGGCGCGCAGATAGCTATTTTCGCCAGCGCACGAACGCCTTAAGGTTCGATCATGAGAACCGGTAACAATTCGGCTCGCCCGGCGCCGCCCAGTTCCCGCCGGGCTGGCCAAGAGGTTGGCAAAGTGGGAGGCCACACACCGATGGCGGAGAGCGGCAAGTCGACACCCACCGTCATCAAGAAGTACGCCAACCGGCGTCTCTACCACACGGGCACATCGACCTACGTGACCCTCGAGGACCTCGCCGCGATGGTGCAGGCCGGCGAGGATTTCGTGGTCTACGACGCGAAATCGGGCGAGGACATCACCCGCTCGGTGCTGACCCAGATCATCTTCGAGCAGGAGAACAAGGCCGGCGCCGAGAACCTTCTGCCGGTGGCCTTCCTGCGCCAGCTCATCCGCTTCTACGGCGACAGCATGCGGGCGATGGTGCCGAGCTTCCTCGAATATTCGATGAATCACCTCACCCGTGAGCAGGACGGCCTGCGCGAGAAGATGTCCCAGACCTTCGGCCCGACCGCCTTCCAGCACGCCATGGAAGAGCAGGTGCGCGCCAACATGAGCTTCTTCAGCGAGGCCATGCGGATGTTCTCGCCGTTCGGTCCCGGCGGGCAGCCGGCCACGGGCGACAAGCCGGCCGAGGCGCCGGTGCCCGTCGCCACCGCCCCGAAGGCTCCCGTCGCCGCTCCCAAGGGTGAACTGGACGATCTCAAGCGCCAGATGGCCGAGATGCAGAGCCGGCTTGAGGCCCTGGCGAAGAAGTAGCGGCCGCGGGGGAGGGGATACGGCAGGCGGCTTGCGACGTTGGTCCGAGATCGCCGCCCGGAGCCGCCGCCATGTCCCAGCCCGACACGCCCGTCCCGGACCCGGCTTCGCCGGGACGGGCCCTCGTCCCGATCGAGGTCTCCGCCCCGGCTCGTGCGGTGCCGGCCCGGCCGCTCGCTCCGTTCCTGGTCCAGCTCATCGACGGGCCGGACGGGGATCTGCGACCCTCCCGCCGCCACCGCTCGCAGATGGCGTCGGCGCGGTATGCTGCCGGTGAGACGATGGTCGTTCGGCGGTAGGCCCCGGTGGGCGACCACGCATCGTCTATCCGGTGCCAGGCTGATCTTGACGCCCCTGAGCATAGCCCCGCTGCGACACGGAAGAGGGAAGCAGCGCCCTTGGTCTGTCCCGGACGGCCATGGACGGTGCGGGACGAGGAGGGCGCGGCCGTCGGGCCAGCCCGTCCCGTTGCGCCACGCCCTCACCACCCGGCATGCGGCGTCGAGCCCCGCACCCGCGCCACCGCCGCCTCCAGCCCCGGCCATTCCGGCGCATCGGGCGCGTAGCGGGCGCGGGTATAGGCGACGACCTCCGCCACCTGCCGGTCGGTGAGGGTGTCGCGGAACGCCGGCATCGCGGCGGGCGGCGCCGAGGGATCGGGGTTCGGGAAGCGCTCGGCCGCCGCCGCGACGCCGTTGAGGACGGCCTGGATCAGGTTGGCCGGATAGGCGCTGTGCACCGCGGTGACGAGGCCGAGGGGCACCAGTTCGCCCCCGGCCCCGCCTTCGTGGCAGGAGGCGCAGGCGCCCTGGAACAGGGTGGCGGATCCGCGCGGGGCCGCGACGGCGGCAGCGCGGCGAGGGTGGGGCGACGGCGCCTCGCCGACGAGGCTCGCGAGGTAGACCGCCATGGCGCGGATGTCGGCATCCGGCAGGGGCGCCAGGGAGGCGACCACGGCCGCCATCGGGCCGGCGGCGCTGCCGTGGCGCGGCGAGCGGCCAGTGCGCAGGTAGGCGTAGAGATCGTCCTCGGTCCAGGGCAGGGGCGCGCGGGACAGGCCGGTCAGGGCCGGCGCCTCCCAGCCATCGGCGAAGCCGCCGGCCAGGCGCGCCTCGCCCCGGCGCTCCGCCCCGAGGGCATTGCGGGGGCTGTGGCAGGCGCCGCAATGGCCGAGCGCCTCGACGAGGTAGGCGCCGCGGTTCCAGTCCGGGCCGCGGGCCGGATCGGCGAATGACACGGGGCGGTGGAACAGGGCGTTCCAGCCCGCCATCAGCGGCCGGATCCCAAAGGGAGGCCGCAGGCGGGTCTCCGGGACCGGGTTCGCCACCGGCCGCTGCGCCATCAGGTAGGCGTAGAGCGCCTGAAGGTCGCGCTCCCCGATGCCGGAGAAGCTCGGATAGGGATGGGCCGGATAGAGGTGGTGCCCGTCGCGCGACACGCCCTCGCGCATCGCCCGGGCGAAGGCGGGATAGGACCAGGCGCCGATGCCGGCCGCCGCATCCGGGGTGATGTTCGAGGCGTAGACCGTGCCGAATGGCGTCTCGAGCCCGCGCCCGCCGGCGAAGGACCGGCCGTCCGGCCCGGCATGGCAGACGAGGCAGGCGCCCGCCGCCGCGACGAGGCGCCCCTGGGCGATCGTGGCGGCGGAATAGGCCGCAGGGTCCGGCCGCTCGATCGACGGATACGCCGGGCGCCAGGGCAGGAGGGTGAGGCTGAGCGCGAGCGCCCCGGCGCCGGCCCCGAACAGCCCCGCGAGAAAGCCGCGGCGCCGGCGCGTCGGCGCGTCGGGGCCGGCGATCCGCGGCGGGTTGAGGGCGGCGCGCACCGCCTCGGCGGTGAGCGGCAAGTCCCGGAAGCGGATGCCGGTGGCGTCGAACAGCGCGTTGGTGATCGCCGCGGCGCTCGGCACCGAGGCCGATTCGCCGGCCCCGAGCGGCGGATCGTTCGGCCGCGGCACCATCAGCACGTCGATGTCCGGCACCTGCGGGAAGGCGAGGATCGGATAGCTACCCCATTCCCGGCTCGTCACCCCGGTGGCGTCGAACCCGACCGATTCCTTCAGCACCCGGCTCGTCGACTGGATGACGTTGCCGTGGATCTGGTGGCGCACCCCGTCCGGATTGATCATCAGGCCGGAATCCTGGCCCACCACCACCCGGGTGACGGCGACCTCGCCGGTGACCCGGTTGACCGCGACATCCGCCACCCAGGCGGCCCAGGCGGCGGCCTTGCCGGGAAACGGCCCGTGGACATAGACCGCGTAGGCAAAGCCCCGCCCGTACAGGATGTCGCCGGAGCCGCCATGGGTGCCGGGCCGGGTATGCGGCACCCAGGCGGCCCGCTCGGCGACCGCGCGCACGAGATCGGCGGCGCGGGCATCGGGCAGGTAGCGCAGCCGGTAGGCGATCGGGTCGACGCCGGCCGCACTCGCCAGCTCGTCGATGTAGGATTCGTGCGCGAAGGTGTTCGGCAGGGCCGAGACGCCGCGCAGCCAGGAGGCGCGGGCGATCGGCGGCATGTCGTGCACCGTCACCCGGGCATGGCCGAAGGCGTAGGGCGGCACAGCCGTCCGGTCGCCCATCGGGTACACTGCCGGCTGGCTCGCGACCTTGCCGGTGAGGATCAGCGCCAGCGTCGGCGCGCCGTTCGAGGGATAGCGGGTCTCGAAATCGTAGGCCGCCGGGCCGCCCTCGGCATCGAGGCCGCCGCGCACGTCCATCACTTGCGCGGCGCCCTTCGGCTCCCAGGCATGTTCCTGCTCGCGGGTGAGCTGCACCCGCACCGGCCGGCCGACGGCGCGGGCCAGCAGCGCGGCATCGGCCGCGACGTCGTCGGCGCAGTTGCGGCCGTAGCAGCCCGCCGCCTCGTGGCGCTCGATCGCGATCCTCTCCTCCGGCATGTCGAGGAGGAGCGCGAGGTCGCTTTGCAGGACGTGCGGGTTCTGGGTGCCGGACCACACGACCAGAGTGCCGTCCCGGAACTCCGCCACGGCGCAGGACGGTCCGATCGAGCCGTGCATCTGATAGGGCCAGACATAGGTGCGGTCGAGCCGCTCCTGCGCATGGGCCAGCGCCCGCTCGACGTCGCCGCGGTCGAGGAGCCGGCGCGCCGTCGCGGGGTTGTCGCGGAGCGCCGCCTCGGGCCGGTTGAGATCGGGGAGCCCCGCCCAGGGGCGCCACGTGACGGAAAGGCAGCGCGCCGCCTCGGCGGCGTTCTCCTCGCGTTCGGCGACCACGCCGACGAAGTCGCCGATCACCACCACCGCGACGAGGCCCGGGATATGGGCGACCGAGGCGTCGTCGATGGCCGCCAGCCTCCCGCCGAGGGCGGAATCGACCCCCGGAACCGGCGGCCGGACCACGCGGCCATGCACCATGCCGGGCACCCGCACGTCGTGCACGTAGGTCCAGGCGCCGGTCGCCTTGGCGGGGATGTCGACCCGCGGCACCGGCCGGCCGACGATGCCATAATCCGCCACCGGCTTGACGGGGGCGTCGGGATCGAGGGTCAGCTCGGTGCGTGCGCCCCGCACGAGGTCGCCGTAGGGAATGCCGAGATCCGGCTCTGCCGCGACCCGGACGGTGCCGGACGCGACGACCAGTTCCGCGATGCCGCGGTTGAGCCGGCGCGAGGCCGCCTCGACGAGGTGGCGGCGGGCGGTGGCGGCGGCCTGGCGCAGGGGCACGGCCGCGATCTGGATCGTCTCGCTCGCGATGGTGCCGCCCTGGTCGGGGGCCGTCGCGGTGCTGCCGAGGTCCATCGTGACGTCGGCCAGCGGCACGTCGAGTTCCTCGGCGACGATCTGGGCCAAGGCCGTGCGGATGCCGGTGCCGAGATCGACATGGCCGTTGAAGGCGGTGACCCGGCCCTCGCCGTCGACCACGAGGTAGAGCGCCCGTTGCGGCCCCGCCGCCAGGGCGGCCCCCGGCGCGTCGCCGAGGCGGGGCGGGCGGCCGATCGTCTCGCGGTAGACGAGCAGCACGTCGCCCGTCTCCTGCCAGTGCCGGCGGCGCGCGGCGGGATCCGGTCTCATGCCGCGTCTCCCCGGGACCGCATCCGCGCGGCGGCGGCCCGCACCGCGCGCAGGATCTCGACATGGGTGCCACAGCGGCACAGGTTGCCCTGGAGAGCCGACCGGATCTCGGCCTCGCTCGGGTCCGGGTTGGCGGAGAGCAACGCCACCGTGGTCATGATCATGCCGTTCAGGCAGTAGCCGCATTGCGCCGCGTTCTCGGCGATGAAGGCGTCCTGCACCGGGTGCAGCCGGTCGCCTTGCGCCAGCCCCTCCAGGGTGGTGATCCGGCGGCCGATCGCGGCGCGCAGCGGAATCGCGCAGGAGCGCAGGGCCCGGCCGTCGACCAGGACCGTGCAGCTGCCGCACTGGCCGAGGCCGCAGCCATATTTCGGGCCGTTCAGCGCCAGGTCGTTGCGCAGCACGTAGAGGAGGCGGGTGCCGGGCGCGGCCTCCACCGCCACGCTCCGGCCGTTGACCGTGAGCACGTGTCGCGAAGCCGCAAGCCGCGCGGTGGTGGCGATCGGCCGCCGATCGTCCTGCATGTGGTCCTGTCCCGCCCCGCCCCGGCTGTCCCGCCGGCTGGCTTGAGTTCTCACAGATTTCGGCCGGGACCGTAAACCCCGCCTGCGCGTGTCGTGGCTTGCAAGAGCGTGGCCAGAGGCGTTTGGCCGTGCGGAACGGGACGCATCGCAGCCCCCCGACGCTTGCAGTGCGGCCCGACTCCGCTACCTCCCTGATACTTGGGGGGAGTGACCAATGCAGCAGCGCTGGCCGGACCGGATCTGGATCGTGCGGCACGGCGAGAGCGCCGGCAACGTCGCCCGCGACGCCGCCGATGCGGCCGGGCACACCCATATCGACATTGCCGAGCGCGACGTCGACGTGCCGTTGAGCCCTCTCGGCGAGCGCCAGGCCGCGGCGGTCGGGCGGTGGTTCTCGGAGATGCCCGCCTCCGCGCGGCCCGACGTGGTGCTGACCTCGCCCTATCGCCGGGCCGTGTCCACCGCCCGGCTGATCCGCGCGGCCGGAGGCGTCGCCGAACCGCTGCTCGACGAGGTCGCCGACGAGCGCCTGCGCGAGAAGGAGTCCGGGATCCTCGATCGGCTCACCCGCGAGGGCATCACCCGGCTCCACCCCGACCAGGCCGAGTTCCGCCGCCTGCTCGGCAAGTTCTACCACCGGCCGCCGGGCGGCGAGAGCTGGTGCGACGTGATCCTGCGGCTGCGCAGCGCCCTCGACACCGTTTCGCTGCATTACGGTGGGCGGCGCGTGCTGGTGGTGGGGCACCAGGTCGTGGTGCTGTGCCTGCGCTACCTCATCGAGGGCATGACCGAGGACGAGATCTTGGGCATCGACCGGGAGGGCGACGTCGCCAATTGCGCGGTGACCGAATACGCCTTCGATCCGCATCGCGGCAGCAGCGGCAAGCTCGTCCTGAAGCAGTACAACTTCGTGACACCGCTGACACGCGCCGGTGCTCCGGTGACGGCCGAGCCCGACGCCACGGGAGCCGCCCGATGACCATCGCGATCACCGCCGACACCTTGCGCGGCCTGCCCCTGCCGGATTCCGGCAACGGCAGCAAGGAGGCGCGCGGCAGCGCCCTCGTCATTGCCGGCTCGGTCGAGGTGCCGGGCGCCGCGATCCTGGCCGGCACCGCGGCGCTCCGGGCCGGCGCCGGCAAGCTCCAGATGTCGATTGCCGCCGGCACCGCCCCGCACGCCGCCCTCGCGGTGCCGGAGGCCCTGGTGGTGCGGCTGCCGGACGGTGAGGACGGCCATGTCGATCACCGTGTCGCCGCCGAGGTGCTGCTGCCGCGCACCGAGCGGGCCGCCGCGATCCTGATCGGCGCCGGCATGGCGTCGGGCGAGCCGACCCGCGCATTGACCGCCGCCCTCCTGACCGGCCCGGCCCAGGCGCCGTTCGTCCTTGATGCCGCGAGCATCGACGGGCTGTGCGCGCAGGCCGAGGCGGTGCGGGCGCGAGGAGGCCAGGTGGTGCTCACGCCCCATGCCGGCGAGATGGCGCGCTGCCTCGGCTGCGACCGCGACGCGGTCGAGGCCGATCCCCTCGGGGCGGCGCGGAAGGCTGCCGAAATCCTGGGCGCCGTCGTGGTGATGAAGGGGGCGGAGACCTGGATCGTCGATCCGGCGGGTGAGACCTGGCATTATGCGGGTGGGGGCGCCGGCCTCGCCACCTCGGGCTCGGGTGACGTCCTCGCCGGCCTCATCGTCGGACTGCTCGCCCGCGGCACCACGCCCGCCGCGGCGGCGGCCTGGGGCGTCTTCCTGCACGGCGAGGCGGGACGGCGCCTCGCGCAGACATGCGGGCCGATCGGGTTCCTGGCCCGGGAGCTGGCGGGAGAGGTGCCGGGGCTGATGCGGGATGTGGCGGACGCGGTGTTCTAAGCAGACTTGCGTTGGCAGGCCAACGCTTCGTCCGCTTAGGGCCTTATTTGATTGCAGATTTTGCCTCCGAACCGGTGACCCCTTCGGCGAAATCGGCTTAGGGCACTGCCCGGTCACGTTGCACTCGGGCAGTGCTCAGGGTCTTTGATTTTGCCGCAGTCTCTGCGACCAACCGGTGTACACTTGGTCTGAAAAGTCCTCATTGATGAGTTCAAGCACCATCTGCCGCAGCAACGTAAGACATAATGGAGTAATCTGGTCTTCTGGTGGCCACGATGCTGGAAGTCCGTAGCGCCAACCGGATGGATCCGGCAGCGTCTCGGTTCTCGCCGGCTGGAGCGGGTCTCCACGGCGCTAAGCAGATTTCGCCGACGTGGTCACCGGTTCGGCGGCTCGTCGGCGGCATTGTCGGACAGGTCGCGGCCGCCGCCACCAAGCTTCAGGCCACGGCCGCGAACATGACCGATGGTGCCACCCAGACCGCCGGACGCTCCACCGCCGTCGCCGTTGCCGCCGGCACTGCCGGCCACATGTGCGCGCTGAGCGAGGCGGCCCGCGCCGGAGCGGCGGCCACGCAGGTCCTGGCGGCCTCCTCCGAGCTGTCGCGGCAATCCGAGCAGCTCTCGGCCGAGCTGACGCGGTTCCTCGCCACCGTCCGGGCAGCCTGATCGCTCACCCGGTTCGCTGAGGCGCGTCACGGTGGCGAGGCAAGGACGGGCGCCTCGTCGAGGCGCCCGTCGTCGTCAGAACCGCGTGCCCGGGTTGGTCGGGCCGCCCGGCAGGTAATCCGGCTCGGAGCCCGGCCCGGCCGGGTCGGTGATGCCCGGGTCGTTCACCGGATAGGGCGAGCGCGGCCCGGTCGGGCCGATATCGGGCAGATCGTCGGGGGCGACCGGCGGCGGGATGTCACCCGGGATGCCGCCGCCCGGGGTCGGCTCGTGGCCGGGCAGGCCGGGATTGGCCATCTCCTGATGGGCCATGTCGTGCCTCCTCTCGGGTTGGGGTGTGGCAGGTCAACCGGCCCGAGCCACGGCAGTTCCGTGGCGGCTGGGCGCCGGAACCGGCCAGATGCCGGGTCGTTGCCAGGGCATCCGGACCCCCAACTGTTCCCTTGGAGAACAACCCGATGCCCGACATCACCCAGGCCAAGATCCTCATCATGGCGACCGACGGCTTCGAGCAGTCCGAACTCGACGTGCCGAAGGCCAAGCTCGCTGAGGCCGGCGCGCAGGTGACGGTGGCGGCGCCCCGGTCGCGCCAGACGCCTGACAGCATCCGTGGCTGGGACAAGACCGATTGGGGCCGGCCGGTGGCGGTCGATGCCGATATCGAGAGCATCGATGCGACGGCTTACGATGCCCTCGTGCTGCCCGGCGGCCAGATCAACCCGGACAAGCTGCGGCTGGAGCCGAAAGCACTCGAGATCCTGCGCAGCTTCCTGTCGAGCGGCAAGGTCGTCGCCGCGATCTGCCACGCGCCCTGGCTGCTGGTCGAGGTCGGCGCCGCCAAGGGCCGCAAGATGACGTCGTTCGCCTCGATCAGGACCGACGTGATCAATGCCGGCGCCGAGTGGCACGACCTGCCGGTGGTCACCGACAAGGGCATCGTGACCAGCCGCAACCCCGGCGATCTCGACGCCTTCTCGGCCAAGATCATCGAGGAGGTCCAGGAAGGCCGCCACGGCCGCGCCGCCGCCTGACCGGCCGCGATCGACGGACACGGTGCCAACGACAAAGACCCGTGCGGCTAATGCCGCACGGGTCTTTGTCCCGAGGGGGCGACCCGGGAGAACCCGGGCCGCGTGGTGTCGCGAAGCGGGCTTACCCGACGTTGAGGGCGCCGAAGGTGGTGTCGCCGAAGGTCGAGCGGCCCTCCGTCGCGCCGTATTGCAGGTAGTGCTGCATCGGGTCGAGCCGAGCCTGCGCCACGTCGCCGTAGGCCGCCAGATACGCCGTCGAGTCGAAGCGCGTCGACGGATCGCGGCCTTCCTTCCAGCCATACTGGTCGTAGTGCATCAGCGGGTCGATCCCGGCCGCCCGGACGTCGCCATAGGCGTTCAGATAGCCCTTGGTGTCGAACACCGCGTTGGGGTCGCGCCCCTCCTTCCAGCCATAGGTCTGGTAGTGCTCGTAGGCATAGGCGAAGGGGTTCTTGCCGGACGCCGTCGCGGCGCGCGCCACGTCGGCATACGAGAGCAGGTAGAACTCGGCGTCGAAGCCCGGATGCGCCGCGAGGTCGGCGGTCTTGCCGATTGCCGCGTAGATCTGCCGGCCCTCGCCCTGGCCGTACTCGATATAGTGCTTGAGCGGGTCGATACCGGCGGCCTTCACGTCCGCGTTGCGGGCGAGATACTGCTCGTTGTCGAAGGCCGCCGACGGGTCGCGGCCCTCCTTCCAGCCATACTGGTCGTAGTGCTGGAGCGGGTTGAGGCCGGCAGCGCGGACATCGGCATTGGCGGCGAGGTAGCCGGTGGTGGAGAACAGCGCGTTGGGATCGCGGCCTTCCCTCCAGCCATAGGTGGCGTAGTGGGTGTCGGCGTCCTGGCCGGCGGCGAGCACGTCCTTGTTGTTCGCCAGGTAGAACAGGTCGTCGACGAGCGGGGCGCCGTCCGCCACCGTCACGGTCGTGTCGGTGAACTGGTAGCGCTCGAAGCCGGTGACCCGGTCCTGGCCCTCCGGCCCGACGATCAGCGTGTAGGCGCCGTCGCGGGTGACGGTGGTGTCGGCCAGCCGCGAGTTGAACACCAGGGTGTCGATGCCGGTCGAGCCGTCGGCGTTGCGCCCGCCGAGCAGGAGGTCGTTGCCAGCCGAGTTGGTGATCGTGTCGTTGCCGGCGCTGCCGGTGATGATGTCGTCGTAGGGGGTGCCGGTCAGCGCGTCGTCGCCGCTCGTGCCGTTCCGAACGACGCCGCGGGCCAGCACCGTGTCGCTGCGGGCGGCGAGGTTCTGGATCCGGGTGTCGCCGGCTGGCGTGGTGTCGGCGGTGCCGTAGGGCGTGGTGCCGTAGAAGGCACGCAGGTACTCCGCCATCGCGTCCTGCTCGGTGCCCTGGCCTGCGAAGGTCGCGGTGTTGGGCAGCGAGGCGCCGGGCGTGGCGGAGGCCAGCGCCACCTTGTTCTCGCCATAGGCCGGGAACGGGTAGTTGTCGCCGCCCAGGCCCGGCGCGGCGGCGGTGCCGGTCGCCAGGAAGTCGAGGGTGACCGTGCGGATGCCGCGGTTCGGGTCGCCGACGAGCTGGCCGTTCTGGACCAGGGTGTCGAGGATCCGGCCGTTCTCGTCGATGATCGCGGCGTTGAGGATCCGCTGGCCCTCGCGGGTGACGTTGCCGTTCGCGTCGAGGGTCTGGGCAGTCTTGGTGGTGTCGAAGGAGAAGCTCAGGCCCCCGATCTGCGGGAACTGGCCCGGAGTCGCGCCGGCGGCGGTGGCCGAGACCGCATGCTCCAGGAGCCGCTTCATCTCCAGCGCCGAGACCGTGGTGACGGCGAGCGCGTTGTTGAAGCGCAGCGAGTTGGTGACGTCGAGCTGCGAGATGTCACCCGCCTGCTTGCCCGCGGAGGGGTTCGCCGCCGGGGGCAGCTCGGCGGTGCCGCCGCCCGCGGTCGAGAACGAGCCGATCGAGTCGCGGATGCCGCCGCCGTTCTTGATCGAGACCGCCACCGTGGGGTCGTACTGCTTGGCGTACCAGAGGTTGGCGTCGGCGGAGAGGTCGCCGAGATTGGTCTCCTCGGTGCGGACCTCGCCGCGGCGTCCCTCGAGATAGACGCTGGAGCGGCCGAGGATGTTGCCGTCCTGCTGGCGGATGATGTCGGCGACGCCGGCGGTCTCCTGGATGCCGTCGTTGTTGACGTCGAGGCCCTCGATCATCTCCCGCACGAGGTAGCCCTTGGTGCCGGGCGCGAAGGCCGCGGCGGTCGAGCCCCAGAGCTGGGCCACGCTGGTGTCGTCGACCGCCACCGCGCCGGAATTCTGCGGCGTGATCGAGTTGCGGATGACGTTGCCCTGGTCGTCGAAGGTGACGGTCAGGCGGCCGACATAGGAGTATTCGGAGGCGGTGTTGACCAGCGCCAGGGTCTGGCCCGAGGCGTTGGTGAAGAATTGCGGGTAGGCGCCGCCCGAGGTGTCGCCGGTCAGGAGCCGGTCGTTCGAGTCGGAGAGCAGCGTGTGCGAGCCGCCGCCGATCAGCACGTCGACGTTGCGCAGGAGCGGGGCCAGCGCCTGCTCGTTCGCCAGCTGCTGCAGGTGGGTGCCGACGATGACCTTGTTGAGGCCCGGATTGGCCGCGAGCACCCGGTCGACCTCGGCGTTGATCTGCTCGGCGAGCAGCGGGATCTCGTCGCGGCCGGTGAAGCCGTCGACGGTGACGTTGCCGAGCGTCGTCAGGAGCGGGTCAAGCTGGGTGGTGGCGCCGATGAAGGCGATCTTCTCGCCGTTTTCGGTGATGATCGTCGACTTGGCGATCTTGTCGGCGCCGGTCCCGGTCTGGGTCGAGGTCGGGCCGGTCTCGGCGAAGGTGGCGGCGTCGCCGTCCCGATGGACGAGGCCGGAGAGCGAGGATTCGCGCGAGAAGTTCAGGTTCGTCGACAGGTAGGGGAACTGCGACCCGACCCAGGTGTCGTCTGCCGCACCCGGGGCCGAGCCGAGATTGGCGCCGATGATGTTGGCGGCCTCGGTCGGGCCGGAGTCGAACTCGTGGTTGCCGAACACCGCGGCCTGGACGCCGATGACGTTCTGGATCGTGATGTCGGCCCGGCCCGGCGAGGCGGCGAGCCGGCTATAGGCATTGGCGCCCGACAGCCCGTAATACTGGTTGTAGATGCCGTTATAGGTCGCGTTCAGCTGCGGGTCGGCGCCGGCGATGAAGAACGGGCTCGGGATCCAGCCGTCGCCGGTCGAGAGGGTGATCGAGTTCGGGGTCGAATCCTCGAGCTTGTCGACAATCGCCGCGAAGTTCGACGCGCGCTGGGTCGCGAGGAGGCCCGCCTCCCAGTCGGAGGCGTGCAGGATCTGGAGCGTGTAGGTCATCGGGGCAGCCTGCTGGGTGGTGAAGTCGAGCTGGTCCTGGGCGAGGCCCGCGAAGGCGTTGCCGGCCGTATCGGTGAAGGCGCCCGTCGGCACGGTCACGTCGTAGGCCGTGCCCGCCTTGAGGTCGGCGCTCGGGTTGATCGTCACGGTGTCGCCCGAGATGGCGACCTGGGCGGTGTCGGAGACCGCGATCGTGCGGGTGTCGCCCGCCCCGTCGGTGATCGTGATCGCACCGGTGCCGGCCTTCACCGCCTCGCTGAAGCGTAAGGAGATGTTGGCGCCCGGGGCCACGCCGGTGGCGTTGTCGGCGGGCGTGGCGGCGACGAGGGTCGGGGCGGTCTGGTCGAGCGTGAGGCCGACCAGCACCGGGTCGTGGTCGGATTCGCGCGCCGCGACCGTGCCGTCGAAATAGGACGGGGACCGGCCGAAATCGAGGTTGTAGTCGATCGCGTCCGCCTCGTCGGCATTGACGTGCCACTCGGTCACGCCGGTGACCTGCCCGTTCAGGCTGGCAGTGGCGAAGGCGTGGTCGAGGGCGCCGTAAGCCCCGTCGAAGACGTAGGAATACGGGTCGGCGAGGCGGTCCTCGGCGAGGTTGGTGAAGCCGCCGGCCTTGATCGTGTCGAGGGCGTCCTCCTTCAGGTAGGCGTTGAAGTCGCCGAGCAGGATCACGTCGGAATCCTGGGTGCCGGTCGGCTTCGTCGCCACCCACTCGGTCAGCGCCTTGGCGGCCAGTTCGCGCTGCTGCTGCCAGTTGCCCTGGCCGTCGCCCTGGTCGGCATCGGCTCCGGTGCCGGTCCCGCTCTTCGACTTCAGGTGGTTGATGACCGCCGTGAAGTCCTCGCCGCTGGCGATTTCGTGGAACGTCACCGCGAGCGACGCGCGGCTGGTATTCACCCCGTTGAAGAGGTGGCCGATCGTGCTCTGCTGCAAGAGCGCCGGATCGATCCGCGCCACGTCCGCGTCGTCGAGCTTCTCGATCGTGGTGTTGAGCGCGACGCTGACCTTGGTCGGCTTGTAGATGAAGCCGACCGCGATGGCGTCGCCGCCGAGGAACTGGCCCTGATCGAGCTGGCTGCCCGGGTTGACGTAGGCGTAGGTGCCGGCGCCGGCCCGGGCGTTGAGCTGGCCGACGAGGTATTCGAGCGCGTTGCCCGGATTGCCCGGCTGGAACTGGTTCTCCAGTTCGGTGAGGCCGAGCAGGTCGGCCCCGGTCCCGATGAGCGTGGTGACGAGCTTGTCGGTCTGGCGCGCCAGCTCCTCCGCCGAATTGGCGCCGCGCGGCTGCTGGCCGATCGCCGTCAGCGAGCTCGACGACGTGTTGAGGGTGGTGAAGTAGTTGAGGACGTTGAGGCTGCCGACCTTCAGCGTGCCGCCGACCGGGTCCGGGCTGGCGGGACGCGGGTTGGCCTTCGCGAAGGTGTTGGAGCCGTCCTCGATCGACCGGACGCGGAAGGCGTTGGTCGGGCCGAAGCCCAGCGTGCCGGTGAGGCCGGTCACGGTGTCGCCCATGCGGGGCGCCGTCGCGGTGGAATAGGTCGGCCCGAAACCGTCGAGAGTCTCGATCGGCAGGTTCTGGCTGTTCGACCCGTCGTCATAGGTGATCGAGCGCGCCGCGGTCTGGGCGAGGGAGGCGGCGTAATCGGCCGCGTTCGGCTCGAAGGCGTTGGTGAAGGTCTCGGGCCGCCCGCCCGCCGCGAGGCGGATCTCGTTGAAGCGGTCGAGGTTGAACTGCTCGGAGATCGACAGGGTCTCCGGGAACCGGACCAGCATGCCCTCGTAGCGCTCGAGGTCGGGCTGCGCCGTCGTGCCGGTGCCGATCGTGCCCGCCGCCGGCAGGCTGACATCGACGGCCTGCGCCTTCACCTCGGCCGGCGTCACGGCGCCGGCCTGGACGACCTGGATGCCGGAGGCGGCGTTGACGGTGATCTGCGTCTCGCCGTTGAACTCGGTGACCGTGCCGGTGACCCGGACCCGGTCGCCCTCGTTCACGTCGACGAGGCGGTTGCCGGTGCCCTCGTAGACGAACAGCCCTTCCGAGGTCAGCGGGTTGGCATCCTGGTCGGCCTTCTCCTCCTGGAGGTAGAAGCCGCCGAGGTTGCGCTTGGCGTCGGCGTCGCCGTTCTGGAAGTCGCCGACGACCAGCGCCTCGACCGTGACGGTCTGGCCGACGAGCGGGCTGGCGCTGCCGGCGCCTTGCACCGCCGAGATCAGGATCACGTCGTCGTTGACGATGGTGCCGGTGGCGGTGGCGTTGCTGGCGCTCACTGCCGCGGTGAGACCGGCCTGGTTCGAACTGGCGCCGGTGAGCGTCAGCGCGAAGGTCTCGTTCGGCTCAGGGGTCGCGTCGCCCTGGACCGTGACGGTAACCACCGTCGAGGCGGCGCCCGCCGGGATCGTACCGGTGATGCTGAGCGGCAGGGTGGGGCTGCCGGCGAAGTCGGCGGAACTGGCCGGGTTTGTGCCGGTGGCGGAGAGCGCGGCGGTGAAGGCGACGGCACCAAGCGTGCCGTTCGTGCGCTGGACCGTGAAGCTGAGGCTGGTGGTCCCGCCATTGCCCTCGGCTCGGCTCAGGTTGAGCGAATCGGGCGCGAAGGAGATTTCCTGCGTCGTGCCCCGCGGCAGAGCGGCGTAGAGGGTCGCGCCGCCATTCGCCACCTCGTTGGCCGAGACCACCAGGTTCGTGCCGGTCGGGTTGCGGTCGGCGGGGATGAAGGTGAGCACCTCCGGGCCGAGATCGGCGGGCGACCCGGCAAGCGGCGGCACGTAGGAAACGTAACTGGCATTTGCCGGATCGGTCACGTCGTAGACCAGGACGCCGCTCTGGCGCTCCAGGCCGACGAAGGCGTAAATGCGCCCATTCACCGTGCCGACCGTGATGCCCTCCGGCTCCGGCCCCTTGTTGTCGGAACGGTCGTCGGGCGTGTTGGCGACGGTCTGGTCGTTGTTGAAGCGCTCCGGTGCGATCTGGGCGAAGATCTTTTCGAATTCGCCGCCGGTCTCCCGCACCTTGGTGATCGTGCCGTCCTGGTTCTGGCGGAAGATCGAGATGCCGCGCCCGCCCAGCGTGTTGAGCTGGTCGATCACCCCGTCATTGTCGGTGTCGCCGCTGCGCAGGAGCACGTTGAGCCGGGCATAGGCCGGATCGGATTTGAGCGCCTGGAGCGCCGGAGTGAGGCGGCTGTTCGGCACCGCGCTCAGGCGCGCGACGTCGTTGCCGTCGTCGGCACCGCCGATGACCCGCTGGTCGCCCTCGTTGGCGGTGACGAAGTAGGTCGCCCCACCGCTGGTGAACGACGCGATGCTGTCGGGCTGGAGCAAACCGTAGATCGGGGTGCCGGCGGGCGTCGCGGCGATCCGGATCGACGCGGTGCCGTTCGGCCCGTCGCGGTCGGAGGCGTCGAACTCGTTGCCGGCGAGCGAATGGTTGACCGCGCCCAGCGGCTGGATCGCGATCGGCGCCGTCCCGGGATTGGTGAGGTCGATCACCGCGACGCCGTTCACCTCCTGAAGGGTGACGTAGGCGAAGCGGTTGTCGGGGGAGATCGCGATGTATTCGGGCTCGATATCGGCGGAGGCGGCCGCGCCGGGCGTGATCGCCAGGCCCCGGGCCCGCAACGCTGCCTCGGCGCCGTCGAGCCCGCCGAACCCGACCGTCGCCGCGACGCTGGCGTTGGCCGCCCCGCCCGAGACGTCGATGATCGAGACGCTGCCGACCGGGTTGCTGGCGGCGGTCGCCTGCTCGCCCTCGTTGGCGGCGAGGAGGCGCGTGCCGTCGCGGGTGAAGACCAGCTGGTCGGGCCCGACCCCGACGGTGAGCGAGCGCTGGAGCACGCCGTCGGCGTTGAACAGCGCGACGCGGCCGGGCGCGTCCCCGGTCGCGTTGGCGTAGGCCACCGCCACGAGGCCGTTGAAGACCGCGACCGAGTTCACCGCGCCGTACTGCTCGAGGCCCGACAGCAGGATCTCGCCGCTCTTGCGCAGGGAGCCGGCGGCGTCGAGCGCCACGATCTCGATGCGGTTCTCGTTGGTGTTCTGGACGTAGAGCCGGCTCGTCGAGGAATCGTAGGCGACGACCTCGGCGTTCGGCGCGGCCTGCGTCGCCGGATCGTTGGTGGTGGCGTAGGCGCCCAGCCGCACGAGCTGGAGCGCGTTGGTGGCGGTCGGCGGGGTCGTGCTGGTCGCGCCCGACAGGCCCTGGAGCGAGGGCGCGGCGTCGAAGATCGCCGTGCCGCCGATCCGGGTGCCGGTGTCGTCGTTGAGGATCGTGCCGGTACCCTGGCCCTTCGCCACGGTCGCGCCCGAGACGTTCGCGACCGTCACCGTGAAGGTCTCGGTCGGCTCCACCACCGTGTCGCCGGTGATGCCGACCGCGAAGGTGGCGCTGGTCTGGCCGGCCGCGATGGTCTGGCGGCTGAGGCTGCGGGCCGTGTAGTCGCTGCCCGCCGTGGCGCTGCCATCCGCGGTGGCGATATCGAAGGTCACGCCGCCGGCGGGCGCCGCCGCGCTCAGCGACACCGTGAAGGTGAGCGACTTCGTGCCCGAATCACCCTCGGCGACCTGGACGTCGTCGATCGACAGGGTCGGCAGGGATTGCGGCGCCGTCACCGTGAAGGCGTCGTAGTTCCCCGCGCCGACCCGCGTGGTGTTGTTCTGGGTCCAGGACGAGGTCGTGCCGATCGCCGCCAGGATCTGGTCGCGGGTGCCGGAGGTCGGGCCGGCATAGCGGCCATTGGTGGAGGGCAGGGCGACGGCCGTCTGGCCGAGGGTCAGGCCCGGCGGCAGGGCCGAGGTGCTGGCGCTCGTGGCGTTGGCGGCAAACGCCGTGCCGCCATCCGCGAAGTTGATCGCATACAGGAAGGTCGGGCTCGCCGCGGCGCCCTGATAGGCCAGGATCTGGTCGCCCGAGGCGTTCAGCGCGAAATTCTGTGCCGTGAAGACGGGGGCATTGGTGCCCGCGGCCGTGGCGTCCGTGGTCGGACGGATCACCGTGCCGGCGACGAGCGCCGACGGCGCCGTGTAGGTGTAGGTGCCCTCGCCGGTACGGAAGGCGTTGGTGCTGGAATTCCAGCCGTTGTCGGTGAAGCTGATGGCGGTGCCGGCCTCGATGTCGCGCAGAACCACGAAGGCGAAATCGTCGGGATTGGTGGCGTCGTAGCCGACAAGGGCGATGTCGCCGGCGGCAAGCGTCGTGGCCATGGGTCTTGGTGTCTCCGGGCGCGCACGAACGGTGGCGGCGCCCAGGCGGCGCCACCCTCCAGCGCGAGGCTGTTAGGGCTTATCGAGGCGGAGAAAGCGCGCGGCGGCACAAGGCTCGCCCGCGATCGTTCGGCGTGTCGGACCGGTCGGAGAGCGTACCTGGGTTACAGTTATGTTTCGGACTGTGTTCGCTCTGTATGGGTGTTTTGCGACAATGCCGTGAAGGTTGCCGGGGGGAGCAATGGCGCGTCGGCGCGGGGGCTGGGCGCAGGCCCCGCCGCGAGGGGATGGCGCCGGCCCGACCGGTTTTTAGGCCCACCCGCATGGCGGGCGGCAGGCTTCCGTCGGATCGTGTCCCGATCCCGGTTGCGAGGTGATCGCGTCCTGTCGAACGCCGCGTCGGGGCGGCGATCCGGCGTGCGGGTCATCCCAACGGTCGTCGGAAACGACCTTTTGGTCCGTTCTCGAGTCTTCGCCAAGACTCTGACTTGGCATCGAACTTGCCTGGTCTTGAACTTGGCATCGAAAACTCGAGATGGGTCAACGGCCCGATGCGTCAGCATCGTGGGCCGTTGGAGTCAGTACCAGCCGCGGGCCGGGGCGGCCTCTGTCGGAAGGGTGTCGAGGCTGGGGGCGGTGGTCCGGTCGCGTCCGATGGAGGACCTGTGCGACGCAGCCCGCACCAGTCTCCATGACAGCCGGACGGCGGCCTCCTGTCCGGCGGGCCTCGGCCGCCTCACGGGGTCACGGCGATGGCCGAGACGAGCCGGCCGTAATCGGCCTCCGCCCGATGGGTGGTCCGGCGGTAGCTGAAGAAGCGGTCCGGGTCGGCATAGGTGCACAGGTTCAGGTTCGCCACCTCGCCGAGGCCGGCCCGGGTCAGCCGCGCCACGATATAGGCCGGCAGATCGAACAGGCTGTGGGACGCGCGCTCCGGGCTGGCCGTGAAGTAGCGCGCATTGTCCGGATCCGCCGCCTCGAACCGCTCGCGGAATTCCGGGCCGACCTCGTAGGCCGCCGCGCCGATCGTAGGCCCGAGCACCGCGACGATGCCGGTGCGGTCGGCGCCCAGGCCCTCCATGGCCGTGATGGTCGCCTCGATCACGCCGGTGAGCGCACCCTTCCAGCCGGCATGGGCGGCCCCCACCACCCGGTTGACCGGATCGGCGAACAGAATCGGTCCGCAATCGGCCGTGAGGATGCCGAGCGCGAGGCCGGGCTCCCGGGTCACCATCGCGTCGGCGCGGGGGCGCTCGGCGAAGGGCGCCTCGACCACCACGGCCTCTGCCGAGTGGATCTGGTAGAGGCTCACCAGAGTCTCCGGCGGCAGCGCGAGCTGTGCCGTCATGCGGCGGCGGTTCTCCCGCACCCGGGCCGGGTCGTCGCCCGAGCCGAGGCCGCCGTTGAGGGACGCATAGAGCCCCTCCGACACGCCGCCCTGCCGGGTGAAGAAGGCGTGGCGGATGCCGGAATGGGAACTCAGCGCGGGCGCTTCGATGAACATGGCGGGGTCGTCCTGGGGCGGGGCGTCCCGCAGGATCGCCGGACAATCGTGTCGAAAGCGGGAAAGGTCTCAAAGGCCCGGCAGGGCCGGCTGGTTCGGTCCCGCGATTCCGATCACCTTGAACAGGTGACCCATGCCGCGGGGGCTGCGGTCGATCAGGCGGTCGGCCCCGGCTTTCACCGCTTCGGCCTGGCCCGGGCTTGCCCGGGCCGCCAGCCGCTCCGCCCGCTGGGCGAGGCCGAGCGCCAGAAGGAAATCGGCCTGCGTCACCGGCCCGTGCACCACGGCGCCTGCCCCCGCGGCGCCGCGGGCGAGGGCCGCGAAATCGACCTGGGTGGTCAGGTCGGTCTCGCCCGGGGCTTCCAGGGGATCGGCGAAACGGTGGCGTGCCACCGCCTGGAGCGTGTCGGCGGTGCCGCCATAGAGATCGCCGTAATCGATGGCCAGCAGCGCGCCGCCCGCCCGGGCGAGGCGACCGGCGATCCGGCGGGTGAGGTCGAGGGAGACGGCCGGCAGGGTGAGGATCGCGCCGGGCGTTCCGTCCGCGGCGATCTCCGGCGTCGGGTCCGGGCTCAGGCCGAAGGCGAGGGTATCGCCATCGAGGCCGATCCGGCGCTCGCACCAGCCGCGCGCGGTGCGCTGGTACTGGCGCACCGGCAGGGCGTCGAAGAATTCGTTGGCGAGCAGGATCGCCGGGCCGTCCGGCAGGGTGTCGATGGCTTCGTGCCAGTGCGGCGCCACGGCCGCGAGCGCACGGCCTTGCGCCGCCCGCAAGGTGGGGCTGGTCTCGACGAGGTGGAGGTCGGCTGCCGCCAGGCAGTCGGGCGCCGCCGCCTTGAGCGCGCGCACCGCATCCGCCATCAGCGTGCCGCGGCCGGGGCCCAGTTCGATCAGGCGGAACGGAGCCGGGCGACCGAGCCCGTGCCAGACCTCGGCCGTCCATAGGCCGAGCAACTCGCCGAAGATTTGGCTGATCTCCGGCGCGGTGGTGAAGTCGCCGGCGGCCCCGAGCGGATCGCGGGTCCGGTAATAGCCGTGGACCGGATGGCCGAGGCAGAGCGCCATGTAGCGCTCGATGGTGATCGGCCCCTCCACGGCGATCAGGCGGCGCAACTCGCCGAGGAGCGGCGTCCCGCTCACGCGGACGTCACTTCCGCTGAATCGGCGGCGCTCCCGTCGAGCCGCGGACGGGGTCTCGTGTCGCCGCGCAGGGCCCGCACGATGAAGACGGCGCCGGCCAGCACCATCGGCACGCAGAGCAGCATCCCCATGGTGATGCCGCCGCCGAGCGCCCCGACATGGGTGCCGAACAGGAAGCCGAGCTGCGGGTCGGGCTCGCGGAAGAACTCGCAGGTGGTGCGGGCGAGGGCGTAGCCGACGACGAACAGGCCGCCCAGAAGGCCGGGGCGGCGGAAGCCGCAGGCCCGCACCGCGATCGCCATCAGGACGAACAGCACCAGCCCCTCGCCGAAGGCTTCGTAGAGCTGGCTCGGATGGCGCGGCAGCGGCCCGCCATTCGGGAACACGATGGCGTAAGGAAAGTCCGGCGCCGGCCGGCCCCACAATTCGCCGTTCACGAAATTGGCGATGCGGCCGAAGAACAGCCCGATCGGTACCACCACGGAGGCGAGATCGAGCATCGCGTAGGTGTTGAGGCCGCGGCGGCGGGCAAACAGCACCAGGGCCAGCACTGCCCCGAGGAAGCCGCCATGGAACGACATGCCGCCCCGCCAGATCGCCAGGATCTCGGCCGGGTGGGCCAGATAGGCGGCGAGGTTGTAGAACAGCACGTAGCCGATGCGCCCGCCGAGCACGACGCCGAGCGCCACCCAGACGATCAGGTCGTCGATGTCGAGGGGGTTGGGCCGGCGCACCGCGCCCCAGAGCGACGGGGCCGAGACCAGGCGCTTGGCATAGTACCAGCCGCCCACCAGGCCCACGATGTAGGCGAGGGCGTACCACTTGATCTGCAACGGCCCGATCGCGACCGCGACGGGGTCGATGGCGGGGAAGGGCAGGGCGAGGAGCGGAGGCATCGGGCGGGAGAGGTGAACCTGTGGCGGGGCGGCGTCAAGGCCGCTCTCCTAGCGCGAAAGCGTGTCGGTCGTGCGGCGTGACGGTGACGGGTGTCGGGCTGTCTCGATCCGGTCCGACACCGCAGAGGCGCGGGATCCTCACTCTCGGGTGACGATGCCTTGGGAAGACAGGGGGGGCGGGTTCACCCTCTCCCCCGGCAGCGGGCCGAGGGTACGCCGCCTCGGGCGGGCGTCACGCCGCTGGCGCCACCGCCGCCGCATGGGACGCTACCTCCCGCGGCTGCCCGTCGAGGAACAGCCGGTAGGCGGCGTTGTCGGTCTCGTCGACATGCTCGTAGCCAAGATCCGCCAGCGCCGCGGCGAACTGGCCGCGCTCGACCTCCGGCACCTGGATGCCGGCGAGCACGCGGCCGTAATCGGCGCCGTGATTGCGGTAATGGAACAGCGAGATGTTCCAGGTCACGCCGAGGCTGTCGAGGAACTTCAGGAGCGCGCCCGGCCGCTCCGGGAACTCGAAGCGCAGCAGCCGCTCGTCGGCGAGGCCGGGCACCCGGCCGCCGACCATGTAGCGGACATGAAGCTTCGCCACCTCGTTGTCGGTGAGGTCGACGAGCGGGTAGCCGAGACTGCGCAGCTCCGCGATCAGCGCCTCCTTCTCGGGCCGGCCCCCGGCGAGCTGCACGCCGACGAAGATGTGGGCTTCGGCGCCCGGCGCGTATCGGTAGTTGAACTCCGTGATGGCGCGCCGGCCGAGCGCCCGGATGAAGGCGCGGTAGCTGCCCGCCCGCTCCGGGATGGTGACGGCGAACAGGGCCTCGCGGCGCTCGCCGATCTCGGCCCGCTCGGCGATGTGGCGCAGGCGGTCGAAGTTGAGATTGGCGCCGCTGTTGATCGCCACCAGGGCGCCGGAACCGGCCTGTCCGCGCGCGACGTATTCCTTCAGGCCCGCCACCGCGAGGGCGCCGGAGGGCTCGGACATCACGCGGGTGTCGTCGAACACGTCCTTGACCGCGGCGCAGATCGCGTCGGTATCGACGGTGATCACCTCGTCGATGTACTCGCGGCAGAGCCGGAAGGTCTCGGCCCCGGCCTGGCGCACGGCGACGCCGTCGGCGAAGAGGCCGACCGTGTCGAGGACCACTCGGTCATCGGCCTCGATCGCCGCCTTCATGCTGGCGGCATCCGCCGGCTCGACGCCGATGACCTTGGTCTCCGGCCGCATGAACTTGATGAAGGTCGCGACCCCCGCCGCGAGGCCGCCGCCGCCGACCGGCACGAACACCGCCTCGATCGGGTCGCCGTGCTGGCGCAGGATCTCGAGGCCGATCGTGCCCTGGCCGGCGATCACGTCCGGATCGTCGTAGGGATGGATGAAGGTCAGGCCCTGCTCGGCCTCCAGCGTCTTGGCATGGGCATAGGCCTCGTCGAAGGCGTCGCCGTGCAGCACCACCTGGCCACCGCGGGACTTCACGCCCTCGACCTTGATCGCCGGGGTGGTGCGCGGCATCACGATCACCGCGGTAACGCCCAGTTTCTTGGCGGCGAGCGCCACCCCTTGCGCATGGTTGCCGGCCGAGGCGCAGATCACCCCGCGGGCCAGCGCCGCCGCCGGCAGCCCCGCCATCTTGTTGTAGGCGCCGCGGATCTTGAACGAGAAGACCGGCTGGAGATCCTCGCGCTTGAGCAGCACCTTGGCGCCGAGGCGCTGCGACAGCCGCGGCATCGGGTCGAGCGGGCTCTCGATGGCGACGTCGTAGACGCGGGCCCCGAGGATCTTCTTGATGTAGTCGTGCACGGCGTCAGGTCATGATCTGAGGGCGAGGGGCGCCTCGCCGGAGGCGCCGCAATAGCGGGTTTCGCTGCGGGATGCGAGCTTGACCGCTGCGCGGCTGAGTCAGCGGGCGGTCTCGCCGACGCTGCGGGAGATCCACTTCGCCACCATCGGGCCGGTGACGATGACCACGAGGAGCCGCAGGGTCTGCACGGCCAGGACGAAGGACACGTCCGAATGGGTGCCGATCGCGATGATCGCCACCGAATCGAGCCCGCCCGGGCTCGTCGCCAGGAAGGCGGTGAGAAGGTCGATCGGCAGCAGGAAGGTGAGCCCGAAGGCCCACAGGCCGCACAGCGCGATCAGCCCGAAGGTCGCCACCAGCACGCCCGGCAGCGCAAACAGCGTCGCCCGCACGGTGGCGGGGGTGAAGCGCAGGCCCACCGTCCAGCCGATCGCCGCATAGGCGAGCGCGAGCAGCCAGGACGGCAGGGCCAGGTCGGCGAGCCCGGCAGCGTGGAGCGTGGCGCCGAGGACGAGCGGGCCGATCATCGCCCCGGCTGGGATGCGCAGGCGCAGGCCCAGCCACGCGCCGAGGCCGGCGATCGCCAGGGTGGCGAGGACCGCGAGCGGCGCCGGATCCATGCCGGAGCCGGGGGCTGCGGCGCTGCCGCCGGCGAGGAAGCGGGCGACCAGCGAGGCGGTGAGCGCCACGCAGGCGACCCGGACATATTGCATGACGGCGACGAGGCGCGGATCGGCGCCGAACTCCTCCGCCATCGCCACCATGGCGGAGGCGCCCCCCGGGGAGGAGCCCCAGGCCGCGGTGGTGCCGGGCAGCAGGCGGATGCGGGTGAGGACCCAGCCGGTGAGGGAGGCCGCCACCATGGTGACCCCGACCACCGCCAGGATCAAGAACCCGTCCTCCAGCAACGTCGCGGCGATCGAGGCATTGACCGCGTGGGCGACGAGGCAGCCGACCATTGCCTGCGCCGCCTGGAAGCCGCGCTTCGGCACCCGGATCGGCGCACCCCGCACCCCGAACACGATGCCGGCCAGCATCGGCCCGAGCAGCAGCGCGGCCGGGAAGCCGGCAAGATGAAACACCCCGGACAGCGCTCCCGAGGCCAGGACGAGGCCCGCCCACAGGGCCACGGCGCGGGGCAGCGAGCGGCGTGGATCCGGCGGGGCGGGAGGCATGGCGTCCTGTGGCGTGAGGCAATCGCGTCCGGTCGCTACACGGGAATCGCCGTCCTGTCGCGACCGGCCCCCGGCTCGTCCGGCTGCCCGAGAGGCAGCGTTGCGTGCGGCGCATGCTGGCGGAAGAAGGCGGCGAGATCGGCCAGGCCCTCCACCCGCGGATCGCTGGCGCGCCACGCCAGCGCGATGGTGCGGCACGGCCCCTCGGGCCCGAAGCGGCGGCAGACCGTGAGTCCGGTCGGGTCCGGTCCGGGCGGGGCGGCGAGGGCCGGCAGCAGGGTATAGCCGGCTCCCGCCGCCACCATCGAGCGCAGGGTCTCCAGGCTGGTGGCGTGGCGCCCGCTCGCCGGCCCGCCGCCGCAGGCGGCGACCGTCTGGTCGCGCAGGCAATTGCCCTCGTCGAGGAGCAGCAGGTCGGGCCCGGCGAGATCGCCGGGGAGCGGCGGCGGTCCGGCCGCGAAGGCATGCTCGACCGGGCAGGCGAGCAGGAACGGCTCGTCGAACAGCGGCACCACCGTCAGCCCGGATTCGGGGATCGGCAGGGAGATCAGGGCCGCATCGGCCCGCCCCTCGCGCAAGGCGTCGAGAATCTCGGCCGTGCGCCCCTCGCTGAGCGCCAGGGCGAGATGCGGGAAAGCCTGGCGCAGGCCACGCAGCACCCGGGGAAACAGGTAGGGCCCCAGCGTCTGGATCGCCGCGAGCACGAGGCGGCCGCGCAGGCCGTGTCCGGCCCCCTCCCGGGCGAGCAGCAGGAGCGCCCTCGCTTCCGCCAGCACCGCACGGGCCTGGCGCACGACTGCCTGGCCGCTCGGGGTGAGCAGCACCCGGCGGTTCGAGCGCTCGAACAGGACGAGGCCCAAAGCCTCCTCCAGCTTGCGCACCTGGACGCTCAAGGTCGGCTGGCTCACGGCGCAACGCTCGGCGGCGCGGCCGAAATGGCCTTCCTCCGCCACGGCGACGACGTATTCGAGGTCCCGCAGGGACAGGCCGGAGACATTCATAGGCCCCGTCTATCAGACGCTTCGCAACGATGCATTTGTTTTGAGGGCGCGCGACGGCCATACGCTGGAGCCGGACCAGTTCCAGGGTGTTGGCTGGCCGGCCGGCACCCCATGTGAGTGGTCCTCGCACGGTGTCCCCCCCGTCCCGGCACGCCGTGCCTGCACGTCAGAGGAGTTCCCATGAGCGACCAACGCCCGATCCTGACGACCCGCCAGGGCCATCCGGTCCGCGACAATCAGAGCCTGCGCACGGTCGGCGAGCGTGGCCCGGCGACCCTCGAGAACTACCAGTTCATCGAGAAGATCACCCATTTCGACCGTGAGCGGATCCCCGAGCGCGTGGTGCACGCCCGCGGCGCCGGCGCCCACGGTTGGTTCGAGGCTTACGGCACGATCGGCGACGAGCCGGCCTCCAAGTACACCCGCGCCCGCGTCCTCAACGAGACCGGCGTGAAGACGCCGATGTTCGTGCGCTTCTCGACCGTGGCCGGCGCCAAGGAGAGTCCGGAGACCGCCCGCGACCCGCGCGGCTTCGCGGTGAAATTCAAGACCGTCGACGGCAACTGGGACCTCGTCGGCAACAATCTCAAGGTCTTCTTCATCCGGGACGCGATCAAGTTCCCGGACATGATCCACGCCTTCAAGCCCGATCCGGTGACCAACCGCCAGGAAGCCTGGCGCTTCTTCGACTTCGTGGCGGCCCACCCCGAGTCGATCCACATGGTGACGCACCTCAAGTCGCCCTGGGGCATCCCGGCCAATTATCGCGAGATGGAAGGTTCGGGCGTCAACACCTACAAGCTGGTCAACGACCAGGGCGTGGCGCATCTCTGCAAGTTCCACTGGATCCCGAAGCAGGGCGTGCGCAACCTGACCTCGGCCCAGGCGGCCGAGATCCAGGGCCGTGACGTCGGCCACGCGACCAAGGACCTGTACGACAATATCGCCGCCGGCAACTTCCCCGAATGGGAGTTCGCGGTGCAGATCATGCCGGACGGCCCGAACGACCACCTGTCCTTCGATCCGCTCGACGACACCAAGCTGTGGCCGGTGGACCAGTTCCCGCTGCTGCCCTGCGGCCGCATGGTGCTCGACCGGGTGCCGGACAACTTTTTCGCCGATGTCGAGCAGTCGGCCTTCGGCACCGGCGTGCTGGTCGACGGGATCGACTTCTCGGACGACAAGATGCTCCAGGGGCGCACCCTGTCCTACTCGGACACCCAGCGTTACCGCGTCGGCCCGAACTACCTGCAACTGCCGATCAACGCGCCGGCGCCGGGCGTGAAGACCTCGACCAACCAGCGCGACGGCCAGATGACGTTCTACGTCGACGGCGTCGGCGAGAACAAGCACATCAACTACGAGCCGAGCACGATCGGCCAGGGCCTGCGCGAGGCGCCCAAGCCGGCGAAGGAGTACCACCAGCCGGTCGAGGGCCAGCTCGGCCGTTACCAGACCAGCCGCACCGAGGACGACTACACCCAGGCTGGCGTGCGCTACCGCTCCTTCGAGGCGTGGGAGCGTGAGGACCTGATCGCCAACCTCGTCGCCGACATGAAGGAATGCCCCGAGGCGATCCAGCTCCGGATGGTCTGGCACTTCTGGCACGCCGACGAGGATTACGGCCGCCGCGTTGCCGAGGGCGCCGGCATCGACCTCGAGAAGGCCAAGGCCCTGCCGCCGCTCCCGGGCCGCGCCGCCCCGGGCCAGCGCCTGACGGCCGAGACCTACACCGACGGCTCGCAGGCCCATAAGGTTGCGGCCGAGTAAGATCGACACAACTTCTGCGTGATATACTGACGAGCCCTGTCCGGATACTGTCCGGGCGGGGTTTTCCGTAAGGAAAGCATGGTGGTGCGGTGGTCGCGATGGTACCGTCCGCGTTGCGCGGTCGCGTGATCGGATGCCTCGTATGCCCGTAGCCAGTTCCAGTACGATGACGCTCGGTCGTGCTCTGCGGGATGACATGGATGAGCGGTCCCGGTCCTGCTGCGAGCCGGAGATCGTCGAGGCGCCACCAAGCCAGCACGCGACCCGATCCGACGTAAAGGCGTGCGAATCGGCTTTGCGGACCGAGATCAAGACGATCGAGACGGCCTTGCGCAGCGAGATCCGGTCTCAGGTCTCCGAGGCGCGGGGCGATCTCATCAAATGGCTGGCCTGCGTGGTCGGGCTTCAGACCGTTGTCCTGGTTGGTGCGATCGTCGCCCTCGTCTGCGTCGTCGGGTCCTGAAACCGGCTGTCTCCCGGCCTTCCGCCGAGGAGCCCCGCCAGCGACGACGCCCCCGACCCCGGCGCCGCGATCGACGCCGCCACTTCGGGCGCACTCGCCGGCATGTCGGCTGGAGCGCGGTGGGGGCCTATTGTTTCCGTGCGACGAATCGGGAGGACAGGACATGCGACGGCGGATCGAGGGCGGTTCGAGCTTCGAGCGCGACTACGGCTATTCCCGTGCGGTGGTGCAGAACGGCTTCGTGTTCGTGGCCGGAACCACCGGCTACGACTACGCCGCGATGACGATGCCGGAGGATGCCGGGGCGCAGGCCGAGGCGTGCTGGCGCACGATCGCGGGCGTGCTGGACCAGGCCGGCTCGTCGCTCGATCAGGTGGTGCGGGCGACCTACTACGTCACCGACCGGACCGACGCCGAGGCGGTGCTGACGGTCTGCGGCCGGGTCCTGCGAGACGTTCGCCCGGCCGCCACCCTGGTGGTGGTGGCCGGCTTGCTGCGCCCGGAGATGAAGGTGGAGATCGAGGTCACGGCGGTGATGACCGGCACGATCTCGACGATCTGAGAGCCGTGGTCGTCGAACACCCCGGTTCGGATCACTCCTCCGCCGCGCACCGCGCCGCGCCCGATTCCGCCGCGTCGCACCACTCCTGGCCGGTCCACAGCCGCACCTGAACGGTGGCGACGCCGTTCTCCACGGTGATCCGGTTATAGGCGTTGGGCTCGTTGCCGCGCAGGCGGGTCGAGGTGGCGGAGCCGGCCTGGACCGCGAGCAGCCGCCGGCCGGTCGCCTTGGCCTCCGGCCGGTCGATCTCGGCCTTCGGGCCGTCCGGCGTCGGCTCGGCGAAGCGGGCATAGCCGCGGTGGAGATGGCCCGCCAGCGTCAGACCGACGCCGTGGCGCTGAAAGGCGTCGAGCGCCTCGTCGGCCCGCCCGACCAGGCGCGCCTCCTCGTCCCAAGGCGGCGGCATGAACGGATGGTGGCCGACCACGATGCGAAACAGTCCCGGCGGCAGGGCGTCGAGCTTCGCCTCGGTGCGCCGGATCTGTGCGTGGGTGATCTTGCCCTGCGACCAATCGGTCTCCGGCGCCCAGGTCCGCACGGTGTTGAGGCAGATCACCGCGATCTCGTCGTCCTGGAAGACCGGCTCGGTCTCGGGCGCGACGTAGCGCTTGTAGCGCCGGAACGGATGGAAGAAGCGCTGCCAGAGCCGGAACGGCGAGATGTCGTGGTTGCCCGGCACGGCGATCCAGGGATGCGGCAGCCGGTCGAGGAAGGCTTTGGCGTCGAGGTATTCCCGGGTGCGGGCGCGCATGGTGAAGTCGCCCGAGATGATGATGAGGTCAGGGCGGTCGCGGGTCAGCTCCGCCACCAGCCCTTCGACCACTGCCGGGTCGGTGCGGCCGAAATGCAGGTCCGAGATATGGGCGATCCGCTTCATCGGGGATTCTCCGCCGGCACGAGGACCCGCAGGGAGCCGGGGCGGAGGCGATAGCGCAGGGGTGGGGCGATCAGCACGACCTCTCCGTCATTCATCACCCGCACGGCGCGGCCGCGGGCATCAAGGGTCAGGGCATCGGTCTCGTGCCGCTCCAGCTCGGGCAGGCGGCGCCACTCGCCGATTGCGAAGCCGAGCCCGAGCCGCACGAGCCGCGCCGCCGACAGGGTCTCGACGAGGTAGAGCGTGAAGTGCCCGCCGTCGACGCCCGCCCGGGACAGAACCTGCCCCACGCCTTCCCGATAGTCGCCGCAGACGACGGCGAGCGTTCGGAAACGCACCCGCCGGGTCTCGCCCCCGAGGGTGAGCAAAGCCCGGTCCCGCGGATAGCGGCCGAGATGGCGCAGGAGCCCGGCGGCCATGCGGACCATGTCGAGGAGTCCCATCCGGCCCCGCTTCGCCTCGCGGTGGCGCGCCATCCGGGCCGGCATGCCCAGCACCGAGTTGATCAGGAAGACATGCCCGTTGACCTCGCCGGCATCGATCGCCCGCACATGGCCCTGCGCCAGCACCGCGATGGCGGCGTCGAGGTCGACCGGAACTCCGAGATCCTTGGCGAGCAGGTTCATGGTGCCGAGCGGCAGGATGCCGAGGGGGATGTCCTGGCCGGTGAGCGCCTGCGCGGCGCAGGCCAGGGTCCCGTCGCCGCCCGCGACGGCCACGGCGTCGATGCCGGGCGCCTCCGCTGCCGCCGCCAGCCGCTCGGGCAGGGGGGCATCGGGGCGCGGCTCGGCCACAACCTCCAGTCCCGCCGATTCCAGGCGCTCCCGCAGGGCCTCCGGGGTCAAGCCGCCATCGACCAGGGAGCCCGCCGCGACATTCGCCACCAGCACGACCCGGCGGGTGGGCGCTTCACTGTTCTGATTCGTCACGCGGTTGCCCCGGGCGGCGAGGGTGCCGCCCGGGGAGGATGCCGGCCCTGCATCTCAGGCAGATGGCAGAACCGGACGATCTCACGTCGGCGCTGATCTGAGGCCCGTTTCACCCCACCCTCGACCTCATCCTGAGGTCGAGGGTGGGGTGAGATCAGACAATCGGATCGACCCTGTCTTCACGCGGCCTGCCTGGCCGCCTCGCCGTAGAAAGTCCCGCCCGTCTCGGCCATCGCCACCAGCGTCGCCGGTGCGGCGAAGCGGGCGCCGTGCTTGGCCTCCAACCTGCGGCACAGCTCCACGAACCGCGCCGCGCCCATGCCGTCGATGTAGGACAGGGCGCCCCCGGTGAACGGCGCGAAGCCGAAGCCGAGGATCGAGCCGACATCGGCCTCGCGCGGGTCGGTGACCACGCCTTCGCCGAATGTACGGGCCGCTTCCAGCGCCTGGGTGACGAGGAGGCGCTGCTTCACCTCCGAAAAATCCACCGCATCCGGGTCGAGCCTCGTCTCCTGGAGGTCGCGCAGGCCCGGCCAGAGCTTCTTCGAACCTTGCTCGGGGTAGTCGTAGAAGCCCTTGCGGTTCTTGCGGCCGAGCCGGCCCTCGCCCTCGACGAGGGCGGTGAGGACCTTCTCCTGAACCGGGTTCACCGCCGCCTCGCCGACCTGAGCCTTGGTCGCCTTCACGATCTTGAGGGCGAGGTCGACGCCGACCTCGTCGTTGAGCGAGAGCGGGCCGACCGGCATGCCGGCCTGACGCCCGGCATTCTCGATCATCGCGGCCGGTATCCCTTCGGCCAGCATCAGGTGGCCTTCCAGGATATAGGCGCCGACGCAGCGGTTGGCGAAGAAGCCACGGGCGTCGTTGACCACGATCGGAGTCTTCTTGATCGCCCGCACATAGTCGAGGGCAACGGCCAGCGCGCGCTCGCCCGTCGCCTTGCCCATGATGATCTCGACCAGCATCATCTTCTCGACCGGCGAGAAGAAGTGGATGCCGATGAACTGCTCAGGACGCGACGACGACTTGGCGAGCCCGCTGATCGGCAGGGTCGAGGTGTTGGAGGCGAAGATCGCATCCGGCCCGATCACCGCCTCGACCTTGGCGATCACCTCGGCCTTGACCTTCGGGTCCTCGAACACCGCCTCGACGACGAGGTCGCATCCGGCGAGCGCCGCGTAATCACCGGTCGCGGTGATGCGCGCGAGGAGCGCCTCGCGGTCGGCGGTCTTGGCGCGGCCTTTCATGATCTGGTCGGAGACCAGCTTGTGCGCGTAAGCCTTGCCCTTCTCGGCCGCTTCAGCGGACTGGTCGACCAGCACCACCTCGAGCCCGGCCTGGGCCGAGACATAGGCGATGCCCGCCCCCATGAAGCCGGCGCCGACGACGCCGACCTTCTTCAACGGCACGGCGCCGACGCCTTTGGGCCGCCTTGCGCCCTTGTTCAGCTCGCCCATCGACAGGAACAGGGTGCGGATCATCGCCGCCGCTTCCGGCGAGCGCAGGATCTTGGCGAAGTACCGGCTCTCGACCTTGAGCGCCAGGTCCATCGGCAGTTGCAGGCCCTCGTAGACGGCGTGCAGGATCGCCTTGGCGGCCGGATAGTTGTCGTGGGTCTCGCGGCGGTAGATGGCGTTGGCTGGCGGCCAGGTCATCATGCCGGCGGGCGAATAGACCTTGCCCGATGGCGCCTTGAATTTCGGCTGGTCCCAAGGAGCCACGGCCGAGCCGCCGGCCTTGATCCATTCACGCGCCTTCGCGACGATGTCGCCGCGCGGCGCGACGGCGTGGACGAGGCCCATGTTGCGGGCCATGAGCGGGCGGATCTGCTCGCCCTTGAACAGCATCTGGAGGGCATCGCCGGTCTGCATCAGGCGGGCGACGCGCTGGGTGCCGCCGGCGCCCGGAAACAGCCCGACCTTGATCTCGGGAAGGCCGACCCGGGTCTTGTCGTCGTCGGACAGGATCCGGTGGTGGCAGGCGAGCGCCAGCTCGAAGGCGCCGCCGAGGCAGGTGCCGTGCACGGCCGCCGCGAACGGCTTCCCGCAGGTCTCGAGCTTGCGGTAGAGCAGGGTGAGCCGGCGCGATTCCTCGAAGAAGAAGGTCATCGCCTCCTCCTCGCCGCGCTCGCGGGCGAGCCGCGCATAGGCGGCGCCGAGCCCTTGCAGCATGGTCAGGTCGGCGCCGCCCGAGAAGGTGTCTTTACCCGAGGCGATCACGCAGCCGTTGATGGCGGCATCCGCCACCACGGCGTCGATGATCTGGTTCAGCTCGTCCATCACCTCCGGGGTGACGACGTTCATCGAGCGGCCGGGCATGTCCCAGGTGGCGAGCGCCACGCCGTCGGCATCGGTCTCGAAGCGGAAATTCGTGAGGTTCATGGTGAGGGCCTCGTGAGATCGATTACGGCTTGGCCGGGGCCGGGGCGGGGGCAGGCGCCGGCGTCGGTGCCGGCACGCCTTGCGGCGGCGTCTGGCCGTTGCCCTGCTGCGACATCGCCGCCAGCGAGAGCAGGTTCATCATCCTGGTCACCGCGTCCTTGGTGATCGTGGTGACCATCGAGGTCGGATCGGCGTTGAGCGCCTGGAACTTCTGGTAGACAGGATCGTCGTAGATTCCCGCCAGCCGCTTCAGCTCGGCCGCATCGAACTTCTGGGCGTATTCCTTCGACAGGCCGTCGACGAGGGTGTCGCGCTCCTGCGCGAAGGTCTTGTCGAGTTCCGGTCGCATCTTGCCGGCCTGCTCGGCGCTCAGCGAGGCGAGGGTCTTCTCCTCGGCCTGCTTGAACGCCTGCGTCAGGTTGCGGGCGACGGTCTTGGTGACGATGTCGCGGGCGAGGGTCAGGCGCTCGTCGTCGGCCCGGGCGGCGCCGGCCAGCACGAGGCCGAGGGCGAGCCCTGCGACGAGGCGGGGGAGGGGACGCATCATGCTCACACCCGCTCGATGATGGTGGCGGTACCCATGCCGGCGCCGATGCACAGCGTGACGAGCGCCGTCTGCTTGCCGGTGCGCTCCAGCTCGTCGAGCACGGTGCCGAGGATCATCGCGCCCGTGGCGCCGAGCGGATGGCCGAGCGCGATGGCGCCGCCATTGACGTTGACCTTGGCCGGATCGACGTCGAAAGCCTGGAGGAACCGGAGCACCACCGCGGCGAACGCCTCGTTGACCTCGAACAGGTCGATGTCACTGACGCTCAGCCCGGCGCGCGCGAGCACCTTGCGGGTGACGTCGACAGGGCCGGTCAGCATCAGGGCCGGGTCCGAGCCGATATTGGCGAAGGCCCGGATGCGGGCACGGGGCTTCAGGCCCGCCTTCGCGCCGGCAGCGTGCGAGCCGATCAGCACCGCGGCGGCGCCGTCGACGATGCCCGAGGAATTGCCGGCATGATGGACGTGCTCCACCGCCTCGACATCCGGATGCGCGTCGATGGCGACGGCATCGAAACCGCCCATCTGGCCCATCTGGACGAAGGAGGGCTTCAGGCTCGCCAGCGACTGCATGTCGGTGCTCGGGCGCCGGTGCTCGTCATGGTCGAGGAGCGTCAGGCCGTTGACGTCGCGCACCGGCACGACCGATTGCTTGAAACGGCCGTCCTCCCAGGAGCGGGCGGCGCGCTTCTGCGACTCGACGGCATAAGCGTCGCACTCGTCGCGGGTGAAGCCGTACTTGGTGGCGATCAGGTCGGCCGAGACGCCCTGGGGCATGAAGTACGACTTGATGGCAATGGCCGGATCGACCGGCCAGGCGCCGCCGGAGGCGCCGATGCCGATGCGGCTCATCGATTCGACGCCGCCGCCGACCGCCATGTCGTGCTGGCCGCTCATCACCTGGGCGGCGGCGAAGTTCACCGCGTCGAGGCCGGAGGCGCAGAACCGGTTGATCTGCACGCCCGGCACGTGGTTGCCGTAATCGGCCACGAGGGCGGCAGCCCGCGCGATGTCGCCGCCGGCCTCGCCGACCGGATCGACGCAGCCGAGGATGACGTCGTCGACGAGCGTCGTGTCGAGGGCGTTGCGGTCCTTGAGGGCACGCAAGGCGGTTTCGGCGAGGCGAAGCGCCGTCACCTCGTGCAGCGAGCCGTCGGGCTTGCCGCGGCCGCGGGGGGTGCGGACGTGGTCGTAGATGTAGGCGTCGGGCATGGGGCGTCTTCCCGGAGGTGTCGTGCGGCGGCTCCCGAGGGGAGGGCGCCGGGGAGGGGGAGCGCGCCGGTCAGGCGCGCTCCGCGTCGATGCGGGCGATGCGGCGCTCGTGGTCGTCGAGGCGATGGCCGAGGGCCCCGAAGGCGGCCACGACCGCGTGGGTCAGGCCGGTCACGCGGGTATCAAGCTCGTCGATGCGGGCTTCGACGTGGTCGAACCGACTCTCGACCTTGGCTTCCAGCCGCTCGACCTTGCGGTCGAGCGGTTCGATCGACCCGCGGATGGCGCGGAGATGTTCGAGGACCAGGTTCTCGAGTTCGGCCATCGGGGTGGCTCCGTGGGTACGGGTCGGAGCCTAGAACAGCTCCGCCGGCACTGCCATGACGGCGTCCGACCCGGCCGAGATCCGGGCCAGCCGCGTACCAGTCTCCGGCAGCACGCGCTCGACGTAGAAGCGGCCGGTGGCGAGACGCGCGTCGAGGCGCTCGGCGATGCCCTCGCCGGATGTCTTCTTCTCGGCCGTCGCCTTGGCGATCCGGCCCCACATGTAGCCCAGGGCGACGAGGCCCATCAGGTGCATGTAGTCGGTCGCAGCGGCGCCGGCATTGTCGGGCTTGGCCATGGCGTTCTGCATCAGCCACATCGTCGCCTGCTGGAGATGGCCGAGGCTCTTCATCAGGGGCGCGCAGAACGCCTTGAGCGTCTCGTCCTCGGCGTTCTCCTTGCAGAAGCCTTCGACCTCGGCGAGGAACCGCATCATCGCCCGGCCGCCGTCGCGCGGCAGCTTGCGGCCGACGAGGTCCATCGCCTGGATGCCGTTGGCGCCCTCGTAGATCTGGGCGATGCGGGCGTCGCGCACGAACTGCGACATCCCCCATTCCTCGATGTAGCCATGGCCCCCGAACATCTGCTGGGCGTCGACCGCGTTGGCGAAACCCCGGTCGGTCAGCACGCCCTTCACCACCGGGGTGAGGAGGCCCATATGGTCCTCCGCCGCCTGGCGGGCGGCCGGGTCCTCGGAGCGGTGGGCGATGTCGGCCTGGAGCGCGGTCCAGATGACGAGGGCCCGGGCCGCCTCGTTGAAGGCGCGGATGGTCAGGAGCGTCCGGCGCACGTCCGGGTGGACGATGATCGGGTCGGCGGGCTTCTCGGGCGCCTTGGCGCCGGTCAGCGCCCGGCCCTGGAGCCGGTCGCGGGCATAGGCCACGGCGTTCTGGTAGGCGACCTCGGACTGGCCGAGGCCCTGGATGCCGACCGCGAGGCGGGCCTCGTTCATCATCACGAACATCGCGTTGAGGCCGCGATTGGCCTCGCCGACGAGCCAGCCGGTGGCGCCGTCGTAGTTCATCACGCAGGTGGCGTTGCCGTGGATGCCCATCTTGTGCTCGATGGCGCCGCACGACACCCCGTTGCGGGCGCCAAGCGCACCGTCGGGCCCGACCAGGAATTTCGGCACCACGAAGAGCGAGATGCCCTTGGTGCCGGCCGGCGCACCCTCGATCCGGGCGAGCACCAGATGGACGATGTTCTCCGACAGGTCGTGCTCGCCGGCCGAGATGAAGATCTTGGTGCCGGTCAGTGCGTAGGAGCCGTCGCCGTTCGGGACGGCCTTTGTCTTGAGCAGGCCGAGATCCGTGCCGCAATGCGGCTCGGTCAGGTTCATCGTCCCGGTCCAGGTGCCCTCGATCATCTTCGGGAGATAGGTTTGCTTCTGCTCCTCGGAGCCGTGCACCAGGAGAGCGGCCATGGCGCCCTGGGTCAGGCCCGGATACATCCCGAGCGCGATGTTGGCGCCGGAGACGAATTCCTGCATCACGCTGTTGAGGGTGTGGGGCAGGCCCTGGCCGCCATACTCGGTCGGCATCGACAGGCCCATCCAGCCGCCGCCCGCATAGGCATCATAGCCGGCCTTGAAGCCCTTCGGCGTCGTCACGCGGCCATCCGGATGGCGGGTACAGCCCTCGGTGTCGCCGACCCGGTTGAGAGGGGCCAGCACCTCCTCGCAGAGCTTCGCGCCTTCGGCGATCACCGCCTCGACCACGTCGGGCGTCGCCTCGGCGAAGCCGGGCAGGTTGCTGTAGCGCGCGAATCCGAACACGTCGTTGAGGAGGAACAGCACGTCCTCCACCGGCGCCTTGTAGCTCGGCATGTTTCCCCCGCTCCCACGTTTGGTCCGCGGCAACTCCCGCGGCGAGATAGTTCATATGTAAACTATCTGGGTGCGGAACGGCAAGGGGCAGCCGGCGCGCGGCCGGGTTTCACGGGTGAAAGGGTTGACGATTCGATCCTGGCGGCGCCCGCCCCCGCAGGGCGCCGCCCGGTCCGTGTCGTGCCCCGTCAGGCGCTCGTCACCGGCTTGCCGTAGCCCCGCAGCGCCTCGAGGGCCCGCTCGATCTCCGCCTTCTGGTTCTCCAGATGGGTGATCTGCTCGGCGACCTGGGCCGGGGACAGGGCGAGGGTCGCCCCGGCTTCGGCCAGTTCGTCGCCATCGACCATCGCGGCGATCTCGCGCAGGGTGAAGCCCAGCTCCTTGCCGCGCAGGATCGTGGCGAGGCGCGAGCGGTCGTCCTCGGTGTAGAGCCGGGTCGTGCCGCGGCGCTGCGGATGCAGCAGGCCCTTCGCCTCGTAGAAGCGCAGCGCCCGCAGCGTCACGCCGAACTCCTCGGCGAGGTCGCCGATGGTGAGCGTCGCCGGAGTGGCCGAGCGGCCGGCCGGCCGGCCGGTGCGCGAACCGGACCCGCCGGAGCGAGCGGGTGCCCCCCTGCTGCTCTCGGTCTGCCGATCATGAGCCATAGCCGTTTCCCCCGTTCAGAGACGCGATCGTCCAACCAGCGGCGCCACTCGGGCCCCTCTGTGACACAAAGAAGGTCAAATGACCTACCTAAGGGAAAGGTAACGTCAACTTGAGCGTGTGTTACTTACGGTAAAAAATCATAAATCTCAATGACTTGCATCGGAAATCACATTACCGTTACAGGGCCGGAAAACGCCAAGAACGGCTCAGGATGCGGTTCTTGGCGCCGAAAAGTCACTCGGAAGTTGTGAGCAAAAATTGACCATGATGGGGTTGCGCGTGCAACGAACAAGCCTGTGCCGTTGCCTCGCGCGCGTCGCACGCGCGCGTCGCGCGCGACGCTAAAGAGGCGAAGCCGTGCGACCCTGCCGCCCCCAACCCATCCTCACACCGACGTCAGGTCGATGCTTAACTGCTTGTTTACCGTGCGGATCGAAAGTGCCGTCAGGAACCTTCAAGGCTGCTGCCACTGACCGGATCTTCAGGATCGAGCAGGGCGCCAGGTTCCTGCCGGTGACGAGCCGGCGCCTATCCGCGAGATCCTCAGGCCCCTTGCGCAGAGCCCGCTATGAGACGGACCGCTCCAACCCTCGATGCCTTCGACCCGGAGTTGCGTGATGCCGCCCGCGAGGCGGCACGCCGCGCCGGGTTGTCGGTCGACGAGTGGCTCGCCGAGGCCATCAGTGAGGGCTCGGCCCGCGCCGGCGTGCGCCAGTCCCGCCGATCATCGGGCTCCCGGCGCATGCGGCAGGACGTGTTCCCGGGAACCGACCTGGCCGAGTCCCGGCGCGCGGACCGGGCATGGCCGCAGGAATCGCGGCCGCAGCGTTCGCGTCACGGGCGGTCCCACGGCGTCGACCACGCCCCCGACCCTGCACCGCCCCAGGCCGATCCGGCTCAGGCCGCGGCGATCCCGGCGGCCCTGGGCCAGCCCGTCCTGCCCGCCATCCCTCCGGCCGACGACCCCCGGCTGATCGAGGCGGTGGCGGCGATCGGCCGGCGCCTGGACGCGATCGACGAACGCATCAGCGCAAGCCGCGACGCCACCGACGAGGCCGTCGCCAAGGCCGTGCACGGCATCGAGGCGCGCCTTGCCGACAATGCGCCGCGGGAGACCGCCTCGCGGCCGGCGGGCCGGCGCGGTCGCCCGGCCCCCAACAGCCTTGCCGCCGCGGTGGCGGAGATCCGCCAGCGCCAGCAGCAGCTCGACGACGGCCCATCCGTGGAGGACCAGGAGATCCTGGTCGACGGCCTGCGGCGGGATCTCGCCCGGGTGATGGAGACGACCGAAGCCGCCGCCGACAAGCTCTCCCCGGCGATCGCCGGCCTTCAGGCCGAGACCTCGCGCCTGCGCGACTCGATTGGTACCCTCGCCACGAGCGGCGATGTCGGGACCCTCGAACAGGCGGTCCGCACCCTCGCAGACGAGGTGCAGCGGGCTCGCGAGCCGGCCGACCTCGTCGCCGTGGCGGGGCCGATCGACCTGATGCGGGTCCAGGTCGGCCGCCTCGCCGAGGATGTCGCCGCCAACGTGCATGCCCGGGTGGCCCAGGACGTCGAGCGCCTGGCGCAACAGGTCGACGGGGCGCTGGGCGCCGACCGGACCGGGCTCGCCGACCGCGACGCCATCGCCAAGCTGTTCGGCGAACTCGACGAGATCCGCGGCCGCCTCTCGGCGCTCGCCGAGCCGGCCCGGGTGCAGAGCCTGGCCCGCTCGGTCGACGAGCTGACGGAGACCGTGGCCCGGCTCGGCAGCAGCATGCTCGACAGCCCCGCCTTGATGAAGGAGCTGCGGCCTCTTCTGGAGGAGATCCGCGAGGGGGTGCGCGCCCCGGCCGCCGACGCGCCGGCCCTGGCCCAGGGCATCGCCGATCTCGACCGCAAGCTCGACGACCTGCGCGCCGAGCGCCGCGAGCAGCCGAACGCGACCGGCGCCATCCTCGGCCGGATCGACGCGCTCTCGGCCAAGGTCGATCAGGTCGCGGCGGTGAGCACCGTGGGCGACGTGATGGATCGCCTGGAGCAGATCGGCGATGCCCTGCGTCAGCCGGCGCTGCCGAGCAGCGACCTCGCGTCGATCCACGGCATGCTGCGCAGCCTCGCCGACAAGCTCGACCGGGTCGGTCAGGGCGCGGGCAGCGAGGCCCTGGACGGCCTCGAGCGGCAGGTCCTGGCGCTCGCCGGCCGCATCGACACCCGCGGCAGCGACCCGGCCCTGGCGGGCCTGGAGCGCACCATGGGCGATCTCCTGGCCCAGGTCGCGCTGCTGCGCGACGAGGCGCCGATCCAGGCCGCGGCGGAGCGCGCCGCCCGCAGCGTCGCCGATTCGATCGGGGCCGAGACCAAGGGCGCGGCGGTGTCCGACGGCCTCGGCGGCCTCCAGGCGGTGCTGGCCGACATGCAGGCGCAGCAGGCCGCCGCCGACAAGCGGCTCCAGGCCACGATGGAGGGGGTGCATTCCGCCCTCGAGCAGCTGGTGTCCCGGCTTGCCCTTCTCGACGGCGAGCGCCGCAGCGAGGCGGTTCCCCCGGCCGCCACGGTGGCGGCCCCGCGCGCCGCGCGCCCGCTGCGCGACTCCCTGCGCGAAACCACCGCCCCGTCTCAGGCTCCGGTCGCGGAGCCGCGCGCGGCCCGGCGTCCGGAGGCGCTCCGCGCCGCTCCGCCGAGCCCGGCGGACGAGATGATCGAGCCCGGCGCCGTCCGTCCGCACCCGAAGCAGGGCGAGGCCAAGACCGCCCCGAGGATGCCCGCGCCGAAGATGCCGGCCCCGGACATGCCCGATGCGGAGATGCCCGCAGGCGACATCAAGGCGAGCTTCATCGCGGCAGCGCGCCGCGCGGCCCAGGCCGCCGCGGCCGAGGCCGCCGGCGCGAGCCAGTCCCCGTCCATCGTCGAGCGCAGCGGCGAGGCCAAGGGCAGCCTGGTCGAGCGGCTGCGGGCCGCAATCGAGCGCCGCCGCCGGCCGCTGCTCCTCGGCATCGCGGCGATCGTGCTCGCACTCGGGACCTTGCAGGCCCTCCAGGGGGCCGGCTCGCGCGGGACCGCACCGGCGGCGGTCTCCCACGAGGCGACGGCACCGGTCGACCCGGCAACGACCCAGGCCACCGGCGCGCGCGCCCTGCCCAGGAGCACGCCCTCGGTCGCCGCGCCCGCCGCATCGGCGCCGGATGCCAAGGTCGCCGAGACGAAAGGGCCTGACACGAAGGCGTCCGACGCGAAAAGCGCGGACACCAGGGCCGCGGACGCGAAGTCCGTGGATGCGAAGCCAGCGCCCGCCAAGCCCGAGGCCGCCCCCCAGAAGGGAGCGGAGACGGGTGCGGAAGCGGCCAAGCCCGCCCTTGCGGCCAAGCCCACGCTCGCGGCCAAGCCGGGACTGCCGCGGGTGAGCGACATGGCGTCGCTCAGCCACGACCTCGCCGGTGTCCCGGCCGGAGCCTCGTCCCTGCGCCAGGCGGCGCTCGACGGTGACGGCTCTGCGATCTACGAGCTGGCCAGCCGCTCCGTCGACGGTCGCGGCCTGCCGCGGGACACCGCGCTTGCCGCCAAGCTGTTCGACCGTCTGGCCGGGGCCGGCTACGCCCCGGCGCAGTACCGCCTCGGCAGCCAGTACGAGAAGGGCCTCGGCCTCGTCCGCGACCAGGAGAAGGCACGGCTCTGGTATGGCCGCGCGGCGATGCAGGGCCATGTCCGGGCGATGCACAACCTCGCGGTGATGCTGGCGGAATCCGGCGCCGCCGGCGGCAAGCCCGACTATACCTCCGCGGCGACCTGGTTCCGCAAGGCCGCCGAGTACGGGGTGCGCGACAGCCAGTACAACCTCGCGGTGCTGCTCGCCCGCGGGCTCGGCGTCACCCAGGACCTGCCCCAGGCGTATGGCTGGTTCGCCGCCGCCGCGGCCCAGGGCGACGACGATGCCGGCCGCAAGCGCGACGAGGTGGCGGGCAAGCTGACGCCGAAGGATCTGGCTGTGGCCCGCAGTGCCGCCGACGCCTGGAAGCCGAAGACGTCCGACCCGACGGTGAACGATCCGCCGCCGGCCCGCGTCGAGACCGCGGCGAATCCGGGCGCCATGTCGCTGATCGGAGCGCCGCCGCCCCTCAGCGTCGGCCGCAGCACCGGCAAGGTGTGATCGCCGGCACCTCGGCACATCGACGGGCGCGGATCGGAGACGGTCCGCGCCCGTCCGCGTCGCGGTTTCCCTCGGCGGGCAAACATGGTCTAGATCGGGGACCCCGCCGTCCCGGACCGTCCCGTCGTTGCAGATCTACCTTCCGATTGCCGAGATGCCGGTCAGCGTCCTGGTCCTGATCGGGCTCGGCGCGGCGGTCGGCTTCGTGTCGGGGCTGTTCGGCATCGGCGGCGGCTTCCTGATGACGCCGATCCTGATCGTCATGGGGATCCCCCCGGCGGTTGCCGTCGCGACCCAGACTGCCCCGATCGTCGCTTCCTCGGCCACCAGCGTCCTGGCGGCGTTCCGGCGCAACGCCCTCGACCTGCGGCTCGGCGTCGTCCTGGTCCTCGGCGGCTTCGTCGGCACCAGCCTCGGCGTCTGGTTCTTCGCCGCGATGCGGCGGGCCGGTCAGCTCGATCTCGTCATCACGGTCGCCTACGTCACCCTGTTCACGGTGGTGGGCGGGCTGATGCTGGCCGAGAGCGTCCGCAGCACCTGGGCGCGGCATCGCGGCCGGCCCCGCCCGCCGCGGCTCGGCGGCGACCATGCCGCCTACATGGCCTGGCCGCTGCGGATGCGCTTTCCGCGCTCCCGCCTCTATGCGAGCGTGATCCCGATCCTCGGCCTCGCCCTGTTCGTGGGCTTCGTCGGGGCGGTGCTGGGCATCGGCGGCGGCTTCATCCTGGTCCCGGCTTTGCTCTACCTGATGCGAGTGCCGACCGGCGTGGTCGTCGGGACCTCGCAGTTCCAGATTCTGTGCACCAGCTTCGTCGCGCTGGTGCTGCACGCGGTGCAGAACCAGGCGGTCGATATCGTGCTGGCGGTGATCCTGATCGTCGGGGGCGTGTTCGGGGCGCAGTTCGGCGCGCGGGCCGGGCGCAACTTGCGCTCGGAGTATTTTCGGTTCCTCCTCGCCATCCTGGTCCTGGCGGTGGGCCTGCGCTTCGCGGTCGAGCTGATGCTGCGCCCCGAGGAGCCGTTCTCGATCGTGGTCCAGGAGACGCGCTGATGCGCGTGCGCCTCGCGGTCATTCTGGGCTTCCTCGCCGTCATTCTGGGCTTCCTCGCCATCAGTCCGGCCTCGGCGGAATCCCTGGTGGTCAGCCTGTCCTTCAACCGCCTCGCGGTCACCTCGACCTATACCGGCACCTCGGTGGCGGTGTTCGGCGCCATCGAGCGCGACGGGCAGGCCGGCGCGCGCTCGGGGGGCTATGACGTGGTCGTGACGATCCGCGGCCCGCGCCAGGCCCTGACGGTGCGCGAGAAGGCGGCCATGGGACCGGTCTGGATCAATCGCGCCCAGCAGAAATTCGCCGAGGTGCCGAGCTTCCTGGCGGTCCTGTCCTCGCGCCCGCTGTCCGAGATCGCCGACGAGGCGACGCGCCGCCGCCTGCGTCTCGGCCTCAAGGCCATCGTCGCGGCCCCCGACATGACTCTCGCTGCACCGGCGCCGGACGACCCCTTCCGCGAGGCCCTGCTGCGCCTGCGCCGGCGCGAGCGCCTGTTCACCGAGAGCGAGGCGGGGGTGCGGTTCCTGTCGCCCTCGGTCTTCCGCAGCACCGCACCGCTCCCGGCCACCGCGCCGGTCGGCGCCTACGACGTCGAGGTGCTGCTGCTCGCCGGCGGCGTGCCCCTGGCGCGGCACGAGGCGCGGTTCGACCTCGTCAAATCGGGCGTCGAGCAGAGCCTCGCGACGTTCGCCCGCGAGTGGTCGCTGGCCTATGGGCTTGCCGTCGGCGCGCTCGCACTCATCTCCGGCTGGCTCGCCAGCGTGATCTTCCGGAGAGACTGATGCCCCGCACCACGCTTCCCGCCGCCCTGGTCCTCGGCGGCGCGGGCCTGATCCCGTTCTTAGGCTTGAGCGCCCTGGTGATTCTGGGCCAGCCGCTCGCAGGGCTGGCGCCGCGCCCGCTGCTTGCGGCTTACGGCGCCGTGATCGCCTCGTTCCTCGGCGGCCTGCGCTGGGGCGCGGCCGCCGCCTCGCCCGAGGGGCGGGGGGCCGATTATGGCGTGTCGGTCATTCCATCGCTCATCGCCTGGGCGGCCCTGTTCGCGCCCGCGCCCTGGGACCTGCGGGTCCTTGGCGCCCTGGTCCTCGCCTGGGGCCTCGTCGACCAGGACCTGCCGCGGCGTGGGCTGGTGCCGGCGTGGCTCGGGCGGTTGCGGCTGGTCCTGTCGGGAGTGGCGGGGCTAACCTTGCTGGCGGCTGGGTTTTGGGGGACTGTTTAACATTCATTTGGCAATCGCCGGATCAGGGCATGCCGAAGGCGCCCCGCTCACGTGTGAAACCAACGGTCGTTGAAAACGACCTTTGGTTCCGTTCTCCGATTTTTGCTAAGCCTTTGGCTTAGTATCGAAAATTTGAGATGGTTCATCGGCCCGATGCGTCAGCATCTTGGGCCGAGGGTATGAGCGATCGGATCCACACGTCTTCTCTGAGAGCTTAATCCAAGCCACCCTCATCCCTTTCCCAAACGGGAGAGAGGACCCCGCTCGACGTGCATACGCCGTAGACTTCGACGATTGCTGTTCATTCCCGCGTCAGCATCGTCCGGCTGATCGCAAAAACCCGCCCATCCCCGATCAGGTGAGCCGTGAACCCGCCGGGGAAGAGCGTGTCGAACCTGTCCGAGCGCACGTTGAGCCCGCCGGTGAGCGCACCGAAGGCCGGCATCACCAGGCGCGTCGCATCGAGAACGAAGCAGCGCCGGCGCACGGCACGGCCGCGCATCGCCACCTTGCCGACCGGGTGGTAGTGGCCGGCCACCTCCCCGGTCTCGGGCGCGTCGGCGGGTTCGTGCCGGAGCGTCAGAGCGCCGACCGTCAGGGTGTCGGCGAAACGGCCGCCGATGCCGTCCTGAACCGCCCGGTCGTGGTTGCCGGAGATCCAGACCCAGTCACGGCCCTCCTGGAGGGTGGCGATCAGGGCGCGGTCGGCCACGTCGAGGCGGGCGGGCCCTTGGGCGTCGTGGAAGGAATCGCCGAGGCACACGACCCGGGCCGGATCGAGCCGGGCCAGCGCCTCGTGCAGGCAGGCCAGGGTCTCGCGGGTGTCGTAGGGTGGCAGGAACTGGCCCGAGCGGGCCGCATAGGCCGAGCCCTTCTCCAGGTGCAGGTCGGAGACCACGAGCGTCCGGTGCTCGGGCAGCCACAGGGCGCCGCTGAGGTCGAGGACGAGGGTTTCGCCCGCGAGCGTCACGCCCGGGGTCTTGGGGGTCTTCTCGAGCTTCAGCGACACGGCCACGATGATCGTCTTCCTGTGCCGGAGCGGGGCGGCCTCCGGTCTCGTCTGTGTCACGCCAGCGCCTCGCCGAGCAAAGCCGCCTCGGCCTCGGCCAGGATCTCGTCCGCCCCCTCGCCGTAGACACGCTCGCGCCCGATCTCGAGCATCACGTTCACGGCGAGCGGCGAGACCCGGTCGAGGGCCTTGTGGATGATTCGCCCCTGGATCCGCGCAAGCATCACACCGAGGCGGGCCACGTCGAGGAGTCCGGTTGCCGCATCCTGCCGCGCCGCCCGCAGCAGCAGGTGGCCGGGCTGGTGCTTGCGCAGCACGTCGTAGATCAGGTCGGTCGAGATCGTCACTTGCCGCCCTGTCTTGCGCTGGCCCGGATGACGGCGCTCGATCAGCCCGGCGATCACCGCGCATTGCCGGAAGGTGCGCTTCATCATCGCGGACTCGTCGAGCCATTCCTCCAGGTCGTCGCCCAGCATGTCCTCGGCGAACAGCCCGTCGAGGAAGGCGGGCTCGCGGGCGATGCGTTCCGACAGGTCGCGGGTGCCGAACACCGCCAAACCGTAATCGTTGGCGGCAAACCCCAAGGGCCGCATGCCGGCCCGCTCCAGCCGCCGGGTCAGCAGCATCCCGAGGGTCTGGTGGGCGAGCCGCCCCTCGAATGGGAAGCACGCGAGGTAATACCGGTTGGCGCGCGGGAAGGTCTCGACCAGGAGGTCGCGGGGGCCGGGCAGCACGGAGCGGCGGCGCTGCTGGGCCAGGTAGTCGGCGACCTGCGCCGGCAGCCGGTCCCACGCGACCGGATCGGCGATCAGCGCCCGCACCCGGGCGGCCAGGAAGGTCGAGAGCGGGAATTTCGAGCCGCCATAGCTCGGGATCGCCGGATCGGTGCCGGGAGGGCCGCGGGTGACCAGCGCCTCGTCCTCGTGCAGGCTCTCGAAACGCAGGATCTCGCCGGCGAACAGGAAGGTGTCGCCGACCGTCAGCGTCTCGGCGAAATCCTCCTCGATCTCGCCGAGCACGCGCCCGCCCGCCGGCAGCACGCTGCCGGGCTTGGCCCGGTTGCGCCGGGCGAGCCGGACCTTGACGGTGGTCGACTCGATGATCGTGCCGACATTCATCCGGTATGCTTGAGCGGTCCGGGCGTCGCGCACCCGCCACAGCCCGTCCGGCCCGCGCAGGATCTTGGCGAAGCGCTCATAGGCCCGGAGCGCATAGCCGCCGGTCGCGACGTAATCGAGGACGAGCAGAAAATCGTCCCGCGTCAGGTCGGCATAGGGGGAGGCGGCCCGCACCTCGTCGTAGAGATCGTCCTCGGAGAACGGGCCGGCGCAGGCCATGCCGAGCACGTGCTGGGCCAGTACGTCGAGGGCGCCGAGGCGCGGATCGGGCGTGTCCTGCGCCGCCTCCTCCACGGCATCGAGGGCGGCGCGGCATTCCAGCATCTCGAAGCGGTTGGCCGGGACGAGATACGCCTTCGACGGCTCGTCCATGCGGTGGTTGGCGCGGCCGATCCGCTGCATGATCCGGCTCGCGCCCTTCGGGGCGCCGATATTGATCACGAGGTCGACGTCGCCCCAGTCGATGCCGAGATCGAGGGTCGCGGTGCAGACCACGGCGCGGAGCAACCCCGCCGCCATCGCCGCCTCGACCTTCCGGCGCTGGGTCGCGTCGAGGGAGCCGTGATGGAGGGCGATCGGCAAGCCGTCGTCGTTGAGATTCCAGAGTTCCTGGAACGTGTATTCGGCCTGGAGCCGGGTGTTGACGAAGACCAGCACCAGCTTGTGCCGCCGGATCAGGTCGTAGACCGCCGGCATCGACGTATGCGCCGTGTGCCCGGCGAGCGGCAGGGTGCGGCCGGTCTCGAGCATGCGCAGGTCGGCCCGCGCTCCGCCCTCGACGGTGATGAGGTCGGCCATCGCCGCTTCCGGGACCTGCGGCACCAGGTAGCGGCGCAGCGCATCGGGCTCGCGCACCGTCGCCGACAGGCCGGCCGTGGCGAGGCCCGGCGCCAGGCGGTGCAGCCGGGCGAGGGCCAGGCTCAGGAGGTCGCCGCGCTTCGAGGTGACGAGCGCATGCAGCTCGTCGAGCACCACGCGCTTGAGGCCGCGAAAGAGGTCCGCCGCCTCGCGATGGGCGATGAGCAGCGCCAGCTGCTCGGGCGTGGTCAGCAGGATGTGCGGCGGGCGCGCGACCTGGCGGCTGCGCTTGTGCGACGGTGTGTCGCCCGTGCGGGTCTCGATCCGGATTCTTTGCTCCAGCCCGATCCCGGCGACCGGTGCGTCGAGGTTGCGGGCGATGTCGACCGCGAGCGCCTTGAGCGGCGAGATGTAGAGGGTGTGCAACCCGCCCTTGCCATCCGCCTCGGCCAGATCGACCAGGGTCGGCAGGAATCCCGCCAGGGTCTTGCCGGCCCCGGTCGGGGCCACCAGCAGGGCCGAGCGTCCGGCCTGCGCCGCCGCCAGCAGGGCGAGCTGGTGCGGCCGCGGCGCCCAGCCGCGCCCGGCGAACCAGGCCGCGAAGGCGGCGGGGAGGGCGGCGGTCTCGGAGGATGACCCGGGGGAGCGTTTCTTCGGCACGCCCCCGATGTAGCGCACGCGACCGTTTCGTGGGATGCCGGCGCCGCCGAACGTCGTCTCGCCAGCTTTTTCTCGGGAGAGCCAGCCGTGGGTCTCGAATGCACGCCCTGGATCACCCTCGACGAATCCGAACTGGAGGAAAGCTTCGTGCGCGCCTCCGGCCCGGGCGGCCAGAACGTCAACAAGGTCTCGAGCGCCGTCCAGTTGCGCTTCGACGTCCGCCGCTCGCCCTCGCTGCCGAACGCCGTGGCGATCCGCCTGATGAAGCTCGCCGGTCGGCGGCTCACGGCGGAGGGCGTCCTGGTGATCACCGCGCAGACCCACCGCACCCAGGAGCGCAACCGCGCCGAGGCGCGGGAGCGCCTGGCCGACCTCGTCCGCGAGGCCGCGGTGCCCCCGACCCCGCGCCGCCCGACCCGCCCGACGCTGGCATCGAAGAAGAGACGGCTGGAGGAGAAGGGCCGGCGTGGGGACGTCAAGAAACTCCGGGGCGGCAAGCCTGGAATGGACTGAGCGACGCGGGCAACTGCATCGTTCGCCGATCCCATGACGATTGCATCGACAATTATTCGTGAGGTCACACGACACGGCACGACGCTGGTGCTGGGCTTGCGCAGCGACGGTCTGGTGGCACCGCACCTGCGCCGCGGCGCGATGACCGGAGCGGCGTTCCTGACCTGCGTGCGGGAGGAGTTGGCGCCGACATTGCGCCCAGGCGACACGCTGATCCTGGACAACCTCCAAGCCCACAAGGTAGCGGGGGTGCGCGAGGCAGTTGCCGCGGTGGGAGCGCGGATCCTGTACGTTCCAGCCTATTCGCCCGACTTCAATCCGCTCGAGCAGGTCTTTGCCAAGATCAAGGAGTTGCTGCGCAAAGCGGCCGCGCGCAGCGAAGACGCTCTACACCGGACCATCCAGCGCATCTTGCGCTGCTTTAAGCCACGCGAGTGCCGCCGCATCATCGCAGCAGCCGGCTACGATGCAGACTGAGATGAAAGCTCTGCTATTTCTACTTGAACGGAAAATGCTCTAAGACAGTGAGCGGGCGGCGCGACCCACTCGAAACCTGTGATCGGGTCTGAGAAGCTCTCGCCCGCTGACGAGCCGAATGAATTAGACCGTTTTGCGGAGTGAGGCTGCCACAATAATCCCACTGGACTAGGCCCAAGCGCTAACGCTCGCAATTAGTATAACCCGTTAAACGGCGCCATTAAACTAATTTTTTACAGACGAGCACCAAATCCCCAAGTGTTGGCGCACCTTTTCCATTGTGGTCCTGTGTGCGTGAACGCCCCGTTTCTCGGAGGAACTGAACGTGCTGCGCTTATCCGATATGAGGATCATCACCAAAATCGGGATCCCACTGGTGATTGTGGCCACGGTTGCGTCAGGCATCGTTTACAAGGCGCATACAACGTTCGACGAACTCAACGGCCGAACTCAAGAAATCGTCGACGTTCAGGCAACCCGCCTAAGGAATGTCCTGTCAGTCCGTATCGGCGTCAATGAAGCCGCGGTGCAGGCCAGGAACACAATTCTTGAGCCCCGTGTATCGGAGCGCGACAAATTTAGCAAACGATTTGAGATTGCAGTTCGTGAGACATTCGAAGCGATCGACCAAAACTTAGCACTCGCGACAACTTCAGAGCGTAAGGCTGCGGTCGGGAACATCCGTCAGGCGATGGAGGAGTATGTCGCTGTCGCCTCGCAGTCGAACAAGGCCGCGCTCGCAAGCGATGATGCAACGGCAGCGAAGATCCTGCTCGGTGAGGGCAGCACTGCCCGAGAAAAAATTCGCGTTGCTGTACAAGATCGTATCGATGTACTGACTCGCGAACTGGCCAATGCGAAAATGGATGCGCAGGCGAAGGCGGAAAGCGCCACCCAAGTCTTAGTCGCGCTGGCAGCGCTAGGGCTGCTCGTGGCCCTGGGTCTCGCGCTCGGCATCGCCTATCTCGGGATCGTTCGCCCGAGCAAAAGGCTTGTTTCGGTCCTGCAACGTATGGCGGGCGGCGACATCGATGCTGACATCAAAGAAGCGTCCCGTCGCGACGAGGTCGGCCAGATCGGCAAGGCGGTTGAGGGTATCAAGGCGCTGGTCGCCCAGAAGGCGGCCGAGCAAGCTGAGATCAAGCGCATTGCCGAGGAGGCCGCGACGGTCGAGCGGCGTCGCGCCACTGTCGAACTCGCCGACGCCTTCGAGAAGTCGATCGGTGGCATTGTCGGCATGGTGTCGGCCTCCGCGACGGAGTTGCAGGCGACCGCCTCCACGATGACGGCGACTGCCACCGAGACTGCCTCGCAGTCCACCACCGTCGCCGCCGCAGCCGAGGAGGCCGCCTCCAACGTGAGCACCGTGGCAGCAGCTTCCGAGGAGCTAGGCGCCTCGGTGCAGGAGATCGCCCGGCAGGTGCAGGGCTCGGCCTCTCTCGCCAATACAGCGGTCAGCGAGGCGGATCACACTGCCCGCCTCGTCGACGAACTCACCGCCGCCGTCACGAAGGTCGGCGACGTGGTCGGGCTTATCTCCTCGATCGCCGGACAAACCAACCTGCTCGCCCTGAACGCCACCATCGAGGCGGCGCGCGCCGGTGAGGCGGGCCGAGGCTTCGCGGTCGTCGCTGCCGAGGTGAAGGAACTCGCCTCCCAAACCGCCCGGGCGACTGACGAGATCGGTGGGCACATCGGGCGCATCCAGGGGGTCACAGGTCAGGCGGTCTCAGCCATCGGTTCGATCACGGCACGCATCCGCGAGATCAACACGGTGACCACAACCATCGCCTCTGCCGTCGAGGAGCAGGGGGCTGCAACGCAGGAGATCGTGCGCAACGTTGCCCAGGCGGCCACCGGCACGGCCGAAGTAACGAGCAACATCGCCGGTGTCGCCCAGGCTTCGGAGGATACCGGCGCCGCGGCTAGTCAGGTGCTCGCCTCCGCCTCCGAACTCTCCCGTCAGTCCGAGCACCTCACGAGCGAGGTCCACCGTTTCCTCCAGTCCGTTCGGGCGGCCTGAGAGGCCGCCGTTGGGGCGGGGCGCCTACTTGGGATTGCCCCGTTTGGTTCTTGCTCACTTTGGGTGGATGGCGGTGGATCGCCTCGGGCCGATGATGGTCTGATCCGCCTCCCCATCGTGGGAGGCATGAACATTCCCTTCGCCATCTCCGAGTGCCGCGTTGCGCATCTCGTCGAACGACACGACGATCACCTCGTCGTCCCGGTGCGACTCGACGCAGGCACAGGCTGCTGCCCCGCGTGCGGGCAGGCGAGCCGGTCCGTCCATAGCCGCTACCACCGCCATCCCTCCGATCTGCCACTGTCGACATCGCAGACCAAGCTCCGCATCGAGGTGCGGCGGTTCTCCGGCCTCAACCCGACCTGCCGACGCCGCACCTTCGCGGAGACGCCTACAGACCTCCTCGCACCGCACGCCCGGCGTACGCGGCGACTGGGCGAGGCGCAGGCCAGGGTCGGCCTCGCCTGTGGCGGTGCAGGCGGCGCGCGTCTTCTCGCGCACCTCCACATGCCGGCAAGCCGCGCGACCGTGCTGCGGCTCGTCACCCGCATGCCGATGCCCGACGCGCCGGCTCCCATCCGGGTCGGCATCGACGACTGGGCGATCAGGAAGGGCAGCCGTTACGGCACGATCGTCGTCGACCTCGACCGTCACCGCGTCGTCGATCTCCTCCCGGATCGCACGGCACCCACGGTGGCCGGCTGGCTCGAACGGCACTCCGGCGTCGAACTCGTCGCCCGGGATCGCTCGACCGAGTATGCCCGAGGCGCAAGCCTCGGCGCTCCCAAGGCGCAACAGGTCGCCGATCGCTGGCACCTGCTCACCACCATGCGGCAAGCCGTCGAACGCTGGCTCCACGGCGCCTATGCCCGGTTGCGCAGCCTGCCGCTCCTCCCTGGCTCGACCGCTCGTCCCGCCAGGCGCGACCGCGCCTTTGCCCGCTCTACGACGGAGTTGGAAGCTGGCGCACAGAGCCGGATGCGATGGCAGGCCATCTACGACGAGGTCCGCCGTCGGCACGCCGGCGGGGAGCCCCTGCTCGCGATCGCCCGTGCCCTGGGGCTGGCTCGTGCGACGGTGCGCAAGTATGCCAGCGCCGAAGCGTTCCCGGCGCAGCTGCCTCACGGTGCCGGGCCGAGCCTGCTTGATCCGCACGTCGCATACTTGGCGGGACGGATCGACGAGGGCTGCGAGAACGCCATGGCCCTGTGGCGCGAGATCCGGGAACGGGGCTATCCAGGGACGAGCCGGCAAGTGCATCGCTTCGTCGCCGAGCGCCGGACGAGGCCGGTCCGATCAGGCCGCAAGGCCCGCAGTGCCAAGGCTTCCTCTTCGGAGCCGCCTGGATCGGAAGCCCCGTTGCCGCCAGCACGGCAGCTGGCGTGGCTGCTCGTGCAGCCGACCTCGGTGCTGGATGAGAGCGAAGCGGCTGTGGTGAGCCGCGTCGAGCAGGACGACACCGCGCGGGCCGTCACGGGACTGGCCCGCCGCTTCACCGCACTCGTGCGCGCCGCCGGGAAGAGCAAGCCCTTGGCCGATGATCAGGACGCCGCTGCAGACATCGAGGCTTGGATCACGAAGGCCCGGACCTGTGAGGCTTCTGCGAGTGCGACGTTCGCCTCGGGATTAGAGGCGGACAATCGCTGCCGTTCGGGCTGCTCTCATGGAGCCATGGAGTAGCGGCCAGGCGGAAGGCCAGGTCAACCGGCTCAAGCTCATCAAGCGCCAGTGCTACGGACGGGCAGGCCTCGATCTCCGGAAGCGCCGCATGGTTCTGGCCGCCTGATCCACGCAAAGTGAGCAAGAACCACAGAAACGGGGCAATCTCAATCCCACCCTCCCGCGACAGACCAGGATTGAGCGCCTATGACCCTCGTCTGACACCAGCACCGACGAGGGATCCCATGTCCGACATCCAGGCCCTCGCGGCCACGTTACGTGAACTGGCGAAGCCCGACATGAAGCGGAAGGATCTGATTGCGGCGGTCCGTGACCAGCATCCAAACGCCACGAAGAAGCAGATCGTGCGCGCCGCATTCTACGCGCTGACCCATGGTGTCGATGACGACCCGGAGCAGGCCCAGCATCTGCACGCCTTCGCGCTGACCGAGCGAACTGGCGATGAGCAGGATGCCCCGCCGCCCAAGAGGTCCGGCAAGAATGAGCGGTTCAAGGAGCGCGAGTCGGGGGGCCAGGAGGATCATCAGTGAGGACGTTCCGGCTGCATCGCGGCTGGCGCGAGCCGAACGGCCTTGTGACAGATCACGCCACGCTGGAACGGGTCATCAAGGCCGTTAGTGCCTCCGAGGCGATGAGTGCGGCCCTAGCCGAGGGGGACTTCGTGGTCAGCGACGACACCAATTTAGTGTGGCTCACCGACGATCAGGGTGCACTGGTATGGTCGCTGCGGCTGGACGACGAAAACGTGTCTCCAAGCCCCTGAGGTCGTGCGCACCTGCGTCTACAATGGGTGGAAACCGAACGTGACGGCGAAGCGCGAACTCTCCTTGGCAACGGCCTTCTTCGCTTTGCTGGCCGTGCTCGTTGTTGGCCTCATGCGCCCGCTCGATACAGTCGGATGGGCCTGCCTCGCGACCAGCGTTACCTTCGTCGTGCTCGGGTGCCTCGCTCTCTGGAAGGACAGCATGTCCGCAGCAAGCGAACCAGGTAGCTGGACCGTCGACCAGCCGTTCGGAGGTGACGTGACGGCGCTTGCTCCGACGGCAGTTGCTCCCGAGGAGCTTATCTCGGCTGCGCAAGCCGGCGAGCCAACGAATGAGGAGCGGGTCGTCCTGAAGACGACGATTGAGGCCCTTGTGGAGGCCGACGCGCTCGCCCCCGGCGAGGTCGATGTCATGCTGTTGTGGCGCGCCGCACAGCACGTTGATCCAGGGCGCCCAGTCGGCTCATTCGAGGCACTCTACGCGCTCGCGACCCTGCAGGAGTTTGGCCTGTTCGCACCGCGCCGCCTCGTCTTCGTACCAAGCCACACCGAGTACGACACGGCGCTGCTCGCTGAGATCACGGCGTCAGTGCTGATGGCACTTGGGCATGGCGTTGGCCCGGACGACGTGATCGTCGTGCTTCCGGGCGAGGGTGCGCAAGGCAGAGCCTCGATCACCTTCCCGCTCGATGGCCGTCGCGAGACGATCATGTGCGACTTCCTCTGGAAGTATCCGCCACCCGATCTTTGCGAGGCGCTCATAAATTTTCGTCGCGCCGACGATCCGCGGGAGGTTGTCTGTGCGGACGGCAGTCACGGGATGCTACTGCTTGCAGCGATCCGGCCGGGCAGCCTAGACGCGCTGAACCGGCGCTTTCCAGCGGAAGACCCGCTGTTCGGCCCGCCTTGAGCCATCGCCTCGGTTGGCACAAGCCGCATCCCGTTCCACCTGGTGGTGATCAGACAGGCTGCTATGGGTGGTTTTCGGAAGTTCCCATGGGCGGATCGTCTGTTAATGCGACAGCGCTCGCATGACATCGCTCACTAGAGCATTTTCCGTTCAAG